>JBGOYY010000092.1:0-9463 GCA_041479905.1 Candidatus Aminicenantia bacterium
GAGACGGAGATGAAAACGAAGTTTTTATAGAGCCCTGGGAAGCCGCGGATGATCGATAAAAACGTGTGAACTCCGAAACCGTTGTAGCCGCTGACGAGCTGGATGGCCGTCATCTCCGTCGGGTCGGCCGGGCCGGTGTTATAGGTGCCCTTGTGGGGAATGGCGACGAGCATGTCGTCGAGCTCGCGCACGCCCGTGCGGACCTTGTTGTAATGGCCCTTGATGAAGTAGCACAGGGCGATCACGACCAAGGTGATGACCAGCGTCAGCCAGCCGCCATAGGTGAATTTCTCGAGGGTGGTGACGATGAGGATGGTCAGGCACACGGTCAGGCCGGTGAGGTGGACCGGGAGGTGTTTCTTCCAGTGCGGCTCCTTGCGCCTGTTCTTGATGAAGAACCGGGACATGCCCAGCTCGGAGAGCGAGAAGGTCAGGAAAACGTTGATCGAATACATGACCACGAGCGTCGAAATACGGCCGCGGGAGTAGATAAGGAGAAGGATGGCCGAGCCGCCCATGAGCAGGACGCCGTTCTGCATGGTCAGACGGCTGGACAGGGAAGCGAAGCGGTGGGGGAACCAGTAGTCGACGGCCATGTTGGCTATGACCCGAGGCCCGTCGACGAAACCTGTCTGGGCGGCGACAAGGAGCAGGGCGCCCTCGGAGAAGATAGTGATGAGGGCCAGGACGCCGCCGAAGCTCCAGCCGCCGAAGACCTCGCCCGCGAGCACGGCGTTGAGGGTCTTGCCGGCGACCGGGCTGACGCCGAGGAAGAGGTAGCAGACGAGGATGCCGCCGGCCGTCAGGGCCAGGGAGACGGAGAGATAGACCATGGTCCTTTTGCCGTTCTGGACCCGGGGCTCGCGCATGATCTGGAGGCCGTTCGAGACGGCCTCGATGCCCGTGAACGTCCCGCCGCCCATGGAGAAGGCCCGTAGGAAGAGGAGGGCCATGCCGCCGAAGCCCAGTGTGACCAGTCCGCCCTGAAACCCGGAGCGGACGTCGGCGGCCACGGCCCCGATCTCGGGGATGTGCTTGAGGATGCCGTAGCCGATGAGCAGGACGTGGGTCAGAATGAAGACGATGAAGATCGGCGCGAGCATGGTCACCGATTCCTTGATGCCGCGCAGGTTGATGACGACCAGGAAGAGGATGGCCAGGATCTCGAACGGCGTCTTGAACGGCTGGTAAGAGGCGGGGAAGAAGCTGAAGATGGCGTCGCCGCAGGAGACGATGGACACGGTGATGGTCAGCATGTAGTCGACAAGCAGGGCGCTGCCGGAGAGGACGCCGGCCTTTTCTCCCAGCGTGTGGGTGGCCACGATGTAGCCGCCGCCGCCCGACGGGAAATACTCGATGATGCGCGAGTAAGCGTAGGAGATAATGAAAACGGTCAGGGCAGTGGCCACGGCCAAGGCCAGGGCCAGATAGGTGTGCTTGCCCAGGACCTTGAAGGCTTCCTCGGGGCCGTAGGAGGCCGATGACAGGCCGTCGGACCCGAGGCCGATCCAGGCCAGGATCGGGATCAAGGCCAGCTTGTGGAAGATGGACGGGTCCTTGAGGTTGCGCGGCCGGCCGAAGAGGGTCCGCTTGATCTTTTCCCCAATCGTGCCGTTTTCTTCGTTCATATCATGACCGGGTTATGTTTCTTTTCGTTCTTTTGGAATTCCGGCGAGGATGTTTTTTTGCCGGGGGGTATTATAGGCCCGGCCGCGGAAAAAATAAAGGGTCGGGCATTCGCGCCCTCAGGCTTTCCCCGAGAGGACGACCGCCGCTGTTTTCCCGATCTCGGCCGGATTCTCGACCATGAAGGCCCCCGCCTCCCTGAGGAGCTCGACTTTGCGGGAGGCCGTGCCCCGGCCGCCGGACATGATGGCTCCGGCGTGGCCCATGCGCCGCCCCGGCGGGGCCGTCAGGCCGGCGATGTAGCCGATGACGGGTTTGGACAGACCGCCGCCGATGAGAAGCGCGGCGGCCTCCTCGGCCGAACCGCCGATCTCACCGATGAGGACGACGGCCTCGGTTTCCGGGTCCGCCTCGAACATCTCCAGGAGGTCGACGAAAGAGAGCCCAACGATGGGGTCGCCGCCGATGCCCACGGCCGTAGATTGGCCGAGGCCGAGAAGGGTGAGCTGGTGGACGGCTTCGTAGGTCAACGTGCCGGACCGGGAGATGACTCCGACGGGGCCGGGCTTGTGGATGGAGCCGGGCATGATGCCGAGCTTCGTCCGGCCCGGCGAGATGATGCCGGGTGTGTTCGGCCCGATGAGCCGGCTCGAAGTCTCCTTGAGGAAGGTCTTGACCCGGACCATGTCGAGCGCGGGGATGCCCTCGGTGATGCAGACGATGAGTCGGACGCCGGCGTCGGCCGCTTCCATGACCGCATCGGCGGCGGCGAGAGGCGGGACGAAGATGACCGAGGCGTCGACTCCCTCGCTCTTGACGGCCTCGGCCACGGTGTCGAAAACGGGAATGTCGAGGTGCCGCGTTCCGCCCTTTCCCGGCGTCACCCCGGCGGCGACGGCCGTGCCGTATTCGAGCATGCGTCGGGCATGGAACGTCCCCTCGGCGCCGGTGATCCCTTGGACGACGACGCGGGTCGAGGCGTCGACGAGGATGCTCATCCGGACCCTCCTCGCCCGCCGGCCAGCCGGACGGCCTCGCGGGCGGCCGCCTCCATGTTCGGGGCCGTGGTGAAGGGGAGCCCAGAGTCGGCGAGGATCTTCCGGCCGGCGTCGGCGTTCGTCCCTTCGAGCCGGGTCACGACGGGGATGCGGAGGCCATGCTCCCGGGCCGCCCGGACGATGCCCTGGGCGACGAGGTCGCAACGGACGATGCCGCCGAAGATGTTGACGAGGGCGGAGCGGACGCCGGGGTCGGAGGCGAGGATGGCGAAGGCCTTGGCCACGGCCTCCTCCGTGACCCCGCCGCCGACGTCGAGGAAATTGGCCGGCCGCCCGCCGGAAAGCTTGATGAGGTCCATGGTGGCCATGGCCAGGCCCGCACCGTTGACCATGCAGCCGACGTCGCCGTCGAGCTTGACGTAACTCAGGCCGGCGAGCGACGCCTCACGTTCCTGGGGCGACTCGTCGTCCGGATCACGAAGGGCTTTGACTTCGGGCCGGCGGGCGAGGCCGTTGTCGTCGAACTCCATCTTGGCGTCGGCGGCGACGAGTTCGCCTCCGGCGGCGAGGGCCAGCGGATTTATCTCGACGAGAGAGGCGTCGGTCGCTTCGAAGGCGCAAACGAGGTCGGTGATGAGCTTGACGGCCCGGCCGTAGGCCGGGCCCGCCAGGCCGAGGGCGAAAGCGGCACGCTTCGCCTGGAATGGGCGCAGACCTGTCGACGGGGAGATCCTCTGCCGGAGGATGAGGTCGGGTTCGTCGAGGGCGAGGGCCTCGATGTCGACGCCGCCCATTGGCGAGACGAGAAGGACGAGCCGCTCCTCCTCCCGGCTGAGAGTGAGCCCAAGATAGAGCTCCCGCTCGATCGCGAGCGTTTCTTCGACGAGGACGCGGCGGACGACATGTCCTTCAGGGCCCGTCTGGGCGGTGATCAGGGGTTGGCCGAGGATGCGCGCCGCGGCGGCTTCCGCTTCGGCCGGGGTCTCTGCCTTCAGGACGCCACCTGCCTTGGCCCGGCCGCCGGCGTGGATCTGGGCTTTGAGAACGACCGGTCCGCCGAGCCTTTCGGCGGCGGCGCGCGCCTCGGCGGGTGTCCTCACAACCTCGCCGCGGGGGACGGGAATCCCGAACCCCGCGAGGAGACGTTTTGCTTGATACTCGTGGATCCTCATGCGGGATTTACGATAGCTTTTTTTCAAAGATTCGTAAAGACCAAAAGAGGAATCTGCTTCCTCCTCTGGGTGGCCCGAAGCCGGTCAGGAATGCGCCGTCCTTGACATCTTGTTAAGTACGGATTTAAAATTCCTCTCGGCAGTTGATTGAAGGGGCAGTCGAATCAAAGACGCCCATGGGGTCAGCGCACTTGATAATCTGATTTTTTTCCCCATCTTAGGGAGGCGAGGCCATGAAATGCGCCAAATGTCTCTTTGAGAATCCTTCCGATTCCCACTTCTGCGGAAGCTGCGGGTTCGATTTGTCCTCTTCCGAAAAGACGCCGTTTTCAGCGACAAAGACGTTTCCGTTTTCTCACAGGGAACCGGCCCAAGGGACCCTCTACGCCGGAAGATACGAGGTTATCGAAGAACTAGGCCGCGGCGGCATGGGCAGGGTCTACAAAGTCCTGGACAAAGAGATTCAGGAGGAGGTGGCCCTTAAGCTCTTGAACCCGGAAATCGCCGCCGACGAAAAGACGATCGAACGATTCCGGAATGAACTGAAATTCGCGCGAAGGATCACCCACAGGAACGTCTGCCGGATGCACGATATCAACAGGGAAAAAGACACCTATTTCATCACCATGGAATATGTGCCCGGAGAGGATTTGAAAACCGTTATCCGAAGGACCGGCCGGTTGCCTGAAAACGAAGCGGTGCCCATCGCCGGGCAGGTCTGCGAGGGACTGACGGAGGCGCACCGGCTGGGCGTCGTTCATCGTGATCTGAAGCCGCAAAACATCATGATCGACAGAGACGGAAATGTCCGCATCATGGACTTTGGAATCGCTCGGTCGCTGGCCGCCAAAGGCGTTACGGAAGCCGGAGTGATCATCGGGACCCCGGACTACATGTCTCCCGAACAAGTGGAAGGGATGGAAGCGGACGCGCGATCGGACATTTACGCCCTGGGAGCCACGCTTTATGAAATGGTGACGGGGAAAGTCCCCTTTGAGGGCGATACGGCCTTGATCATCGCCATGAAGCACAAGGCTGAAATCCCTCTGAGCCCCAAGGAGATTAATCCCCAGCTCTCCGAAGAACTCACAACGGTCGTCCTGAAATGCCTGGAAAAGGACAGAGAGAAGAGATACCAGACGGCGGAGGAATTGCTGGCGGATTTGAGATGCTTGGAGGAGGGTTTACCGACAGCCGTGGGTACCCTGAAACCGAAGATCCCGGCTTTTCTCATCGAGGGCGCGGAAGAGGCTCCGGTCAAGCGATCGGTCTTTGTGGCCCGAGAACAAGAATTAGGAAAACTGGCTCAGAAACTCGAGGCCGCTCTAAGCGGCAAGGGCCAAGTGGCCTTCCTGCTCGGCGAAGCGGGCAGCGGAAAAACAGCTTTAGTCCAGGAGTTTGCCCAACGTGTCCAAGAGACATATCCTGAACTCATTGTCGCCTCAGGCAAATGCAACGCCCACGCGGGAATCGGGGACCCTTACCTGCCATTCATGGAGATATTGGGTCTTTTGACCGGAGACGTCGAAGCCAAATGGACGGCCGGCGTCATTTCCAGAGAACACGCTCTTCGGCTGTGGAATCTTCTGCCTCTTTCCGTCAAAGCCCTATTAGATAACGGCCAGGATTTGATCAATCTTTTTGTCCCCGGAGCGGCCTTGGTATCCCGAAGCGAAGCCTTCTCATCAAGAATGACGAATTGGCTGGCCGGCTTGAAGAAACTCGTGGACCGCAAGTCCTCGCTCCCTGCCGATCTGATGCTCCAGCAGAGCAATCTTTTGGAACAATACACCCGCGTGTTGCAAGATCTTGCCAAAGAAAAGCCGTTGCTTCTTATTCTTGACGACCTCCAGTGGGTTGATCCCGGCTCGGCCAGCTTACTCTTTCATCTGGGCCGCCGGATCCAGGGGAACCGGATCCTTATCCTCGGGGCTTTTAGGCCGGCAGAGGTGGCTCTCGGCCGAGGAGAGGAGCGTCATCCCCTCGATCCTATCCTTCACGAACTCAAACGCGATTTTGGAGAGATCGAGATCGAGGTTGGAAAAACGGAAGCCCGTCGATTCGTGGACGATTTTATCGACACGGAGCCCAACCGGCTTGGTCCTAAATTCCGAGAGACGCTCTACAGCCAGACCAAAGGACATCCTCTCTTTACCGTTGAATTGCTTCGGAACATGGAGGAACGCGGGGCTTTGGTCAGGGACGGAGACGGTCGATGGACGGAGGGCCCGGATCTGGATTGGAACGCGCTCCCGGCGCGCGTGGATGCCGTCATCGAAGAGCGCGTTCAAAGGCTCAATGAAAAATTACGGGAGATTTTGACGATCGCCAGTGTCGAAGGCGAAGAATTTACGGCCGAGGTGGTCGCCCGGATTCAGAAAGAAGAAGTCCGAGAGCTGATCAAGCTTTTGAGCCGGGAGCTGGATAAGCGGCATCATCTGGTGTCTGCAAAAGGCATCCGGCAGCTCGAAAAACAGCGCTTGTCCTCGTATCTTTTCCAGCACATCCTGTTCCAGAGGTATCTTTACAACAGCCTCGATAAGGTGGAGAGAACGCAACTTCATGAAGAAGTGGGAAATATCTTGGAAACCCTCTACGGAGAGCAGGCCGAAGAGATCGCTGTCCAGCTGGCCAGACATTTTCTGGAAGCAGGGATCGTATCCAAGGCCATTGAATATCTTCACAAGGCAGGAAGTAAAGCCGTACGGCTGTCTGCCGGCGAGGAGGCGATCGCTCACTATAAAAAAGCTCTGGAACTTCTTAAAAAGCTTCCAGAAACTCCTGAGCGCGACCAACTCGAACTTGCTTTACAACTCGCCCTGGCTGTTCCCCTCATGTCCACGAAGGGCTTTGGTGCTCCGGAATTGGGCCAAGCCGTCGTTCGAGCCCGAGAGCTTTGCGATCGGGCGGGCGATATGCTTCAGCGCTTTTTCGCGCTTTTTCAGCTTGTCAATTATTATGGAACTACGGGCCAGTACAGAACATCGCTGAAATTTGCGGAACAAATGTCTCAAATAGCGGAACAGTCAAAGGACCCAATGCTCGAAGCTAGCTGCTGTTATGCCCACACTTGGCCTTTACTCAATATGGGAGAACTTGTCCAGACGGTTGAATATGGCAAGCGTATGATGGACGTCTACAATCAAGAAAAGCAAGGCTTTCTGGCGTATCTCATCGGCTATGATGTGGGAGTGTTCAATCAGGGTATTGGATCTTGGGCGCAGTGGATTCTTGGCTATCCCGACCAAGCTCTCCGACAACTGAATGAGGCGGTTAACATCGCTCGAAAATTAGGTCATTTGCACTCGCTGGCTTTTATCCTACTCTTGGATTGTGAACTGAATTGGTTCCTCGGAAACTTTCCGCAGATCGACAAGGATACAGAAGAACTTGTTCCGTTCTGCGAGAAGAACGGGTTCATCTACATAGGAGCGCATGGCTATTTTTATCGTGGAGAGAGAGCCGTTCTCGAGGGAAAGGTCAAAGAAGGAATAGCCCAGATGCGTCAAAGCTTGGCGATCATGGAAGGGACGGGGACCCTGACCTGTTTCTCGCGTCTGTGGGCGAGGGTCGCTGAAGCCTGCCGAAAAGCAGGAGCTCTGGAGGAAGGGCTTTCTGCCGTGGACTGGGCCCTTGAAGCTGTCCAGAAATATGATGAGAGATACATGGAAGCCGAGCTCTATCGGCTCAAGGGTGAATTGTTGCGGATGCGGGGTGAGCCCGAGAATGAAGTCGAGAAATATTTCAGGCAGGCTATTGAGCTCTCTCGCCTACGGTCGGCCAAGTCATGGGAGCTCAGGGCCACGATGAGTTTGAGCCGATTATTACAGAAGCAGGGTCATAGGGAAAACGCTAGAAAGATGTTGGCGGAAGTCTACGGCTGGTTCACCGAAGGTTTTGAGACCCCGGACCTGAAAGAGGCGAAGTCTCTCCTTGACGGACTGACCGCAGGCTGACCGATTGAAGCGAGAGCTTACAGCTTCGTCTCTTCGACGGTCTTCTGGACGACGCCGACCGTTTTCTGGAGCATGGCCTTCTCTTCGTCGTTGAGCTTGATCTCGAAGATCTTCTCCATGCCCTTGGCGCCGACGAGGCAGGGCACGCCGATGAACAGGCCATTGACGCCGTATTCCCCTTCGCAGAGGGCGGCGCAGGGAAGGACGCGGCGCTTGTCCTTGAGGTAGGACTCGGCGATGATGATGGCGCTCCACGCCGGACTGAAGAACGCCGACCCCTTGCCGAAAAGCTTGACGATCTCGGTCCCGGCTTCGCGGGTCCGGGTGGCCAGCTTGTCGATCTGTTCCTTGGTGGCGATCTCCGTGAGGGGCACGCCGCCGACCGTAGTCAGCCGGGGCAGAGGCACCATGTCGGGTCCGTGGCCGCCGAGGACCGTCCCGGCGACGTCCGACACGGACACGCCGAGCTCCATGGCTACGAAGGCGCGCCAGCGGGCCGTGTCGAGCGTCCCGGCCATACCGATGACCTGCTGCTTGGGGAAGCCGGTGAGCTTCCAGAACGCGTAGACCATGGCGTCGAGGGGGTTGGTGACGATGATGCAGAGGGCCTTGGGGGCGTTCTGCTTGACGCCTTCGGCCACCTGCTTGATGATGCCCAGGTTGACGGCCATCAGGTCCTCGCGGGTCATGCCGGCCTGGCGGGGTTTCCCCGCCGTGATGATGACGACGTCGGCGCCGGCGATGTCCTTGTAGTCCGATGTGCCGGTGATCGTGGCGTCGTAGTTGCCGTGGGGGGCCATCTCCATGAGGTCGAGAGCCTTGCCCTTGGCCGGGTTCTCGAGTTCGGGGATGTCGAGGATGACGATGTCTCCGAGCTCTTTTTGGGCCGCGAGCATGGCCAGGATCTGGCCGATCTGCCCGCCGCCGATGAGGGCGATTTTCTTGCGCATGTCAGACTCCTTGGTTATTTAAGCCCGGGTCAGCCCTTGACGTAGCCTTCCCAGGTCTGCTGGAGCTTGGGGTTCTTGACCCAGTCCATGACGTAGTCGGTGAACGCGGCGCCCGTGACGCCCGTCGCCCGGCCGGTGATGAGCATCTTCTTCTCGTACTGGCCGGTGATGTCGAGGGCCATCTCCAGGTTCTTGCCCTTGTCGGTGTAGCCGATGTGGTTGAGGAGCATGGCCGCGGCCCGGATCATGCTGCAGGGGTCGGCGTATTGGGCGCGGCCTTCGGCGACCATGCGCGGGGCCGAGCCGTGGATGGCTTCGAACATGGCGTACTGCTTGCCGATGTTGGCGCTGCCGGCCGTGCCGACGCCGCCCTGGAACTCGGCGGCCTCGTCGGTCAGAATGTCGCCGTAGAGGTTGGGCAGGACCAGGACCTGGAAGTCGCGGCGGCGCTTTTCATCGACGAGCTTGGCCGTCATGATGTCGATGTACCAATCGTCGGTCTCGATGCCGGGGTACTCCTTGGCGATGCGGTAGAAGTTCTCGAGGAAGCGGCCGTCGGTCGTCTTGACGACGTTGGCCTTGGTGACGCAGGTCACCCGCTTCCGGCCGTTCTTCTTGGCGTTCTCGAAGGCCAGGCGGCAGATGCGGTCGGAGCCGGGGCCGGTGATGAGCTTGAAGTCGATGGAGATGTCGGCGTCGACGTCGATGCCGTTGGAGCCGAGGGCGTAGAGGTCCTCGGTGTTCTCGCGGAAGAAGATCCA
>JBGOYY010000093.1:0-8757 GCA_041479905.1 Candidatus Aminicenantia bacterium
AGCGAGACGGGCCTTCGCGGTCCTCCGCGTCTGGCGGGACATCACGGCGAAGGTCCCGCCTTCCGCGGCCCTGGAGTCCATCCTCCAGGGCTCCGGCCTTCTCAATTACTTGGTGACGGCCGAGATGGGCAGCAGCCGGGCTGGGAACGTCTTCAAGCTCGTCGAAACCCTGCGCGGCCGGGAGGGCGAGGAGATGACCTCCTTCTCCGCCGCTGTTGAGTTCATCGGGGAATGGGTTGGCGCCCAGCCGGTCGAGGAAATGAGCCTGACCCCCGGCCGCCGGAACGCCGTGCGCCTGATGAACCTGCACAAGGCCAAGGGGCTCGAGGCCCCGGTCGTGTGGCTGGCCAACCCGGCAGGGGTCCGCGATTTCGAGCCGGACAAGCATATCTGCCGGACCGGCGGCACGCCCCGCGGCCATTTCCGTTTCTCCAAGCCCGCCGGCTTCACAGCCAGAACGGTGTCCCAGCCGGTCGGCTGGGAGGAGAGCGCCGCCGAGGAAAGGAAGTACGAAGAGGCGGAAGAGAACCGCCTCATGTACGTGGCTGCGACGCGGGCCCGGGACCTCCTCGTCATCAGCGCCTATGAAGGCGACCTGGGCGCGAGAAAAGCATGGGGTCCCCTTGAAGCGGGGCTGGCCGCGATCGAGGAGCTCCCGCCCTTCGCTCAGGGAATAGGACCGGCGGCCGGACGCGGGGACCTGGCCCGCCGGAAACCGGCCGCTCTCAAGCCCGGCGACGTGAGGAAAGGCCGGGAAGAGCTCCGGCGGAAGATGGGGGACGCCTCACGTGCGGGCGCTCTCTTCGAAACGGTAACCTCGCTCGCCAGGCGCGACCGGGAGCCGCCTGAGTGGGCCAAGGGAGGACTGGGGTTGTGGGGATCAGAGGTCCACGTCATGTTGAAGACTCTGGGCCAGGCGTGGCCGGCGGCCAAGCGCGGCCAGGCCGAGGCGATCTTCGGAGAGGACAGCTTGTCACGGATGGCCAGGGACGTCCTGGTCGCCGCGGAACGGGATTCGACGGCGTGTCGGGAGCTCGCCGGCCTCGTCGGCGACATCGTCCGGTCCGAATTCTGGCTGAGGGCGATGCGGACCGAACGGTGTTTGTTCGAAGTGCCCTTCTCGATCAGGATAGGGCCGGAGGACGCCGAATACGAAGACCTCGCCGCCATGGTCGGCCTCGTCCCCATCGCCGGGGGCAGGCCCGTGGTCCCCGTCCCCGGGGCGCCGGTTTTTCTGTCTGGGGCCGTCGACCTCCTCTTCAAGGAGAAGGACGGCTGGGTCATCGCCGATTACAAGACCGACCGGCTTCCCGAGGCCCTCTCGACCGGCGGGGGGGAGGACAGGAACAAAGCCCTCCGAGCCTTGGTGGATTTCTACCGGCCCCAGGTCCGGCTCTATACGCGGTTCTGGGCGAAGATGACGGGGGAGCCGGTCAAGGAATCGGGGCTCTATTTCACGAGGCTCGGCGAATGGGTTAAGATCTAGCTGACGGGCCGTGTCCGGCTTCCGTCGAGGCTGGTGTAGCCGAAGTAAGCCCTGAGTTCCGCGACCTTGTCGGTCTTCTCCCAGGTGAAATCGGGGAGTTCCCGGCCGAAGTGCCCGTAAGCGGCCGTCTGCTTGTAGATGGGACGGCGCAGGTCGAGCATCTTGATCATCCCCGCCGGCGTGAGCTGGAAGATCGCGCGCACGGCCTTTTCGATGGCCTCTTCGCTGACCTTCCCGCCGCTGTGGATGTTGACCATGACCGAGAAGGGCTCGACGACGCCGATGACGTAGGCCAGCTGGATCGTGCAGTGGTCGGCCAGGCCGGCCGCGACGATGTTCTTGGCGATGTAGCGGGCCGTGTAGGCCGCCGAACGGTCGACCTTGGTCGGGTCCTTGCCCGAGAAGGCCCCGCCGCCGTGGGGGCAGCTGCCGCCGTAGGTATCGACGATGATCTTGCGGCCCGTGAGGCCGGTGTCGCCGACGGGGCCGCCGATGACGAAGCGGCCGGTCGGGTTGACGAGGTATTCGATCGTCTTCGACCGCAGTTCGGCCGGGATGACTTTTTCGATGATTTCTGCGATGACGCCGTCGCGGAGCGTCGAGTCATCGACGTCGCGCGAGTGCTGGGTCGACAGGACGACCTTTTCGACGGCCACGGGCCGCTTATCCAGGTAGCGGACCGAGACCTGGGACTTGGCGTCGGGCCGGAGCCAGGGGAGGAGGCCGCTCTTGCGGACCTCGGCCTGTTTCTGGACGAGACGGTGGGCAAGACGGATGGGCAGGGGCATGAGCTCGGGGGTTTCGGTCGTCGCGTAGCCGAACATCAGGCCCTGGTCGCCGGCCCCGATCTCGCCGTTGGCCTTTCTGACTCCCATGTCGATATCGTCCGACTGCTGGCCGATATAAGTGAGGACCCCGCAGGAGCTCGAGTCGAACCCGTCCGTAGGGTCGTTATACCCGATCTCCCGGGCGGTCTGGCGGACGATGGGGACCGGATCGATCTGCGCGGTGGTCCGGATCTCGCCGGCGACCACGGCGAAGTTCTTGGTGAGCAGTGTCTCGCAGGCGACCTTGCCGTAAGGGTCCTGCTCGAGGACCGCGTCGAGAAAAGCGTCGGAGATGAGGTCGGCCATCTTGTCGGGATGGCCCTCGGAGACCGACTCCGAGGTGAACACGAAATCCTTGGCCATCGAAGCCTCCTTTCCGGGCACACGACGTTGTTCGGCTCGCTCAGGGGCTGGGATGGGGTCCGCGAAAAGGATTTTTCGCCGTGGACACTTGGTTGCCGCTTACGTTTTCGCGACCACATCCTCGCTGCCGGCGAGTGAGCACCTCGGGTGTCCGTCCCAGGTTGCCGGGCCCGGCCGTTTAGGGTCGAGCCTCTCCTGATGCAGATAGAAATGATACGCCCAACTTATCCGGATTTCAAGTGGCAAGGCAAAAAAATCCGCTCAAGGCCCGGCCGTCGGGTCTAGCGGATGATCCCATCCGGCGGTTGCACGTTGATAAGGGCGATCTCGGCGAACGCGGAAAAGGAGAAGGGGAATTCGACGAGCCGGTCCGCTCCCTTCTTTATGACGAAGGCGGCGTCCGTCTTGAAATCGAGGCGGTATTCGGAGAACCAGCCCTTGTCGATGTGGAACTGGAGGCTGCCCGCGCCCGCGCCCTGGCCCTCGAAGACTCCCTGGGTGTCCCCGAGGTCCTTGGCCCCCGAGACGACGACCCGGTAAACGGCGGAGATTATGGCCAGCCGTCCGTCGTCGGCGGGGATGATGTCGTCGAGGGTGTAGTCGATGACCAGGTCGATTTGGAGGTCGAGGCCCTGGAAAGGGATGGTCAGGCGCCGGCTCTCCGTCCAGGTCTCGCCGCGCCCGACCGGCTGAGCGGGGAAGGCCGGGAAATAATCGCGCAGGATCTGGGGGATGGAGATGTTGAACGGGTTTCCCGAGCCGAGGGCTTCGGGGTTGCGGATGGACTCGACCTTGCCCGTCCGGTTGAAGACGACCTC
The DNA here is from genome assembly GCA_041479905.1 of Candidatus Aminicenantia bacterium. Lineage (GTDB taxonomy): Bacteria > Acidobacteriota > Aminicenantia > Aminicenantales > Saccharicenantaceae > RBG-16-66-30. The sequence continues at coordinate 3,495 of JBGOYY010000093.1, forward strand.
GAGGGCCTCGCCTTCCGTCGTGCCGAGTTTCTGGGCGAGGACGCGGTCGGAGAGCCGGACGTTGACCTCGATGCCGGGGCTGGTCAAGTCGGCCCGGACGGTCTCGTGGGTCGACGGTTTGGAGAACAGCCGGATCTCCCCGCGGGAATCGGCGTTGAGAGCCAGATCCTTGCCGAGGAAGTTCTTGCCGTCCACGTTGACGACGCTGGTCAGCGTGTAGGTCAGCCGGGTGCCTTCGGCGGGGGCGAACCGGAGAGCGACCTTCTCTTGGGCCGCGAGGGACCCGGACATCCCGGCCAGGGCCCCGACGAGCAGGACCGCGGCCATGATCTTTCGAGTTGTCATGGATTCCTCTCTCCTCCGCCCAGGCCGCGTCTCCGGCCTAAAAATTGGGGTCGGTGATCTTCTTTTCCTGCCAGGTCCCATATTTCGCGAGCAGGGGCCGGATATCCGCCGCCTTGCCGACGACGACGAGCACGAAATCCTCCTGGGGCAGGAGCGCCGCGGCTGTGGCCTTGACCAGGGCCGGCGTGAGCCGGCCGACCTCGTTCAGGTACTTGTCGTATTGGTCGAAGCCCAGCTTGTAGAAGGCCAGCCGGACGTAGGCGCCGGCCTTGCTGGCGTTCATCTCGAGCGTCGGCGGGAACTGGCCGAGGATGTAATTGCGGCTGCTTTCGAGCTCTTCTGCGGAGAACCCCTCCTTCGCCCCCTTCCCGAGCAAGTCGAAGACGATGTCGAGCATCTCGCCGATCTTGTCGTTCTTGGTGTAGGAGCTGACGGTGAACAACCCGCCGGCCGCCCAGGTGCGGGCGTTGCTCCCCGCCCCGTAGGTCAGACCCCTCTTGATCCGGAGCTCGGTGTTGAGCCAGGAGGTGAAGCGGCCGCCGAAGAGCGTGTTCATGGCCGAAGCCGCGGCGGTGATCTTGTCCCCCATGGCGTAGCCCGGCGCCCCGAGCATGAAGTAGGCCTGTGTCGCGTCGGGCTTGTCGACGAGGAGGAGCTTGCGGCCCTTCGGCCGGGGGAGGGCCGGGATCGCGTCCGAGGGCGCCGCGCCGGCCGGGTTGGTCATCCGGCCGATCGTCCCTTCCAGGAGCGGGACGAGCTTCACCTTTTCGATGTCGCCGACCACGGCCGCGATGGCCCGGTCGGGCCGGAAACGCTTCTTGTAGAAATCTTTCACCGCCTGGGCCGTCATTGTCTTGAGGGACGTCTCGGTGCCCGAGGCGAGATAGCCCATCGGGTGGCCGCCGAAATAGGCCTTCTGGAAGTAATAGCGGACGGCCGACCCGGGGTTGTCCTTGGCCGCCTTGAGGCCGTCGATCGTCAGGGACCGTTCCTTCTCGAACTCGTCTGCGGCGAAGGCCGGGTCGGTCAGGCAGCCGGCGGCGATCTCCATGAGGCGGGGAAAATGCTCGGCCAGGCTGTCCCCGTAGATCTGGGCATATTCTTCCGCCGCGGTGATGCCCAGGCTCGCCCCCATGAAGTCGAGGGCTTCGGCGATGGCGTCGGCGTCCATCTTCGAGGTCCCCTTCATCATCAGGGATGTCGTCAGGCCGGCCGCGCCTTCGGCCGCGGCCGGCTCGTAGGCCGAGCCGGCGCCGCGGATGACCATCCGGAAGCTCGCGATCGGGAGGTCGGAATTCTTCAGGTGATAGACCGTGATGCCGTTCTTGAGGACGAACTTTTCTGGCGCCGGCAGCTGACGGGCCGCCCCGGGAGGGAGGGCCGCCGCGCCGAGGACGAAGAGAAAGAGGACGAGTGCCGTGCCGTTGAGGCGTTTCATTTCGCACCTCCCTCGGGGATGAGCTTTCCGATGGTCTTGTTGTTGGTCGTGAAATATTTCCCGGCGGCCACCTTGATCCGGTCGATCTTGACCGCCGCGTAGTCGTCCATGACCGTGAAGAGCGTGGCGAAGTCGCCGTAGAGGAGCTCGGTCGAGCCGAGCTGGCTGGCCTTGCCGGAGATCGTCTGCAAGCTCATGTAGAAGTCGTTCCGGATGATGTTCATGGCCTTGGTGTATTCCTGCGGCGTGATGCCTTCGGCCTTGACCTTGGCCAGCTCCTCTTCGATGATCCGGTCGATCTTGTCGAGGTCGACGCCCGGCCGGGGCTTGACGTCGATCGAGAAGAGGAGCGGGTCGATCGTCTCCTGGATGCCGCCGCCGACGTCGATGGCCAGCTCTTCCTCGCGGACGAGGCGCCGGTGAAGACGGCTGCTCTCGCCCTCGAGCAGCGGTTTGGCCAGGATAGCGAGCGGCAGGAAGTCGGCGTCCCGGGCGTTCGGGGCGTGCCAGACGGCCAGGAACGACGGGGCTTGGGCCTCCTTGCGGACGATGACGGTCTTCGTCCCCATCTGGGGCGGCTCGACCGTGCTGACCGGGGGCGGTGCCGGAGACGCCTTGATCGGCCCGTAGTATTTCTGGATGAGTCCGAGGGTCTTGGCTGGGTCGATGTCGCCGACGACGATGAGGATGGCGTTGCCCGGGGCGTAATAGGTCCGGTAGTAGGCCATGACCTCGTCGCGGCGCCAGCTCAAAATGTCGCTCATCCAGCCGATGACGTCCCAGTGGTAGGGGTGGGCCATGATGGCCGTGGCCCGGACGTTCTCGTTGAGGATGGCGTCGTTGTCGTTCTCGACCCCGAGCCGGCGCTCGGAGGCGATGACGCCGCGTTCGGACTCGAAGACCTCGGGCACGAGGGCCAGCCCCTGGATCCGGTCGGCTTCCATTTCGATCATGGCCTCGAGGGCGGCGGGCGGGAACCAGTCCGTGTAGCCCGTCATGTCGTCCGAGGTGAAGGCGTTGTTGCGCCCGCCCTGGAATTCCATCCGCCGGTCGAACTCGCCCGGGCCGACCTGGGGCGTCCCGTTGAACATCATGTGCTCGATGAAGTGGGAGACGCCCGTCAGGCCGGGCCGTTCGTTGCGCGACCCGACGCGGAAGAAGGTGTAGAGGGCGACGCTGGGGATGTTGTGGTCTTCGACGAGCAGGACCTTGAGCCCGTTGTCGAGCTTGTGGACCTTGACGTCCTCCTTCTTGAAGGACGCCGATAGGGACAGGGTAAAAACCGCCAGGAACAGGACCGGGAACCAGGCTCTTTTCCTCATGCCGTCACCTCCACGGGGACTAAAATATTATTATACCATTATTTTTTCGGGGGCGAGGGGATCGGCCACTCCCTCTTGACGAGGGGAGGGGAGTGGGATATAAATAATCAAAAATCCGAGGTCGACATGAGCACAACCGATTCCCAATACGATTTCCAGAAATCGATGAAAAGCGTATCCTCCTACCCCTTCATCCACAAGTACCTGCCTATCGACAGATATATCATCCGCCCGCCCGCATCGCTCCTCGTCAGGGCCGTCTTCAACACTTCCGTCACGCCCAACCAGCTGACGATCTGCTCGTTCCTCTTAGGCCTGGCCGCCGGCATCGCCTATCTCGGCGGAACCCCGTTTTCCTTCGTTCTCGGGGGATTTCTGGCCATGTTCTCCACGGTCTTCGACTGCTCTGACGGGATGCTGGCCAGGGGCAGGAACATGACCAGCCGCTACGGCGCCTATCTCGACCTGTTCCTGGACAGGATCGTGGATTTCGCCGTCCTTATGGGAGCCTCTTTCGGCTTTTACAAATACACGGGGGACATTCGCTTCCTCGTCTTCGGGCTCGTGACCGTGGGTTTCTACTTTCTCCAGGTATCCCTGTACTACATCAACAACCTGTACACCCGTTCCGAAAAAAAAGGAGAAGGCGCCGAAGCGAAGAGCCTGGCGGTCTTCGTCATCTTTGTCTTTTCCCTTCTCCGCCGCCCGGACGGATTCCTGCTCGGCGTTTTCCTGATGGCCTTCCCCGGCACGATCATCAAGCTGATCAGATTTCTGAGGAAGGGCAGGGATCCGGCGGCGGCTCCGGCCCCGTCACGATGACGGGACTGTCGCAAAGCTCCTGCCCCGTAACGATGACGGGACTAGCTCAAGGTTTCGGCCCCGTCACGATGACGGGACTGTCGCAAGGCTCCGGCCCATTGACCCGGCCCGCCGCTTTTTTCCTGACCAGGGGGATGAGGCCGATTCCCGCCCAGACGAGCCCCACGACCCGCCGGATCAGGATGACGGCCATTCCGGCATGCATGTCGATCCGGAGCAGGGCGAAGAGGGAGACGTAGGTCAGCTCGTAGACGCCCATCGACCCCGGCACGGGAAGGAACGTGTAGAACGAGCCTAGGGTGACGATCAGGAAGCACTTGAAGAACGTCGTGGTGTTCCCGCCGAGGAAGAGGAAGGTCAGGTAGATCTCCGTAGCCCAGAGCCAGGCCTGGGCGAAGTAGGACGCGAAGAGAAGCAGGAAGAGCCGGCGGTTTCCGCTGTAGAAGTCGGCGATGTGGGCATCGGTCTCGAGGATCTTCTCGCGTCGGCTCTCGAAGAAGGGGATGCGGATCTTGATCTTCCGCAGCGTGTCCAGGGCCCAGGTGAAGAGCCCCTGCTTCTGCTTGAGGACGAGGAAGATGAGGACGAGGAGGAGGGCGGCGATCGCGGCGAAGAGCCCGATCTTCTGGCGCCGGGGCAGGGCGAACTCGGTGATGAGGAAGACGACGGCCAGGGCGATCGAGGACAGGCCGGCCAGGAACTCGATGGTCTTGTCCACGACGACCGTGGCCAGGGCCTTGTTGCGACTGACACAGTCGAGGACGAAGATGCGGACCGTTTCCCCGCCGATGTTCCCCGCCGGCGTCAGGTAGCTCACGGCGTAGCCGGCGATCCGGGCGCCGAGGATCTCCCGGAAGGGGACGCGTTCTCCCGAAGCCACGAGGAGGGCCCGCCAGTTCAGGGCCCTGATGAGCCAGTAGAGGAAACGGAGGCCCATGAGGGCGGCGACCTCGAGAAGGGTCAGACGGCCTAGGGCTTTCAGGATCTCCTTCGGGCCGGTCTTGACGATGAGGTAGACGAAGAGGGCGAATCCGGCGTAGCCGAGGAGCCTGACGATGAGCGTCCGGAGCTTGGCCTTGCCCGTCGGCGGCGCGCTGCCCTCCCGGCCGATCTGCGACAACCTGAACATGTCCTTGACTATCCTCGACGAAGGGCTTATTTTATTCCCTCTCCAGGGAAAAGCAAAGCTCGAAGATAGGAACGATTCGCGTGTATTTTGCCCTAACTTTTCTGACGCGTCAGCCGAAGATCTCCCAGCCCCGTTGCCGGGCCAGCTTACGCAGCTTGCGGTCCGAATGGACGGCGACCGGGTGGCCGACGAGCTCGAGGACGGGCA
>JBGOYY010000094.1:0-8624 GCA_041479905.1 Candidatus Aminicenantia bacterium
CGGTCGAGGTCGAAAGCGCCCAGGTCGACCCGGAGGGCGTCTGGCTCATCGACGCCAACCTCGCCAACAACAGCCGCGGCGTCGACGGGCTCCGGCGCAACGTCGTCAAGCTCCTGACCCAGCTGCTGTTCACCGTCCAGAACTTACTTCAGTTCGTCAGTTCACTGAGCTAAGGAGGGTCCCATGGGTGTCTTCAAAGCCATCGGAAAAGGCATGGGGATAACGCTTCGGAAACCGCGGCTGCTCGCCATCCTCTGGGTCGTCAACATCGTCTTCGCAGCGGTCGTCGCCTTTCCGCTCGTCTTCCTCGTCCAGACGGAACTCGGTCATTCCTTCCTGGGCTCGAACGTCCGGCCGTTCGACCTCATGTGGCTGGGCGAGGCCGTCCTCAAGTACCAGGACGCGATGCCGGCCGTCATCGGAGGCCTCGTCGTCTCGGCCCTTCTCTTCCTCGTGCTCTACGTCTTCCTCAACGGCGGCATCATCGGCCGCCTCCTCGACAAGGAAGGCCGGCCGACCCTCCAGGCGTTTTTCGGCGACTGCGGCCGCTATTTCTGGAAGTTCGTCCGGCTGTTCCTGGCCTCGCTCATCTTCCTCATCCTGACCTTCGGCGTCATCCTGCGCCTGCTCTCGGCCCTGATGAACCTCTGGCTCGAGAACGCTTGGACGGAGTGGCCTTCGGTCATCCTGAGGAACCTCCATTTCCTCGTCGCCCTCCTCCTGCTCTCCATCGTCCACATGGTCTTCGACTACGCTCGCATCGCCGTCGTCGCCGACGAAGAAACCAAGGTCCTCCGGGCCCTCCGTCATGCTCTCAATTTCCTCAAAAAGCGCTTTTTCCGGTCCTGGGCCCTCTATCTTCTCGTCGTTGCGGGGTTCGTGGCCGGGACGGTCGTTTTCTACGCCGTCTTTGGACTCCTCTCCGGACCGACGGTCCTCTTCGTCCTCCTGGGCTTCGTCTTGATGCAGCTCAACGTGCTGTTCCGGATCTGGATCAAGACCCTGTTCTTCGCCGCCCAAGCCGAATTCTACAGGTCGCAATGAAGCTGGCGTTCTTCGGGGCGGCGCGGCAGGTCACGGGATCCTGTTACTACGTCGAAGCCAACGGGCTCCGCATCCTCGTCGACTGCGGCCTCTACCAGGAGAGACCTTACCTCGAGAGGAACTGGTCGCCGCTTCCCGTGCCCCCGGCGGACATCGATTTCATCCTTCTCACCCACGCCCACCTAGACCACTCGGGCCTCATCCCGACCGTCGTCCGCGACGGGTTCGCCGGGACGATCCTGACGACGGCCGCCACGGCCGACCTTCTCGCCATCGCCCTCATGGATGCCGCGAAAATCCAGGAGGAAGACGCGGCCTATAAGAAAAAACGCCATCAGAAGGAAGGGCGCTCCGGTCTCCCCACGGAAGTCCCGCTCTACACGACCGAGGACGTCCAGATGACCATGCCCCTCGTCGAGGAGGCGGCCTACGACGAACCCCGCGAACTCGGTCGGGGCGTATCGGTCCGCTTCCGGGATGCCGGCCACATCCTCGGCTCGGCCATGGTCGAGCTCAGCATCGGGGTTAAGGAGGGCGTCCGGACGATCGTGTTCTCGGGGGACATCGGCCAGTGGGGCAATCCCTTCGTCCGCGATCCTTCCGTCTTCGAGCGGGCCGATTACGTCGTCATGGAATCCACCTACGGCGACCGGGACCACGAAGATCCGGGGCGGGTGGACGACTTGCTGGGGGGGATCATCCGCGACACGGTAGCGGCGGGCGGCAACGTCGTCATCCCCACGTTCGCCATCGAACGGGCCCAGGACCTGATGTTCCATCTCAGCCGGCTCGTCCGAGCCAAGGCCATCCCGCCGGTGCCCGTCTATCTCGACAGCCCCATGGCCCGGGAAGTGACACTGGCCTTCGAGCGCCACGTCGAGTTCCTCGACGAGGAAGCCCGGAAGCTCTTCGCGTCGGAAGCCCACCCGTTCCGCTTCCCGGGACTCGTCATCGTCCGGACGCCCGAGGAGTCCAGGGCCATCAACACCGCCCGCGGTCCGGCCGTGATCATGGCCGGCTCGGGGATGTGTACGGGCGGACGGATCAAGCACCACCTGGCCCACAACATCACCCGACCCGAATCCACCGTCCTTTTCGTGGGCTATCAGGCCCGGGAGACCCTGGGCCGTCAGATCCTCGAGAAAGCCGCCCAGGTTCGCCTCCTCGGCCAGATCGTCCCGGTCAGGGCCCGGGTGGCCAAGATCAATGGCTTCTCGGCCCACGCTGACCGCAAGGCCCTGGGCCGCTGGCTCGACGGATTCAAAACCCCGCCACGGCGCCTCTTCGTCACCCACGGCGACGCGGACGTCGCCCGGAAAACCGCCGAACGGGTCCGGCAGGAAAGGGGTTGGACGGTCGAGGTCCCGGAATACCTCGAAATCTGGGACCTGGATTAGCCTGGCTTATTCATAAAAACGCCTATCTATCACCCGGCCCCTGTCTAGAAGTCCCACACCGGCAGACGACCGACGCCTTGGGACCGGGCATAGGCGGCCATGATCTTGTCCATCTCCTTGCGGACGGGATCGGCCAGCGGAGAAGCATCGTACTCCTTGAGCCGCCGCCGGACGTCGGCATGGGCCTTGTCGAGGATGGACGTCCGGCCCGCCGTCACCCAGGCTTCGTAGGGGTCGCGGTCGACGAGGCCGGCCAAGATGTGCTCCTTCCTGTACCATTGGCGGGTGTGGGGAAGGGAGAGGAACTGCATATCGGGAGCGAACCCCTCGAAAAGGCCCAGGGCGATGGGATCGTCCCGCTGGGCGATGCCGGCCAAGAGGCGGTAGACCATGGCGCAGATGCCGTCGTCGATGACGAGTTTTTCGAGGCTTTGCGAGCTCTCGAAGTCCAACATCCCCGGACCGGAGATGACGTTGATCCCGGAAAGGGCCCCCAAGACGGCCCCCATGGCCGTTTCGAACCCCGCCTGGGCGTCGTTGACCTTGGCGTCGCTCAGCCCCATGTAGGCATGGGTGGGCAATTTCAGGAACTTGCCGATCTGAGCGTAGGCCGAATCGATCATCATCGTCTCGACGGCGCCCATGGGGGTCGTCCCCTTCCTCATATCGAAGCTCGCCGGAGAGCCGCCGAAGATGACCGGCGCGCCCTTGGCGGCGACCTGGCAGATGGTCAGGCCGGAGAGGTTCTCGGCCACGTGCTGGACGAGCGTCCCGGCGATCGTGACCGGCGATGTCGCTCCCGTCAAGCCCATGGAGATGAGCTCGGAAGGGATCCCTGCCCGGGCGGCGTCGAGCAGGCTCTGGGCGGTCAGGTTGCTCCATTTGAGGGGAGGGGAGGGGCAGGCGTCGAAAATAGCCAGCGGTTTGAGGCGAAGCTCGCGCTCGCCGCCGCGGACGGCGACGAGGAAGTCCTTCATCGGCCGGAAACCCTCCACGCGGAAGGTCCCGGTGACGAACGGCTTGGCCGAAAGACACAGTCCAAGGTAGAGCCGGTAGCCGTCGGAGACCGCGGCCGGGACGTCGTAGGAGATGAGTCCCGTGCTCTGGAAATGGATATGCTCCAGGGTTTCGACGAGCTTGTAGAAGTCCACGAGGTCGGCGGTCGCGGCCTTGCGTTCCGCCTGCGTGTCGTGATCCAGGAGGGTCACGGCCGCGGAGCCGGGGTCGAAATGGACTTCGTCACCGCCGACGGCAAACGCCATCTCGCCGCTCCGGTCAAAGAGGGCGATGGAAGGCGGCGTGGAAGCCAGACATCCCTCGACCAGCCGCCGTCCGAGCCGGGCCCTTTGGGAGGCCAGGTCGACGACGGCCCCGGCGTCGCCGAGAAGTCGAAGCGCCTCGGCGTTCTCGACCATGACCCCCCGCGTTTCGAGGAGCGTCAGCCCCTCGTCCACGAGCATTTCGACGAACGTCCCGCTCAGGAGTTCCAGTTTCGGCCTTTTTGTTTCGATCATCTCCAACCTCTCTCTCTTTTTTTCCAAGCTTGTTCGCCCGGCCCCGTCTCAGTCCGCGCCGGACATGGTCCGGACCAGCTTGACCGCGGCGACCGCGTTTTCGGCGTAGCCGTCCGCTCCGATTTCATCGGCCCACTTGTGGCTGGCAGGCGCGCCGCCGACGAGGACCTTGTACTTGTCCCGGAGGCCCTTTTCGCGGAGAAGCCCGATGAACCGCTTTTGGTTGGTCATCGTCGTCGTCAGCAGGGCGGACAGGCAGATGATCCCCGCGCCCACCGCTTCGGCTTTTTCGATGAACCGCTCGAGCTTGACGTCGGCCCCGAGGTCATAGACCTCGAAGCCGCCCGCCTGGAGCATCGAAGCGACCAGGTTCTTCCCGATGTCGTGGATGTCGCCCTCGACCGTCCCGATGACCACTTTTCCGCCCCCCCGAGCCTCGATATTTTTCCGGTCGAGCTCCGGCTTGAGGACGGCCATGGCCGCTTTCATGGCCTCGGCGCTCGAGATGAGCTCGGGCAGGAAATACTCCCCCTGTTCCCAGAGCTCTCCGACCCTTTGGAGGCCGGGAACATACCCTTTCTCGATGACCTCGAGAAGGTCCGCCCCGGACCGGACGGCTTCCGCCCCGAGGGCCGCGGCCGCCGCTTTGTCGCCGGCGACGATCGCTTCGTTCATGCTCCGTAAGAGCTCGTCTTTGTTCATGACCGCTCCTTTTTGTTGAATATTCGGGCCATGGCCCGGATGAACGCGGGATTCGTCCCGCAGCAGCCTCCGATCAAGCCGGCGCCGGCTCGGACGATCTCGGGGACGAACCGCACGTAGTCTTCAAGGCCCTGGGAATAGCCGACGCGGCCGTCCTGGCCGATGACCGGCTGGCCGGCGTTGGCCTGGGCGATGATGGGCAAAGCCGTCGACGCCCTGAGGGTCCGAACGCAGCCGACCATCTGTTCGCTGTTCAGCGTGCAGTTGGCCCCCACGGCTTCGACGCCTTCCTTCTCGAGTTCCGCGGCCGACCGGGCGACGGTGTCTCCCATGAGGGTGAAATAGCCCCGGGGGAACGAGTTGAATGTCATCGTGACGAAGACGGGAAGCGAAGAAACGCTTCGCGCGCCGCGGACTGCCGCGAGAGCTTCGCGCAGGTCGTATTGGGTCTCGACGAGCAGGACATCCGCCCCGCCGTCGGCGAGGCCGCGGGCCTGTTCGGCGTAGGCGGCGGCGAACTCCTCCTCGGTGAATTCCCCCTGGGGTTTCAAAAACTTTCCCGTGGGGCCCATGCTTCCGGCCACGTAGCGTCCGGCGGGGGCGATTTCCCGGGCCAGGCGGGCCGCCGCCAGGTTCAGCTCATAGGTCCGGCCCCCGAAGCCATGGCCGGCCAATTTGAGAGCGCTTCCCCCGAAGCTGTTGGTCGAGACGACATCCGCGCCGGCCGCGAAGTATTCGCCATGGATCTCCTTGACGACGCCAGGCCGTTCGAAATTCCAGGCTTCCGGAGCCGTCCCCTGAGGAAGTCCCCGGGCCATGAGTTCGGTTCCCATGGCGCCATCGAGGAGCACCGTCCGTGTCTTGATGAGGTCGAGCAGAGGCAAGGTCATTTTTCCCCTCCCGAATACCGCTTGAATTCGAGGGCTTGGACGAATTCGTCCTGAAAATCCGGACGGGTGGCCAGGGAGACATGGGCGATCTTGGCGGCCAGGATCTCCGCGGCCGTCCGGTCGGGCCGGGACAGGAGCAGCTTCCGGGCCCCGGCCAATGACGCGTTGCCGATGAACGCGACCTTGCTCTCGGGGACGTCCGGCAGAAGCCCCAGGTCCTGGGCGTTCCCGATGTCCAGGGAACCGCCGAAAGCCCCGGCGACGAGGACCCGGTCGAGCTGGGCCAGCGGCACCCGGAACTCCCGGAGCATCAGCCCCACCCCGCTCCTGACCGCGGCCACGGCCAGCTGGACGTTCCGGACATCCTGTTGGGTCAGGGAAAGCCGGTCGGTCAGCCGGATCTTCTTTTCCGGTCCGGCGATCCGGCCGTCGCGGCCGAGGACGTCCCGGGCCAGGGCCAGGGCCAGGATGTCGATGAGGCCGGTCCCGCAGACTCCCTGGGGAGGGAGGTCGTCGATCATGCGGAACTTGAAGCCGTCGTCCCATTCGGCCCGGTGGATGGCCCCGGCGACCGCCATCATGCCGCAGCTGAGGTTCATCCCTTCGAAGGCCGGGCCGGCGGCCGTCGACGTGGTCACGAATTCGCGGCCCTTCTTGAGGACGATCTCGCCGTTGGTCCCGAGGTCGATGTAGAGCTCGTTCGCAGCCTTCCCGGCGAACTCCGAGGCGACGAGCCCGGCCGTGATGTCCCCGCCGACGAAGCTCTTGATGTTGGGCACGATGTAGACCCGGGCCTGGGGATGGAGGGCGAACCCGACGTCGGAGGCGGGGAGCGGCGGCAGGCTCGAGAACACGGCGTGGAAGGGGGCGAGGGCGAGCGTGTCGACGGTGACGCCGCAGAGGATGTGGTTCATGACCGCGTTCCCGGCGATGACCGCGTCGTAGATGCGGTGACGGGGGACCCCGCTCCGCCTGGACATGCCTGCGACGAGGTCGTTAATGAGCTGGACGGCAACGTTTTTCAGGCGCTGGAGGTTATCGGGGTTCTCGAAGGCGAAAGTGATCCGCGAGACGACGTCCGCGCCGTAGGAATTCTGGGCGTTGACCGCGGCGGCCCGCTCGACGACCTTCCCGGTCCTCAGGTCGACGAGCTCGGCGACGACCGTGCTCGTGCCCAGGTCGACCGCCAGGCCGTAGGCCTCGCCCCCGGTATCGTCCGGTTCGATGTCGAGGATCTCCCGGTCGTCGTAGAGGACGGCGGTCGCCGGCCGTCCTCCGGCGAGGATCGGGCCGCCGAGCTTCGACAGGACCGCCAGGGGAAGGCCGAGCCCGGGCGACTTCAGGTGCGCCCGGAGGGTGTCCGCCACCGCTTCCGGTGAGTACAGGGACGGCTTCTCCAGGACGAGCGAGAGCTTCTTCACGGCCGGGTCGATGAAGACCGCCGAGGGGGCTCCCGTGTCGAGGACGGCGATCTTTTCGAGGCGCGATCCCGGGAGCGTTTCCACGGTGAGGTCGCTGCGGACTTCATAGCCGCAGGCCAGCCGATGGTCGGGGCCGAGCCGACGGTTCTCGAGAAGGGACGCCTCGAGCGCGGCGGGGAAGGGCAGGGGACCGTTGAGGATGCGGACGGCGCACTTGCCGCAGATCCCCCGTTGGTGGCAGTAGAGACTGAGCGGGATCCCAGCCCGGGCGAGGACGTCGGACAGGACCTCGCCGGCCCGGGCCCGGACCTTGATCCCGTCGGGAAGGACCTGAATGGTGAAGGACGTGTCGGTCATCGGCTTCTCGGTTTTTCGATCGGCATCATCTTAAACGAAATTCGGTTTCCGGGGAATCTTTTTTTATCGTCCCGGCCCGGTAGCGGCCGCTGCGGTTCTTCCAGACCAGGTAGACGGGGAAGCCCGCCAGGAGAAGCCCGGCCCCGGCCGCGGACTTGAGCGGCTGGGAGATGACGATGCTCGAAAATACCGCTAGGCACATGACGATGAAAACCAGGGGAACGGCGGGATATCCCCAGGTCCGGTAAGGGCGGGTCGTCCCCGGGCGCTTGTGCCGGAGAACGAAGACGGCCAGCCCCGTCGCCGCGAAAAAGAGGAGGAGGGCGAAAACCATGTACTCGTAGAGCGATTGGTATGTCCCCGACAGGCAGAGCAGGGAGGACCAGGCCGCCTGACCCCAAAGGGCCCCAGTGGGGACCCTGCTCCGGGCGCCCAGCCGGCCCATGGCCCGGAAAAAGTGCCCGTCCCGGGCCATGGCGTAGAAAACGCGGGGGCCGAAGAGGATGTTGGCGTTCAGACAGCCGAAGACCGAGACCATGACCAGGGCCGAGAACAAGGCGGCTCCGCCGCCGCCGAAAAGGGCCGAGGCGGCCAGTTCGCCGACGCGGACGACCCCACTGATCTTTTCGAGGGGCAGGGCCAGCAGGTAGACGAAGTTGACCAGGACATAGACGACGGTGACGGCCAGGACGCCCAGGGTCAAGCCGCGGGGAATGGTGCGTTCAGGGTCCCGTATCTCCCCGGCCGTGCAGTTGACCGAATACCAGCCGTCGTACGTCCAAAAAACGGCCACGAAAGCCAGCCCGAGCGGCGTGAGGATTGCGGGGAAGGGCGGCCCCGGCGGGAACAGGGGATGAAAATTCACGCCGCCCGCCTTAACACCGAAGAGGACACCCAGGCCGACGAGCGCGGCGACGGTGCCGAGACGGAAAACGGTCAGGAGGTTCTGGACTACGGCGCCAGAACGAATGCCGAAGGAATTGACGAACGTCAGGGCCAGAATCGATAGGGCGGCGACGACCTGTCCGGCCGAGAGGCTGTAGGAAAGCCCGGCCGCTTCGACCCGGAAAAGGATGTGTCCCGTCGAGAGAGCGGGGACGAAGGACCCGAGGAACTCGGCGAAGGCCACGGCCAGGGCCGCCAGCCCGCCGCACATGATGAAACCAAAAAAGGCCCAACCGAACAGAAAAGCCGCCGCCGGGCCGTAGGCCTCCCGGAGGTAGACGTACTGGCCGCCGGCCTGCGGGTACATGGCCCCGAGTTCGGCGAAAGAGAGGGCCCCGCAGAGGGTGACCAGGC
>JBGOYY010000095.1:0-8464 GCA_041479905.1 Candidatus Aminicenantia bacterium
GTCGACCCACGACATCTTCCGGGCCAAGGAGATCGGCGACCGCGTCGGGATCATGAGGGAGGGCCGGCTGGTCATGGAGCGGACCCGCGAGGAGCTCCAGCACGAAGACCTGAACAAGATCTATATCGACTACATGAAGTCAGAGCCGATTATTATGTAATTTACATAGGTGTATCTATGGAGGGTTCAATGTTTAGAACGATTTTTCATAAAGAAATACTTGAGAACCTTACCAGTCGCAGATTTTTTTTCGTTCTAGTTTTGTGCCTGATTATTATTCCTCTGGGAACTTATGTAAGCACGAGAGATTTCCAATACCGCTTTAATAGCTATCAGGAGTCCTTGCGTCAATACGAAGACAGCCGAAAAGAGCTTCAAGATTTTATCGATAAAGGGGAACCCGAAGGACTTCGGCCACCTTCTCCCCTGAGTTTCTTATCAATGGGCTTGGAAATTATTATGCCCAATGTTGCCCAAACACCGAGAAAAGGCAGACCCGGGCTTGCCGATAAGAGACTTGATAAAATGAATCTTAATAGTAATCAGCCCCTCGACAACTTGTACGAATTCTATCATGGCCCTCTGGATTTGGTCTTTATCGTTTCAGTGATCATGACATTTTTTTGCATTTTATTCACCTACGGTGCTATAGCCGGGGAAAAAGAACAAGGAACCTTAAAATATATTTTATGCAATTCGGTTCCGCGTTACTGCATTATATTGGCCAAACTTTGTGCAAATCTATTGGCCTTGATTATTCCTTTTTTAATCGCGATGATTTTGAGTTTTCTGTTATTTCAAGGTAATCGTTTCACTCTGTTTGGTCCAAATGGTACGTTGCCTTATATTTTATTAGGAGTTCTTTTCTCGCTACTTCTTGTTGGTGCGTTTTTTAACCTTGGACTGCTTATTTCTACTCTTGCTAAACAAGCAGCCTCTTCTATCATTATTCTTCTCTTTTGCTGGATTCTCCTATATGGGATCATACCTCGGCTAAGCGTAATACTCTCCCAAATTGTTTATCCGATTAAATCTCAACAGCTTATAAATCTTGAGAAAAATCAAATTCGCCTGGATAACGAGAAAGCCGTAGAAATAGAGATAAATAGAATCATTGTGGCTGGCAACAATAGCTCAATAAATCAGCAAGCTATAAGAGATGAATATTGGGCTAAATTGGAAAACCAAATACAAAATATCGACAGAGATATAGAAAAGAAGCAGAACACTCAGTTGACGATAGCTACGAATCTTGCCCGTCTTTCACCAGTGAGTTGTTTTATTCGTCCTATGTCTGAAATAGCAAATACAGGCTGGCTTAGATATCAACAATTTCAAGAAGAGGCCACTCGCTTTCTAAAAATACTCAATGAACAATTTTATAGTAAGTTCGAAGTATTCGAAGAAAAGGGAGGCGGTGGATATAGTAATTTCACAGGAAATGTCAACGCACCAGCGCCAAGGTTCACAACAAGTCGAATTTCCTTTAACGGCATAATGAGGAATATCTTCCCTGATCTGGTTTTGTTGGTTATTTACAATTTGATTTTATTTTCAGCGGCATTTGTAGGATTCTTAAAATACGATGCGAGGTGATAATTGTATCCTTTTTTATCATTTGTTTATGATAAGGAGAAAATAGATGTTCAGAATATTGTTTTATAAGGAACTGCTTGAATATATCCATAATTACAGATGTGTTATAGCTCTACTTTTATGCGTGACTATGATTCCTCTTAGTTTTTATGTTAACTGGACAGACTATCAAGCAAGGGAGCTGAATTATAAGGAATCTTTAAGGCTTTATGAGGAAAGCCATAAATCTATTTTGGAAGTAATCCAGCTGGGCGGAGCTACGTTTCGACCTCCTTCTCCGTTGAGCATACTATCATCGGGATTGGAAAATATCTTGCCCAATTCGGTTGAGACGAGTAGTGATTTAATTTCATATCTAGGTGCCCAGACGAAATTTAATACCAACCAAAGCCTTAACAATCCCTTTTCGTTTCTTTATGGACATATCGACTTGGTGTTTGTCGTTTCTGTTATCATATCTCTAATGGCATTGTTGTTCACTTACAATAGCGTGGCAGGCGAAAAAGAGCGACGAACACTCAATCTAATATTCTCCAATTCCGTGTCTAGAAATATACTCGTCCTAGCAAAAATATCTGTAGCTTTTCTTTTACTAAGTCTATTCATCCTGCTAGGCATTGCGATAGGCCTGTTTATACTGCTAATAATGGGCTCCGAGATAATATATAGTGGTAGTTTATTCCTCCGTTTCGCTTTATGTGTAGGGATTTCTCTTTTGCTTATTTTCGTTCTTATAAATTTCGGAGTATTTATATCGTGTTTAAACAAAAACTCAATTATAGCCATTGTCTCCATAATGTTTTGTTGGGTTTTTTGGTTTACAGTTATTCCTAAAGGGAGCGTGGCTATTTCCAAAATACTAATTCCAGTAAAATCGCTGCAGGTGATCGATTATGAAAAAGATCAAATTCGGCTTCAGATTGAGAAAGACACGAGGAAGGAAGCATTGCGAATCGAAGAAAACATGCCAGCGATAAAAGAAATGTCACGGAGTGAATATTTTGTCAAACTCCGTCAGGGTGACAAAAACGTAAAAAGCTTCGAAGAAAAACAAGCAGAAATTAAAAAGGCATTTAGAGTTAAGTGTGAAGCTGAATTATATAAAATCGATTCTTATTATGAAAGCAAACGCACTAACCAAGCTATATTTGCTAAATACATATCGCGGCTTTCTCCAATCAGCTGTTTTATTCACCTCATAACCGAAATGTCCGACACCGGATTTCTTGAATATGAGCAGTTGAAGCGGACGAGTATGCGTTTTAAGAATCTCATTGACGCCGAAATATCAAACAAGGCGGCAGGCGCATGGTTTGGAGATGGGGGATATAGCACGTTTAGAGGAGACTATAAAGCTCCAATGCCAAAAGTGGAATTTCAGCGTATTTCCCTTGTTAGCGTTTTAAAAAATGTTGTGCCAGATTTTATTTTGTTGGTTTTTTATGGTTTCTTGTTTTTTGCTGGCGCTTATGTAGCATTCTTAAAGTACGATTTGAGATGATATTCGTTAGAGAATGCCGGGTTCACAGTGGTCTATTTATATATTGTTATAGGGTTTTTTGCCGCGGCGTGGTGAATGGCCGCGCCAGACGTTGAATCTCCTCTTCTGACCATACTGCGAATATACGGCCGGCCGAAATTTCGTCGTAAACGACCTCTGAACGCAGAATTTAAGGATATTTCGGCAGGGGGAATAGCGGATTACCCCGCCCGAACGGTTTTCGGTAAGCCTGTCCCTAGCTCGGCCCTTGAACGGCCAGCAGAGGCCCAGAGAGGCGGTGGAGAAGAATATTATTTCTTGAGATAACCTTTTCTACGCGATAAAATATAGGACAGGTTCAGCAAGGAGGCCTCATATGACAAAGGGGTCGGTGACTTGTCCATTTTGTGGCGAAAGTTTTTTACACGAGATAAAACACGACAATACTCTGTTAGAGGAATTAGTCCGGATAAAGAAACCTCTTTTAATATTGGCGGGGCCGGGCACAGGAAAAACACATGCGTTAGCATACAAAATGAGGCATTTAATAAAAAAAGAAGGCGTTCCCAAAGATGAGATAGCCGTCATCACATTTACAAACGAGGCCGCTATTAGTATGAGAAAAAAAATCAGTTCCGAGGGGAATGATGACACATATATTGAACCAGAATTACAGCCATCTGCCATTTGGACAATGCATAAATTCTGTAACAACATTATTGGTGACTATCATTCTGAACTAGGCTTGGATAAGGAAATCGAAGTCATTCCATCGCAAAAGCTAAAGAACATTCTCATAAAGGATTCTGCGCAACTTGTTGGGGCTAGAAGAAGAGCGGGAGAAGACACCATACTGTGCAGGCAAAAAGGTGAATGCAATAAGAATGCCAATTTGAAATGTAAGATATGTTCTCAATATGAACAGTTAAAAAGGGAATATAAACTTATTGATTATGATGACCAAATCTTTCTTGTCTGCAAGCTTCTAAAAGAACACGACCAAATTCTGAAGAAGATACAACGTGGCGCAAGGTATTTATTGGTTGATGAATATCAGGATATTAATTACGCCCAATGGGAATTAATTAAGCTCTTATCCAAAGGGAACACAAACAACCTCTTCGTCGTCGGAGATGACTATCAGAGCATTTATAGCTTCCGAGGTGGAGATCCAAAATATATAAGAAACTTCGAAAAGGACTATAAGCCGGATGCAGTTGTTAAGCATCTATTGAAAAGCTGGAGATGCCCCCAGAATATCTTAAGGGGTGCTTTTTTTATGGTCCATAAATACTGTGGGGGTGATATTAAAATACTGGATGACATTGAATTTAAGAATAAATCAAACGCCAAGATAAAGGCGAAAACATTTGTCTATCAAATCCCTGAGGCGGCTTATCTTGCGGCGACCATAAAGGGACTCGGTCCATCTAATGATGTTTTAATTCTTATTCCATGGCTTAGCTATGCTGGGCCTATAAAAAATGCGCTCCGGAGTAAACATGTTAATTTTTCTTGTGAGTATGATCTTGAGGATACGGATTTGTATCTGATAAACGTATTATTAAGCTGGCTAAACGATACGAGTAACGACTTCAGGCTACGGCTCCTAATAGAAGAAATCATTAACAGAGGAGCTTCAGATATCCCCGCCGAGCAGACTGAACGAAGAGGTACAGAGAAGAGCATAAGGAAAAGGGAAGAGGCCATTAAGCAGATTAGCAATTATTGGATGGAGCGTGGAAAAGGCCTAACACTCTATAAAAAGATCAAAGCTCTAAATAAACAAGAAGAGTTCGTGAAGTTGGTAGAGATAATTGCAGGACTACGGAAGGCGTATAAATCAGGAGATGATTCTGTTAGCTTTATTGCGGAAATAATGAAGAAATTAAAATTATGGCGAAATCTATCGGCCTTTAAAGAAGAAATGAACTCGATTTATGAAGAGGTAAAAAGCTTAGCCGTTCCACCAGGAGAAAACAGCGTAAGAATCATGACAAGGAATAAAGCTAAAGGATTGCAGGCAGATTATGTTTTTCTTATAGGCCTAGAAAATGGTGTTTGGCCCAAGGCGGATGCCAATGATTTTGAGAAAGCAGAAAACAGTAGACTGCTTTATGTTTCAATGACAAGGGCAAAGAAAGGATTATATATACTCCATTCTAAAGCAAGAGAAAGGAAGATTACTGGGTATAAAATAGCCGGAAGATCTGAGTTCATCGAAGCTATCCCAAAAGAGTATATTGACGAGATGGACTCCTCAGCTTGATCCGCGGGACGCCGGTTAAGGGGAGCATCGCACCTCGTAGGAGATAGACGTTTGGGAAGGCGTGGGAGTCTCAGTTGTGAGCGGGTTCCATCCTAATCATAGCTGTAATACAATTTTCGGAAACATGAAAGAGACCTATGCTGATGAGGGCTGGCGCACTAACTACTGGCATAGATGTCATGTTTTGGCTCAAATTAAATACAATCAGAATCTAGATTGGTTCTATCGGTTATTAAGAATTATCCAAAATAGTTCCCCTGGGGAGAAAGAATACAAATCCGACGCGGCAATTAATAAACTAAATGACCACATGACAGTAATCGGAGGTCACTTGGGTGACAGTAATCGGAGGTCAGTATAATGGTGGAAAACGGCTTTAATCAAGAGGATGAACATGCCTAAAAAAACCCTCGGGAGCGACGACGGCAGATGATGGTCTCGGCGGTGCGCCACGGCACTCCGATGCGCTCGGTAGCCCGTCGTTTTCATGTGAGTCTCAACACCGTGCAGCGCTGGGTCCGCCGAGCTCAAGGACAACGCCTGTCCCGAGTGGAGTGGACGGATCGTCCTGCGGGATGCCGTCGATCTCCCCATCGGACTCCCGCTTTCCTCGAAGATCGAGTTATCGCTTTGCGGACGAGTTTGAAGACGGACAGTGCTCTCGGTGAGTATGGCGCCGAAGCCATCCACAGGACCCTGGTGGACGAGGGAATGTGTTTAGTCAAGGGAAAATACCCGAAAAAATCGTCCTAAAATACCCATGAGCCCGCGAGTATTTTTTCCGAGTGCTTTTGCCGCATGAGGGCGTGTTTCATTCGGTAGCTTTCGCCCTCGAACAACAGGATGTGCCCATGATGGGCCAGGCGGTCGATCATCGCCGCGGCCATCTGGTCGTCGGTGAAGATCGACCCCCATTTCGAAAACTCCATGTTTGTCGTGATGATCAGGCTCCTCCTTTCGTAGCTGTCGGAGATGATCCGGAACAGCAGTTGCGCGCCGTGCTTGTCGATCGGCACGTATCCCCATTCGTCCAGGATCAGAAGCTCCGCCTTCAAGATCGAGGCCAGCGTTTTTTCCAGGGTCCCGCCGGCATAGGCTTCCGATAAGCGGACGACCAGTTGGGCGGCGGTGAAGAAGCGGGTTCGGATGCCCCGCTCGCAGGCCAGCACACCGAGAGCCGTCGCCAGATGGGTCTTTCCCGTCCCGACCGGCCCATAAAGGACCAGGTTCTTCTTGTCCTTGATGAACGCGCTGCCGGCCAGATCAGCCCGGGACAGCGTCGGCGGCAGCCGCAGATTCTGATATTCGTAGCCCTCGAGCGTCTTATAGACCGGGAAGCCCGCCTCCCGCAGATACCGGGCCTTGCGGACCTCCTCCCGGTTGGCCGCCTCGCTTTTGAGGATGCGCAGGAGGAACTCCTCTTGGGCGGCCGAGCCTTCCTCGGCGCAGAGATGAAGGGCCGTTTGGCTGAAGGCCAGCCGCCGCAGCAGGCCGGAGATCTCCTCCCGCCGTCGCGTACGATCGATTCGGGGCTTTCTCATGACGGATCCAGGAGCGTCCGGTCATAGGTTTCCAGGTCCGGGCCCCGCTCCGGGGCCGCGATCAGGCCGTCATAGGCGATCCGGGTCGAGATGGCCTGGAGGCTGAAGGCATCAACCGTCGCCCGTCGGACCGCCTCCTCAAGAGATTCCAGAGCGACCTCCTGCCCGAACGTCGAGATGCTGCCCGATAGGGCCGACAGGACCCGGCGCAGTTCCGGCCGGTCCAGCGCGTCGAGCGCGTCGCGGAGCGGTTCGCTCAACCCGGCCCGAAACGGGCTGTTCGCCCAGGCCCACGGCCGCCGCAGCAGCGTTTCGAGGCTCGTCGTATGATCGGCCGTGTCGGTCCGGCTTCCCCCAAACGACCGACGATGAACGGCCAGCGCACTTCCATCCGGCCGGTAAACGACGACCGTATGGGCCCTCAGGCCGACCGTCAGTGTCTCCTCGGCATGCTCGGGAGCGCTCGAGTACCAGTGCCGACCGTCCAGGCAGAACTTCCCGTACCCGTTGGTGCGGACCTTCTCCAGCCGCTCGACTTGGAACGGCCGCTCCGGAAGCGGGCTCAAGTGCCGCCACTCCTCGGCCCAAAGTTCCCGGATCGTCAGGGCCTTCTTGTAATGGGGCCGGTCAAAATCCTCTTCCGCCTTCCCCAAAAGCTCCCGGTTCCAGCTCTCCAAGTCCGCAACCTCGGGCATCGGCACGAAGAAGTTCCGCCGAACGTAGCCCACCTTGTTCTCGACATGCCCCTTCTCGTGGTCCGCCTCCGGATTGCAGAAGCTCACCGAAAAGCCGTAGTGACACTTGAACCGCAGGAACAGCTCGTTCAGGCTGATCTTGTCCCGGACCCGCCGCCCCACTCCGCCGGTGTTGTCGAAGACGATCCGCCGCGGCACCCCGCCGATCCCGTGGAAGATGTCCTCGAGCCCCTGGCAGACGCACTCGGCCGACTCCCCGCCGAAGACCTGGAAGAAGCCCCCGTTGCTGTGGGGGAAGCTCAGGCAGAGGTACTTGATCGCCCGTTTAAGGCCGCCCTCGAGAACATCGGCTTCCCCGAAGTCCGCCTGGGCTTCCCCCGCCGGCCAGACGAGCTCCAAGTAGCCCGGTTCTGTTCCCCGCTCCCGCTTCTTTTCCTTCAGGTACCGCTGAACCAGCGGATAGGACGAGCGGTAGGCCTCCGGGTATTCGTTCTGGAGCCTCTGATGGACGCGTTTGGCCGTATGCCGTTGCTTGAACCGCATCCGCCGGTCTTCGGCCAGCCACTCGTCGATCTTCGGCTTCCAGGGGTCCAGCTTCGACGCCGACGCCTTTTTGCCCAGAAGGGCGCCGTTGAAGTCTTCGACCTTCATGTACTTGGCCACGGTCTTCCGGTTGAGGTTGAGCCGGCC
The DNA here is from genome assembly GCA_041479905.1 of Candidatus Aminicenantia bacterium. Taxonomy (GTDB): domain Bacteria; phylum Acidobacteriota; class Aminicenantia; order Aminicenantales; family Saccharicenantaceae; genus RBG-16-66-30. The sequence continues at coordinate 8,272 of JBGOYY010000095.1, forward strand.
GGCGATCTCCTGCGGCCCCAGCCCTTGTCGTTGAAGTTCCTTGATCTCGTCAATTTGGTTCATTCGGAGCATGTCTCCTCCCTGTAGGAGGATATCCTACAGGGTTTTGCCCCGCGATTTTCATGGGTATTTTTGACGATTTTTCTGTCCTGCCCCGTTGATCATTCCGTCCATTTTCCCCATATCACAAAGA
>JBGOYY010000096.1:0-8295 GCA_041479905.1 Candidatus Aminicenantia bacterium
CAGACATGTCCCCCTTGTTCTTGAAAGCGACCGGAGCGCCTATGTCGCCGGCGAATCCTGGCGCGGCGCGGCGGCCGGCGCGCGCGACGCGGTCTTCCTGGCCGTCGGGACGGGGATCGGCGCCGGGATCATCTCCGGCGGCCGGATCCTCCACGGGCATGAGGACATCGCCGGGGCCGTCGGCTGGTTCGGGCTCAACCCCGTTTACAAGCCCGCCTACGAAACCATGGGCTCGTTCGAGGCCGAGGCATCCGGCAATTCGGTGGCCCGCAAGGCGCGCGAGCGGCTGGAGCGGGGGAGGGCGTCGTCGATGACCGTTCTCGCCGGCGGCCGGATCGATGCCGTCACCGCCGAGATCGTGGCCGAGGCGGCGCGGCGGAACGACCCTCTGGCTTTGGAGGTCGTCGCCGAGGTCGTGACCTACCTGGCCATGGGCATCGCAAACATCGTCAGCATCCTCAATCCCGAAGTCGTCGTCGTCGGGGGAGGCCTCTTCCAGGCCGCCGATGTTTTCCTCGAGCCCGTCCGCCGGGAATTCAAGCGCTGGGCCCAGCCGCTCGCCGCCCGAAAAGTCCGGATCGAGCTTTCCAGCCTCGGCGAGGACGCCGGTCTCTATGGATGTGGTAAGCTCGCCTGGGACCGGCTGGGGAGCGGCGGGAAGCGGATACTTAGGAGCGACCTGCAGAATCGAGGCTGAGAACTCGAAGACGCGATTCTGATAAATATCTTAAACGAGGGGTTTAAGGGAGGAGAGACAACATGTCCGCTCAAACATACCTCGACAAAATCCAGGGAATACTGGACGAGGTCAAGACGAAAGAAATGAAGAATATCCGGGCCGCGGCCAAGATCATGGCCGCCGCGATCCGGAAGAAAGGCCGCGTCTACATGTTCGGCAGCGGCCACTCGGTCATCCCCGTCCTGGACATCTTCCCGCGCTACGGGAGTTACGTCGGCTTCTTCCCGCTCTACGACCCGCGGCTCATGTGGTCGAACGTCATCGGGCCGGGCGGGGCCAGGGAGTTGCTCTGGCTCGAACGGCAGGAGGGCTACGCCCGCGTCTTCCTCCAAAGCTACCCGCTTGAAAAGCGCGACGTGATGCTCGTCTTCTCCCACGGCGGGCTGAACGCCGCGCCGATCGAGATGGCCCTCGAGGCCGGGGCCCGCGGCCTCAAGGTCGTCACCGTCTCCTCTCATGCCAACGCCAAGATCGGCAAGCGCTCTCATTCCTCGGGCAAGATCCTGTCCGAAGCGGCCGATGTGGCCATCGACAACCATGTCCCGCCCGAGGACGCGCTGGTCGACGTCGGGCAGATCGAGCGCGTGGCCGCGGGCTCGACCGTGGCGGCCGTCTCGATCGCCATGGCCCTCGTCGCCGAGACGGCGGACGTCCTGGCCCGAACGGGCCAGGTCCCGCCGACCTTCGTCTCGCCCAACGTCCGCGGCATCCCCCCGGGCCACATGGCCGGGGTCTACCAGGCCTTTACCGAGTTCTATTACGCCCGGCCGTTCAAGGCGAAGCGCAAATCCTGAGGCAAGGAGAGTCGTCCATGAGTGCATCCGATCGGGCCGGCGCTTCCGGCGTCCTGAGGCTCCAGTCCTCGGCCTGGGCCGGGATCTTCGTTTTCGGCATCGTCATGGCCGTCCTGGGGGCCATCCTGCCCTCGCTCTTCGACAGGATCGGGTTCGGCGCGGCGGCGGCCGGCAGCCTCTTCCTGACCATGAATTTCGCCATGCTCGTCACGACCCTCTTTTTCGGCCCCCTGGTCGACCGCTTCGGCTTCAAGGCACTCCTGGCCGTTTCGGCCTTCCTCGTCGCCGGCGCCTTCCTGCTGTTGTCCTTCGCCTCGACCTACGGACTCGTCCTCGGCGCGGCCGTCGTCCTCGGCCTCGGGGGCGGCGGGCTCAACGGCGGGACGAACGCCCTGACGAGCGACATCCACGAGGGCGACAAGCGCGGTTCCGCCCTCAACGTCCTGGGCATCTTTTTCGGTTTCGGCGCCCTGTCCATCCCCTTCTTCATCGGCACCCTGCGCGATCTGCTGGGCCTGCGGAACATCCTTTTCCTGGCCACGGCTCTCAGCCTCATTCCCTTCCTCCTCTACCTCGCCCTCCGCTTTCCCAAGGCCAAACAGGCCCAGGGGTTCCCGATCAAAGAAGTGGCTGGGATCGCCCGCAGTCCGCTCCTGTGGCTGACCGCCTTCATCCTCTTCTTCCAGTCCGGGAACGAGTTTACTGTCGGTGGCTGGATCTCGACCTACCTCGAGAAAACCTTCGGGCTCGGCGGCAGCGCCGCCGCGCTGGTTTTAGCCGCCTACTGGGCGGCCATCATGTCGGGGCGCCTGCTTTCGAGCCGCCTCGTCCGGGTAATCCGCAACGAAACCCTCATCTTGGGGAGCGCCGTGCTGGCCCTGGCCGCGGCCATCCTAATGGCCCTCGCCCCGTCAGGCGCCCTGGCGGCGGGGGGCGCAGTTGCCATCGGCTTCGGCTTCGCCGCCATCTATCCGACGACTCTGGCCATCGTCGGCGGGAAGTTCGCCGCTATCACCGGCACGGCCTTCAGCATCGTCATCGCCGTGGGTCTCGTCGGCGGCATGCTCGCTCCTTGGCTGGCCGGGAAGATCGCCGAGGCCTCGAGCCTGCGGCAGGGGCTGATCATCCCCGTTATCAATTGCGCCATGATCGTCATCCTATCGCTGTTCGTGGCGAGAGAGATGAAAAAGGAAAAGAAGGAAAGGAGTGAGGCATGAGCGGACTCAGGACCCGAGGCCTTGTTTTTTATTTATTTATCGGCATCTTGTTCTCAGGATTACTCGCCGGGAATCCTTCCGTCGCGGCTCCCGGCGATGCGGTGGCCACCGCTATTCGGAGCGAGCTCGTCCGCCGCTTCCCCGCGATCCTGGCCGAGAAAGGGATCACGGACGACACCGGCCGTGAGATCGATGGCCGCCTCGACAAGCTTATCGCTACGGCCCTCTCGGGCGGAGCCTCGACAGAAAAACAGGTCCTCCGCGCCTCGCTCGACGCCCTGAATTATTCCGCGTCCAACCTAGCCGGCTTCCCCCAGGCGGCCTTCGACCGGCCCATCGGGACGATCCTCGAGACGTTCGGTCGGACGATCGCCCCGGGAGATATCGAAGCCAGGGCCGAAGGGAGCGCCTGTCCGGTCGGCGGCATCGGCGCCGGCGGGTACGAGCGCCTCATGAACGGGAATTTTTCGACCTGGTTCCTCAGGCTCGGCTGGATGGTCGAGGACACGGTCTGGGCCGACCAGTTCCACGTCTTCATGAAATCCGGCGGCCGGACGGTCGCCCGGACGCTTTCGACGACGGCGCCGCCGGCCGGGGAAGGCCTCGGCGGCTGGGCCTGGAACTACCCGGCGGGAAAAGGCGATTATTTCGCGCTCTACCCAAAGTCCGGCTTTTCGTACGAAGAGAATCCGGATCTGCCGGTCAAACTGGCGGTCGTCCAGTTCTCGCCCGTCATAGCCGGGAACTACAAGGAGACGAGCTATCCCGTCGCCGTTTACAGGTGGGTGGCCGTCAACCCGACCCGGCAGCCTGTCGAAGTCAGCATCCTCCTGACCTGGGAGAATATGGTCGGCTGGGAGGCCGTCCGGCCTCACCCCGCCCCAGGCGGGGCTCCCCAGGAGTCTTTTGTCTGGGACCGGAGAAGCGCCGACAGCTTCAACGAATTCGTCGAGGACGGGTCCCGCAAAGGCATCCTCTTCCAGCAAAAAGGTCAGGATGTGAGAACCGGGAACGCTCTCGCCGGCACCATGGCCATCGCCGCCCTCGAAAGCCCGGGCAAGACCCACGTCCAGTTCCAGGCCGCTTTCGACCCTCGCGGCGACGGCGCCGACATTTGGAAGAGGTTCGCCGCGGACGGGACACTCGACGGCGTCCGCGCTTCCGCTCCGCTCGGGCCGCGGCAGGAAACGGGGGCTGCTCTCGCTGTCACGTTCACGCTCAAGCCGGGCGAGCGGCTCGAGGTCCCGTTCGCCATCGCTTGGGATTTTCCCTACTACGAGTTCGAGGCCGGGGCCAAGCACAAAAAGAAATACACGGCCTTCGCCGGCGCGGAAGGCACGAACGCCTTCCGCCTGGCCTCCGAAGCGCTGGGTCGGGCGGGGGAGTGGGAACGGGCCGTCGACGATTGGCAGAAGCCCGTCCTGACGAACCCGCGGCTTCCCGACTGGTTCAAGCAGGCCCTGCTCAACGAGCTCTACGTCCTGACCGAGACGAGCATCTGGGACGCCGCAACGAATCTCCACACTTATCTCGAAAGCGCCGATTACCTCATGTACGGGACGACCGACGTCGATTCCTATTGTTGGCATGTGCTCAAGCTCTGGCCGGAGCTCGAAACGGCCCACATGGATTATCTCGCCGGCACCATTCCGCTCGAGGATTCGTCCTACCGCGTTTTCCAATATGCGGTCGTCTTTCCCAAGGAGGTCCCGCCGGACAAGATGGACTATTACTGGAATACGATCAAGGCCGCGGGGATGGTCCCTCACGACGTCGGCTCGCCGCGCAAGAGGCCCTGGACCATCCTGAACGCCTTCGACTGGCAGAACGCCAACTTCTGGAAGGACATCAACCCTAAATTCCCGCTCCGGGCCTACCGGGATTTCCTGGCGACGGGCGCCCGGGATATCGGTTTTCTCATGAAGATGTTCGAGGCCTCGGTCGTCGCCCTGGATACGCTCGAAGCGCGCTTCGGCGATAAGGTGACCCACGTCCCGCTCAACGAGGCCATCCCCGACCAGACTTACGACACCTGGCGGATGAAAGGGGAGAGCGCCTACGTCGGGCTCCTCTGGCTGGCCGGCCTCAGGGCGACGGTCCGGATGGGGGAGACCCTCTACGGCCGCGGCCTGGTCCGGGCCGGCGATGCCGATATCCTCGAGATCATCGGAAAATACCGGAGGTGGTTCGAGTCGGGCCGGGCCTCTCTGCGCAAGCTCTGGGACGAGCGGGGCGGCTATTTCCACATCGACGCGCACACGGACGACATCATGACCGATCAGTTGTTCGGCGTCTGGTACGCCGGCATGCTCGGCCTCGACGCGGACGGCAGGGACCCGATCGTTCCGCCCGCCGAGGTCGAGCGAACCCTGCGGACGATCTACGAAAAGAACGTCCTCGGCTTCGGCGGCGGCCTGATGGGCGCCGTCAACGGCCGCAAGGCCGACGGACGCCAGCTCCTGAGCCAGCAGGGTGACGAAGTCTGGGTCGGCACGGCCTACGCCTTCGCGGCGAACTGCCTCCTCAACGGCCTCCGCGACGAAGGGATGCACACGGCCTACGGACTTTATCATGTCGTCTACAGCCCCTTCGGCCAGGGCTATTTCTTCAAGACCCCCGAAGCCTACCTCAATCCGGACGAGGTCCAGTGGAACAATGCCGACGCGAAATACGGAGAGAAGCTTTTCCGGGCGATGAAGTATATGCGGCCCGGCGCCGTCTGGGCGCTTTATGAGGCGTTGTTGAAAAATAGGCCGTGACGCGCTATCTTAGACTGTTAGGCATGAAGAACAAGAACGATCATAAAAGGACGGCCCTCTGGCCTTTCCTCGCGGTCGGCGCGGTCATCGTCGCGGCGATCTTGATCTGGATCTCTTTCGGACCGCATCGAAACCTGGCCGTGAAGGTCGGCCGCCTCTGGGCGCGCCAGGGCGTCGAGAAGCCCAACGTCATCCTCGTAACCATGGATACGACCCGGGCGGACCATCTGGCCTGCTATGGCTATCCGAACATCAAGACCCCGAACTTGGATGCGCTCGCCGGGCGGGGGGTCCTTTTCGAGCAGGCCGCAACGGCGGCTCCTTTGACTCTGCCCGCGCACTGCACGATCATGACCGGCATGTACCCGACCTACCACGGCGTCCGCGTCAACGGCAACACAGCTTTAAGCGATGAACAGACAACGGTCGCCGAGGTGCTTTCGGCACGAGGATACCGAACCGGGGCTTTTATCGGCGCCTTCGTCCTGGACGGGCGATGGGGATTGAAGCAGGGCTTCCAGTATTACGACGACCAATTTGACCTGAATAAATACAAACATCTTGACCTTGGCGCGATTCAGAAACCCGGCAATCAAGTGATGGATGCCGCGCTCGCCTGGCTTGAGGAGCAGAAAAAGAGCTCCTTTTTCGCCTGGATCCATCTTTACGACCCCCATCTGCCCTATGATCCTCCCGAGCCCTATCACAGCGAGTATAGCCTTCGGGGGCCCACCGGCTTGTATGATGGCGAGATCGCTTTTATGGATGAGCAAATCGGCAGGTGTGTGGCCTGGCTGGAGAAAAACGACCTCAACAAGAATACGATCCTCGTCCTTATCGGAGACCACGGAGAAGGGCTGGGAAGCCACGGCGAGGGGGCACACGGGTACTTCATTTATGACTATGCCGTCCATGTGCCGTTTCTGGTCATTACGCCGTTTCCTGAGCTCCGGGGGAAACGTGTTTCCTCCCAGGTCAGCTCCGTCGACGTTTTCCCGACTCTTCTGGATCTCGCCCATATCGCGGCCCCGTTAAAAACGCAAGGCCGCTCACTTCTTCCCGCAATGTTCCGGCCGGAGAAAGAAGGGGAGGGCACGGCCTATTCGGAATCCATGGCTCCCAATATCCAATTCGGCTGGAGCCCGCTCCTCTCTTTGCGCACGGCGCGGTACAAGTTTATCGATGCTCCTCAGGCTGAGCTCTACGACATTCATCAGGACCCGGACGAACGGACGAATATTTATTCCCGGGATTCCGCCGTCGCCCAAAAAATGAAAACCGAGCTGGACCGGCTCATAACCGAAACTAGCAAGGATGCTCCAACCCCGCAGGCGGCGAATCTGGACAAGGATACGATGGAAAGGCTGTCCGCTCTGGGTTATATCGGGGCGCCGGTCACCATGAAAAAACCGTCAAATGATCGCTCAAGGCCCCTCGCCGACCCCAAGGATAAGTTCCCGGTTTTCGAGGCCGTTACGCGAGCCGGCGGATTGATCATGACCGAGCGGTACGACGCGGCTGTTGAACTTCTTGAACCCGCCCTGAGGAAAGATCCGACGATCACACAGGCCTTACTTCTCCTCGCGACGTGCTATGTGCATCTGGGACGCAGGGAAGAGGCGAAGGCCAACCTCGATCTGATCTTAAGAGAGGACCCTGAGAACATCCAGGGTTTGACCGCCTTGGCGGATATCCTGGTCGGGGAAGGGAAGAACGAAGACGCTATTGCCCTCTGCAAGCGGACGCTCTCCATAGATGAGAATAATGTCGAGGCTTACATGCTGATCGGCGAGACCTATATCGGACAAGACGACCATGCCCAAGCCCTCCCCTATCTCGAAAAGGCCGTCGAGCTCCAGCCGAAGCTGACCCGGAACCGCTTCAACCTGGCCGCCAGTTTGGTCGGCGTGAAGCAATATGACCGGGCCGAAATTCTCTTGAAGGACATCATCCGAGAATCCCCAAAATTCCCCCGAGCCAACTACAACCTGGGGCTGCTTTATGAGGAGCAGGGAAGGCTCGAGGAGGCGCGGGCCGCTTACGCCGGAGAGGTCTCCGCGTTTCCCCGGGAATTTCAAGCCCGCTTCAACTTGGGCAAGGTCCTTCTGAAGCTTGGCGACCGCACGGGATACATGGACAATATGCGGGAGGTCATCAAGGTGGCCCCCGAGCAGGCCGAAGGGTACTTGTTTCTCGCTCGGGGCCTGTTCTCGGAGCAGGTTCCGCTCGATGAAATCCAGGTCCTGGTTGAAAAAGGACTTTCCCTTGCCCGGACGTCCGAACTCAAAGCCCTCGGCTATTTTCTCCTGGCCGATATCTATAACCGCAAGCACGAATCGGGGAAAATGAGCGAGGCCTTGAAGAAGGCCAACGCCTTCAAGTCAAAAAAGGAGTAGGTCATGAGATGTCGCACCTATCGATGGCGGGGAGCTTTCGTCCTCCTCTTCGGGATCATCATGGTTTTTCCCGGCTTCGGGCAGTACCGCGAGTATTATGTTTACGGAAAAGTCGTCGACATCCAGAAGATGCCTTTGGAAGGGGTCGAGATCACCCTCTGGGAGGTCAATACCAACCTCAGCTTCACCGTGAAAACGAAAAAGGACGGTGGGTTCAAGTTCGCCGGTCTGCCGCATGGGAGTTACAGGGTCGTTTTCAAAAAAGAAGGCTTCGCCGTGAAAAAGGACGAATGGAAGTTCGAAAAACCTCAGGATAAAATGCAGAAATTCGAGATCCCGCCCGTCGTCCTCGCCACGCAGGAATTTGTTCAGGAATCCGAGCGGATGAAA
>JBGOYY010000097.1:0-8026 GCA_041479905.1 Candidatus Aminicenantia bacterium
AACAGGGAGGGATAAAGATGAAAGACATCGCTCTCCAGGTCGCCCGCGAACGTCCCTCTCTAGGGCTTCACGCGTTGCGGGAGTATATCCAGAATTACGTCCTCTGGCTCATGCAAAGGGAAGGCCTCAACACGCGGCTCTTCTTCATGGGGGGCACAGCTCTCCGGTTTCTTTGGCGTATCGGCCGGTTTTCGGAGGATTTGGATTTCTCCGCCGGCCCACTCTGGGAACCCGAGGAGTTCCCGGGTGCCATGCGGAAAATCGAAAGCGGCTTGGCTGCGGCCGGCTACGATGTCTATCTGCATCTCGGTAAGGAAAAGACCGTCCAACGGGCCGTTTTCAGGTTCGCGGAGCTTTTAGCGGAGCTGGGGCTCGTCGGGCGGAGGGAACAGAAATTATCCGTCGCGCTCGAGATCGACACCAAACCGCCCGGCGGAGCGACCGGCGCGAAAACACTCGTCAACGTGCACATCCCGGTCCTTATTCAGCACCATGACCTCCCGTCGCTCCTGGCGGGAAAATCGGCGGCCATTCTGACACGCGAATATATCAAGGGACGGGATTATTTCGATCTCTTCTGGTTTCTGTCCAAGTGGCCGGCGCTCGAGCCCAATCCCCTGATGTTCAGGAACGCCCTGGCCCAGAAGCGGAACGCGGTCCGGGAAGGAACCGGGGAAGGGGACCCAGGTAGCCGAGGGGCGACTGATGGGGCAAACGAGAGCCGGATTGGTCAGGAGATGAATTGGCGGGCCATGCTGAGCCGGGCTGTCAGCGAGGCCCGATGGAACGTCATCGAAACGGATGTTCGGGCGTTCATCGAAGACCCGGACAGTCTTTTAGCCTTCACCCAGGAGAATCTTCTCCGGCTGCTCGGATAGCGCCGCTCAGTCCTTCATCTCGTCCCGTATCTTCTTGAAGTCCCCTTTGAGTTCGACGAAGACCTTGACGATCTCGGGGTCGAAATGCGTCCCGCTCGAGGACACGATGATGTCCACGCTCTCCTCGTGGGAAAAGGCGGCCTTGTAACAGCGTTTCGCCCGCAACGTTTCATAGACGTCCACGACGGCCATGATGCGCGCGGTCAGCGGGATGGCCTCGCCCGCCAGGCCCTGCGGATAGCCCTGGCCGTCCCACTTTTCGTGGTGGAACCTGGCGATGGCGATGCCCATGTCGAGCATGGCATTTCCGGGGAATTTCCGCTGGACGGCCTCGAGCTTCTCCGCCCCCCGGGCGGCGTGCGTCTTCATGACCTCGAATTCCTCGGGCGTCAGTTTGCCGGGCTTGAGGACGATCTGGTCCGGGATGGCGACCTTGCCGATGTCGTGGAGCGGGCTGGCGTGGAAGATGTTTTCGATGAACTTCGCGTCGACCTGCCGGCCGAAGCGGGCCCGCTGGGCCAGCCCCTCGGCCAGCTTCTTGCAGAACCCCTGGACGCGCTCGAGGTGCATGCCCGAATCGTCGTCCCGGGATTCGGCCAGCTTGGCCAGGGAGAAGATCATGGCCATCTGCGTGTCCGAGATCTTCTTGACCTGGACTTGGACGAGCTTGCCCAGCTGGCGGTTGTGCTGTTCGAGCTCCTCCTGAAGCCGCCTGAGCTTCAAGTGCGTGTCCACCCGGGCCTGGACTTCGTCGAACTGGAAGGGCTTGGTGATGTAGTCCACGCCGCCCACCGCAAAGGCCTTGACCTTGTCCAGCACTTCGTTCAGCGCGCTGATGAAAATGACGGGGATGTCCTTCAGCTTTTCGTCGGCCTTCAAGCTTTGGCACACTTCGAAACCGTTCATCTCCGGCATGTGGATGTCGAGAAGGATCAGATCGGGGGGGTCGCTCAGGGCGGCCTGGAGCCCGAGCATGCCGCTCGGGACGGGCCGCGTTTTGTAGCCCCGGTCTTTCAGCATGCTCGTCAGAAGATGGAGGTTCGCGGGCGTGTCGTCCACCACGAGGATGTTCGGCTTTTCCGGATATGTCAGTGATATGCTCATCGGTCTCTCCTTTTTGTTTGCAGCAAGTCGAGAAGTCTGTTGTACTCGAAGCGTTCGACGAGGTCGCGCAGTCCCTCGGCCACGAGGGCGCGGCGGCGGCCGAGGCCGTCGATCAACCCCATGATCGTGTCATAATCCGCCTGGATGACGGCGTCGTGCATCTTCATGATAAAGGCCTTGGGCAGAGCCGCCAGAGCGTCAGCCGTCAGCGCGCTCCGGTCGGCGGGGCAGGCCAGGTCTTTCTCGGACGCGCTTTTTTCGGAAAGCTCGTACTCGACACCCAGAAGCCGTTCGATCTTCTCGAAGAGGACGGCTTCCCGGAAGGGCTTGGTCAGGAAGTCGTCGGCCCCGGCCTCGAATGCCTCCCGCCGGTTCTCTTCGAAAACGCTGGCGCTCACGCTGACGATCTTGACCTCCGCGCCGCCTTCGCTCGCCCTGATGCGGCGGGCCGCTTCGCAGCCGTCCATCTCGGGCATCCGCGTGTCCATGAGGATCAGGTGCGGCCGCCAGGCCTGGAACTCGGCGATGGCGTCTTTCCCGTTGGCCGCTTGTCTCGTTTCAAAGCCGACGTCGCCGAGGAGTTTGGATAAAAACTCGCCGTTCGGCTCCTCGTCGTCGGCGATCAGGACGCGGCACGCGGGCTGGCCGGGCCGCAGGCATTTGATCCGATAGGATTCGGATTTTTTCTCGGAAAAATCGACATCCCCCTCTCCCAAAAGAACATGGAATTTGAAAAGGCTCCCCTTCCCCACTCGGCTGTCGACGGAGATGTCCCCTCCCATGGTATTTACAAACTCTTTGCAGATGGCCAACCCCAGACCCGTACCGGACCCCATGAAGCGCCCGCTTTGCGTCTGCTGGAAGGGCTGGAACAGGTTCGCCAGTTCGTCCGCCGATATGCCCGGCCCCGTGTCCTCGACTTCCGCCTCCAGACGGATCTTTCCGGCGTCCTCACGGTCGGTCCGGATCCTCAAAACGATGCCGCCGGTTCCGGTGAACTTGACCGCGTTGCCCAGCAGGTTGATGAGGATCTGGCGCAACTTGCCTTCGTCCCCCTCCACGTACTGGGGGATGTGGCCGAGGCCCTCCACGGCGAACAGCAGCTTTTTCGCGTCGGTGCGCATCCGGAACATCATTTCCAGGTCTTCGAGCAGGCATCGGAGGCTGAACGTCGTCGGGTTCAGGGTCATCCGCCCGGCCTCGATCTTCGACATTTCCAGGACGTCGGTGATCAGGGCCAGAAGGTGCTCGCCGCTCCGGTTGATGATATCCAGATGCTGCCGCTGTTGAGGGGCCAGGGTGTCGTCGCGCTGCATCAATTGGGAAAATCCCATGATGGCGTTGATCGGCGTCCGGATCTCATGGGACATGTGGGCCAGGAAGGTGCTCTTGGCCCGGCTGGCCGCATCGGCGGCCTGTTTCGCGTCCTCGAGCTCCTTGGTCCGTTCCTTGACGACCGTTTCGAGGTTCTCCCGGTTCTTGGTCTCCTCTTCCTCCGCGCGCTTGCGGACGGTGATGTCTCTGGCGATCCCCAGGACCATGGTCTTCCCTTTGGCTTTTACGGGATAGGTGCTGATCTCCACGGGAATAAGCGTCCCGTCTTTTCTTCTCAAGGTCAGCTCGTCCGGACCGCTCGGCTTCCCGGCGAGGTTCTGGGCCAAGAGGAAGGCGGCTTTTGGAACCTGGCCGGCCGGCAGGAGCCCCGCGGTCATGAAATTTTTCCCGATGAGCTCTCTCCTCGAATAGCCGGTCAGCTGCTCGGTCATGCGATTGCCGTCGATGAGGTTTCCTTTGAGGTCGTTGAGATAGATGCCGTCGGGCGCGTAGTCGAAAATGACCTTGAAGATCTCGTGCGAATTCTTCAGCTCTTCCTCGGTCCGATAGCGTTCCGTGGTATCCATGAACTGCATGACGGTTTCCGGGTTTCCTTCCGAGTCCCGGACCACGTCCGCGCTGCATTCGACGAGTCGCTCCTCCCCGTCTTTCCGGACGATGGAAAACTCGTAGCGCGAAGGAGCGTACTCGCCTCTCTGCCTGCGGCCGGCATAGTCTCTGACCAAGGGCAGGGTCCCAGGGGCGACGAATCCCAGAAAATCGCGCCCGATAAGCTCTTCCGGAGCATATTCCATGATCCGAGCGGCTTCCTCGTTCGCATAGACGACCCGGAAAGCGGAGTCCATGATGAGGATGGCCGCGAGGGAGTTTGCGGCGATGGAGAGGAAACGTTTCTGGCTTTGCCAGGATGGCTCAAGCCGGGCCCTGGGGCCGGCCGTTTCGTTGCGCATTTTGTCTGTCTCGGGTTCAGGTTCCCGAGCGACCTCCTTTGGTCCCTATCAGATTGCCGATATATCCATCATCCTGAGGCCGGCGGCTAAACAGGTCAATCGCCTCCAGAGATGGAAGGGGGGGTGGTATCACCGGGTTTCTATTGCAGAAACAAAGGGGAAAGATGACCTCTCCCTCCCCCCAAGTGAGGATACGATCGGACCGAATTCCCCCCCCAAAATCCCTCTAAACGGCTATTGGCATCTCCTGTCCTCCGCCCCATGATGGCTCTTGGGAACGTAAAGCACGAAAGCAGAAGATGATGCAGGACGAGACAGTCCAAATGGTCCTTGCCAGCCTCGAGGCGGAGGGACGCCCTGAATCGGACGACCTCCTCAAGGTCCTTTTCGAGGATGCCCCCGACGCCTATTATTTGAACGATACAAGGGGGAAGTTCATCAACGGCAATAGAGCCGCGGAAGCGCTGGTCGGCTATCGGAGGGAGGAGCTCATCGGGAAGAGCTTTGTGGATTTGAATATCATCCCGGGAGACCAAATCATCAAGTCCCTGAAGCTTCTCGCCTTGAACGCCATGAGAAAGTCGACGGGGCCGGACGAATTCACATTGAGGCGAAAGGACGGAAGCCGTGTTTCTGTCGAAATATTGACACGGCCCGTCAAGGTCAAGGGGAAAACGGTCGTCCTTGGGATCGCCCGGGACATCTCGGAGCGCAAAAAGTCCCAGGAGCTGCTGGAAGAAAATATTCAAAAGCTGATCAAATCGAGGGAAGCGGTCATTCAGGCCATAGCCTCCATCGTCGAAATGCGCGACCCCTACACCTCAGGCCATCAAAGGAGGGTTTCCGACTTGGCCCGGGCGATGGCCGTCGAGATGAGGCTTTCGCCGGACCAGGTCGATACGATCCGGGTCGCCGGCCTCATCCATGACTTGGGGAAGATCGCCGTTCCCGCGGAGATCCTCAGCAAACCCGGCCGCTTGGATGAGGCGGAACTCCAGCTTGTCCGGGAGCACCCGACAACCGGCTACAATATCCTCAAATCCATCGACATGTTGGACAAGATCGCCCAAATCGTCTATCAGCACCACGAACGGATGGACGGATCCGGCTACCCTCTGGGCTTACGCGGCCAGGAGATACTTCCGGAGACGAGGATCCTGAGCGTCGCGGAGGCCGTGGAAGCAATGCTCTCCCATCGTCCCTATCGACCAGCCTTCACGCTCAAGAAAGCCCTGGAAGAGATTACCCGACAAAAAGGGGGCCTTTTTGACACGCCGGCGGTCGTGGCTTGCGTCACCCTCTTCAACAAGAAAGAATTCAAGCTGGGAAACTGAAGCGCTTTTCCCGGAACAGCTTCAAGCACGTCTCCGCGACATCCGCGTCGTAGAAGATGCCCTTGTTCTTCTCGACCTCCGCCAAGGCTGTCTTGACTCCCTGCGCCGGCCGGTAGGGACGATCCGAGACCATGGCCTCCACCGTGTCCGATAGGGCGAGGATCCGGGCTTCCATGAGGATCTCATCTCCCTTGAGCCCCCGGGGATAACCGGATCCGTCCATCCGTTCGTGATGTTCTAAGACGATCTCGGCAAGGGGCCAGGGGAACTCCACGACTTTCAGGATCTCGTACCCTCTTTGGGCGTGCGTTTTCACCAACGCGTATTCGCCTGGGGTCAGCTTGGTGGGTTTGCTCAGGATTTCCGCGGGAATGGAGATCTTGCCGACGTCGTGGACGAGTCCGGCCATGTGGAGGCCTTCGATTTTTTCCGGGGGCAAACCCATTTCCCGGGCGATCGCTTCGGCCAGAATGGTCGTTCTCTGCTGATGACCCGCCGTGTAGGGGTCTCTCGCCTCGACCGTCAGGCCCAGCACTTGGATCGTCGATGTGATCGCCTGGCGCAAAAGCCGAAGAGTCTCATTCAGACCTTCCTCCGCCCGCATGCGCTTGGTGATGTCGCGGGAGATGCCAAAGGTGCCTATGATTTGCCCTTGCTTGTCTTGGAGAAGCACCTTGGTTGTCGAGACCCACGCCACTCGGCCATTGGGCCACGTTTCCTTTTCTTCTTGATCCACCAAAGGCCGGCCGGTTTTCATAATTTCTTGTTCATCCAGAAATGCCGGCCGGGCATGATCCTCAGCGAAAAAGTCAAAGTCCGTCTTGCCTACGGCTTGCGCGGGATCCCTCAGGCCAAATCTCTCGGCTTGGGCCTTGCTGATTCTGATAAAGCGGCTGTTGATATCTTTGAAGTACACCTGGTCAGTGGCATTATCCAGGAGGGCCCTCAGGAGGCTCTGCTCATAGGCCAACTCCTCCTCGGCTTCCTTTCGTTCTGTAATATCTTCGACGGTCCCGTCATAATACATGGTCCGCCCCTCAGGGTCGCGGATGGCGCGGGCGCTCTCCCTGACAAAGACGGTCGTCCCATCCCGCCGCTTCCACGCGGACTCCAATCCCCTGACAACGCCCTCCTTCTCGATCATCTCAACGAACTGCGTACGAGGATAGGAAGGCTCGAAACCATCCGCCTTGAGGTCCCTGCCGGAAAGATCATCGAACGATGAATAGCCGAGCATCCTGACCAGGGCAGGGTTGGCCAGAACGATCCGGCCGTCCGGAATCGTCCGGTAGAGGCCGAGTGTGGAATTCTCGTAGAGGGTGCGGAACCGTTCCTCGCTCTCCCGCAGGGCCGCCTCCGCCCGCTTGCGCTTCTGGAGCATGTTCCATTCGCGCAGCGCCCGCTCAACGGCATGAGGCATCGTGGCAAAAGCCTCCGGGGACTTGACGATGTAGTCCAGCGCGCCGGCCTTCATCGCCTCCACGGCCGTTTGCTCGTTGCCGTAGCTGGTCAGGATCAAGATGGGGAAAGGGCAGGCATCCGGCAGAAAGGTCAGCGCATCGAGCGCCCGCCCGTCCGGCAGGACCATGTCCAGCAGGGCGATGTTCGGCGGGCAGACGGCTACGGCCTCGTGATATTCCCGCAGAGTGCCTGCGATTTGGACTGCGGCCTTCAGGTCGGAGGCTTCGAGCGCCCGCCGAATGGCATCGGCGTGCGCCGGCTCATCTTCCAAGAGCAGAATGTTCACGACGGCGTCAGTCATGAAGGCCCCTCCCCTCCCGTCATTCAATCAGGATATTTGTTCCACGCCAGCCAGTAGAAGCCAAAAGCCTCCATCAGCTTGGTGAATTTATCGAAATCCACCGGCTTCACCAGGTAGCTCCCGGCGCCGTTGTCATATGCCTTCACCATATCCGATTCTGCGCTCGATGTCGTCAAGACGACAGTGGGGATCCCCCTGAGATCCGCGTCCCCCTTGATCCGCTGGAGGACCTCCAGACCGTCGACCTTGGGCAAACGGAGGTCCAGAAGTATGAGGTGGGGCCGCGGATGGGTTTTTGGATCGGCGTAGGGAGCCCGGCCATAAAGATAATCCAGCGCCGCTTGTCCGTCCTCGACATGGATGATCTCGTTGGCAACCCTGAACTCCTTGAGGTTGCGTCTGACGATTTCCGCATGGGCGAGGTCGTCCTCCACGAGCAAAATGTTGATGGGGTGTCCTTTGATCACAGGATGTCCTCCTTAAGCCGGTTTTCGTTTTGTCTTGGGCAAGGTGAAACGGAAGGTGGCGCCTTTGCCCGGACCTTCCGATTCCACCCAGATCCGGCCGCCGTGCACTTCCACGATCCGCGTCACAAGCGCCAGACCGACGCCGGTGCCCTCCGTGCCGGGATCGAGCTTTTCGAACAGCCCGAAGAGCTTCGCC
>JBGOYY010000098.1:0-7996 GCA_041479905.1 Candidatus Aminicenantia bacterium
GACCTCCTTGATCCCGGCCAGGACGGCGCTGAAGAACTCGCAGGGCAGGTCGAATTGGCGGGCCAGCATGGAGCCCAGGGTCGTCTTGCCCGAGCCCGGCGGGCCCCAGAAGATGATGGAGACGAGCCGGTTCGAATCGATGAGCTCGGAAAGGAGCTTGCCCTTGCCCAGGATGTGATCCTGGCCGTAGACGCGGTCGAAGGTCTGCGGCCTCATCCGCTCGGCCAGGGGCGTATGGGTTTCCTTTTCCCGGTCCTTTGTCTTTTTATCCATGGGCGCCGCCAGGCCCCGGATTATATCACAACCGCCCGCCGGCCGGACCCCGGCGGCACGGGCGGAATGGCGCCCCCGCGGGCGAGTGACGCGCCTTGACCAAACCAGAAGAAAATGCTAATGTTGGCCTCCGGACGCCCGTGAAAAAAGAAACCGTTCAGACTAAACTCTTCAACGACGACAAAGCGAAGGTGAAGCTCGTCTACAAGCTCGACGAAGTCAGCCGGACGACCGGCGTCGACGCCGCGACCCTGTCCTCGTGGGAAGAGGAATTTCCTTTTCTCAACTCCGGCCTGACGGGCAGCGGCGAGAAATTCTTCCGCCAGCAGGACGTGGCCATCATCGCCCGGATCAAGGAGCTCATGGCCGGGAAAACCCTGACCACGGCCGGGATCAAGCGGAAGATCGAGGACGAGTTCGGCCTCGTCCGCTCGAACCCCGTCCATCCGGAGCGGCTCCGCAAGGCTCTCAACAACGTCCGCGACGATCTCCAAGACATCGTTTCCGCCCTCGACGACGGGCGGAAAAAAGGTCGTAAATAGCCCCGGTTCTGCTATAATAAGGGGCCCCGGTTCGGGACGTGGCGCAGCCTGGTAGCGCACATGCTTGGGGTGCATGGGGTCGGCGGTTCAAATCCGCCCGTCCCGACCATTTCTCTCATCTCTCGAGGGCCACTCACATGAAGATCACTAAAGACAAGAACGCGGAAGACCTGAAGGCCAGAGCTGTCGACCTGGCCGGGCTCGTCAGTTACCAGGACGGCGCCATCGTCAGCCGCGAGGTCGTCAGCCAGCCGACGGGAACGGTGACCGCGTTCGCCTTCGACGAGGGCGAACAGCTGAGCGAGCACACGGCGCCTTTCGACGCCATGGCCATCGACCTCGACGGCGAGGCCGACGTCACGATCGGCGGCAAGGTCAACCGGCTCAAGCCGGGCGAGATGATCATCATGCCGGCCGCCATCCCGCACGCCCTGCGGGCCGTGACGCGGTTCAAGATGCTCCTCGTCATGATCAAGAAGTCCGCGTGAAGAAAGCCTTTGAGGCCGGGGCCGCCACTAGGAGGGCCCGGCGTCCTCTCATCCTCCTGACAAACGACGACGGTTTCTACCACGAAACGATCCAGATCCTCTACCGCCGCCTGCAGCCCCTCGGCCTGACGTACATCGTCGCGCCGGACAGGGAGAAAAGCGCCTGCTCGCTGGCCATCACGCTCCGCCGGCCACTTCGCATCCAACACGTCAAGCCGCGGGTCTGGGCCGTCGAGGGGACGCCCGGCGACTGCATCTATTTCGCCCTCCAAAAGCTCCTCCCCCGCCGACCGGACCTCATCATCTCGGGGATGAATCCGGGGCCGAACCTCGGCCAGCAGGACATCAACTATTCCGGGACCGTCGCCGGAGCGATCCAGGGGACGTTCCTCGGTATCCCGTCGATCGCGGTTTCTCTGCTTCCCGACGCCTCGGGCGGCTTCGATTTGAAGTTCGCCGCGGAAACCGTCCGGACGATCGCCGCAGTGGTCCTCGCCTCGGGCCTGCCGCCGGGAACGGCCCTCAACGTCAACATCCCGCCGCCCCCGGCCAAGGGGGTGAAGATCACCCGCCTCGGTTGGAAGTTCTACGACCCGGAGATCATCGAGAAGACCGACCCACGCAACTCGTCCTACTTCTGGATCGGGACCGGAGTTCCCAGGCGGGTAGGCGACGCCGGCACCGACGTCATGGCCGCCCACGAGGGCTATATCTCGCTGACACCTTTGCACACCGACATGACCGCCCACCACGTCCTGTCCTCACCGAAACTGCGCCGTCTGGCAAAGATTCTTTCTGAGTCCTGACGCCGGCGGCGTTTCCTACTTTTTCTTCCGGTGGCGCAAGTACTCGGTCACGATGGGGATCGTCGATATGGCGATGATGGCCAGGATGGCCAGGGAAAAATTCTTTTTCACGAGCGGGATGTTGCCGAAGAAATATCCGGCGCCGACGAGCAGAAGGACCCAGCCGACCCCGCCGACGACGTTGTAGGCGATGAACCGGCCGTAGGACATCCGCCCGATGCCGGCGACGAACGGCGCGAACGACCGGATGATCGGGACGAAGCGGGCGATGATGATCGTCTTGCCGCCGTGCTTTTCGTAGAAAGCGTGCGTCCGATCGAGATGCTCCTTCTTGAAGAAACGCGCCTTCTCCTTGGCGAAGACCTTGGGCCCGACGTAATGGCCGATCCAGTAATTGACCGTGTCGCCGATGACCGCGGCGGCGGAGAGGACCAGGATGAGCCAGCCGACCTTGAAGGCCTTCAGCGCGGCGAACGTCCCAGCGGCGAAAAGCAGGGAGTCGCCGGGGAGGAACGGCATGACGACGAACCCGGTCTCGATAAAGATGACCACGAAAAGAATGGCGTAGGTCCACAGGCCGTACTGCTGGATGATGGCGCTGAGGTACCTGTCGAGGTGCAGCACGATGTCGATGATCTTGTTGATCAGTTCCATGAGTCCCCTACTATACCCGCAGCCGCCCCTTGATTCAATATGATAGAATGCCGGACGTGGGTAAACGCGAGAGAAAACTGGAGCTGGTCGAAAAGGCCATCACCCGGCTCTCCCCGCTCGAGTCGGCCTGCACGCTCTGCCCGCGGGACTGCCGGGTGGACAGGGCGAAAGGAGCGGAAGGCGTCTGCCGGACGGGCCGTTACGCCTCGGTCTCCCACGCCCTGCTCCACTTCGGCGAAGAGCCGGTGATCAGCGGTAAGTCCGGTTCCGGGACGATCTTCTTCACGGGCTGCAACCTCAAGTGCCTGTTCTGCCAGAACTACCAAATCAGCTGGCTCCTCGAGGGCGAGCCCGTCTCAGACGAGGAACTCGCGGCCCTGATGCTCGGGCTCCAGGCGAAAGGCGCCCATAACATCAATTTCGTCTCGCCGACCCACGTCGCCCTGCCCATCCTCCGGGCCCTCCGCATCGCCCTTTCCGCAGGCCTCGCCATCCCCCTCGTCTGGAATTCCAACGGGTACGACAGCCTCGAGGCCGTCCGGGCCCTGGAAGGGATCGTCGATATCTATCTCCCCGACCTGAAATACCATTCCCCGGCCATCTCGAAAAAATATTCGGCCGCCGCGGATTATTTCGCCAAGGCCTCCGAGGCCGTCCGGGAGATGTCGATCCAGCAGCCCGTCCTCGACCTCGACCCCGGCGGCACGGCTCGCAAGGGGCTCGTCGTCCGTCATCTCATCCTCCCCGGATCGGTCGAGGACACGCTCGTCATCCTCAAGTGGATCTACGAAAACCTCTCTCCGTTCATCGGGTTGAGCCTGATGAGTCAATATCATCCCTGTTTCCGGGCGCCGGATGATATCCAAAAGGGCGTTTCCGAGGAAGAATGCCGGCGGGCCGCTGACGCGGCTCTCGCGCTCGGCTTCGACCACCTGTTCCTCCAGCCGGAACCCTTCCGTCCGGACGAACACCTCATCCCCGATTTCAGGAAAGAAAAGCCGTTCCGCTGGAAGTGAGATCTATTTGCTTTTCGTCGCGGGCAGACGCGATTCCGGAACGCCGAGGGCTGCGGCCAGCTCCCTGATTTTCCCTTGCACCGCACGGACTCCCTTGGGGCCCATGCGGAAGAGCTGTTTCTGGGCCGGGCTCAAGGCCTCGAGCGTCTCGTCGGTCATCGCGTAGCTCAGGATCTTCTTCTCCAAAACGACGGGGCCTTCCACGACGGGGGTCTCGAGAAGCTCGGCCATGGCCCGGACGAGCGTGTCTTCGAAGTCGATCCCGGGATAGCCGAGGTCGCTGTAGGCCTCCCGGAGGAGGGGCTTGACCGCCCGGTAGAGCCGGACGGCCGCCGCCGCGTCGACCGAAAGGACCACGCCGACGACGGGGTCATACCGGGAATACGACGCCTCATCGACGAGCATACCCTCTTTAGTCCTGACGACGCGGAATTGCCCGGATGGCGAAAAGAAGTCGATGTGCGGTTTGGGGCTCAGCCCGTTGGCGACGTTGTCGACGGCCACGACTAATTTCCGGATGAGGTCCTTTGTCAACAGCCACTTGGCGAACTCCGGGTTCGTCGACAGGGCCGCGGCGAATTCCCGGACGGCCTGGTCGCTCTCACCGAGCACGACCGCGGGGAACACGAGCGGCTCGCCGATCCCGACACCAGGGGCCTTCTCTCCCCCGACCGGCGTCACCGACTCGGTCGGCGGCGTCTGCGGAGCGGCGGACGCTTCCGGTTTTTTCCTGATGGCGAAATAATAGACGGCCACGACGGCGGCCAAGACCACGAGGATGGCGATCGCGAGACCCCGGACCTTCTTAGGCTCGTTCCCTTGTTCGTCGTCGAGATGGAGATCGTCCATGTTGTTCCCTCACTTTCCTATTGCCGCTCTATTATACTCCGGTTTGCCAGCGCGGTTAGCCGAACCTCCCTGTGATGTAATCTTCCGTCCTGGAATCCTGGGGATTGGTGAAGATCTGCTGGGTCTCTCCGATCTCGACGAGCTCGCCGAGGAGGAAGTAGCCGGTGACGTCCGAGACTCGGGCCGCCTGCTGCATATTGTGGGTGACGATGACGATCGTGTAGCGCTTCTTGAGCTCGGCCATGAGGTCCTCGATATTGGCCGTGGCGGCCAGGTCGAGGGCCGAACAGGGCTCGTCCATGAGAAGGATCTCCGGCTCGACGGCGACCAGTCGGGCGATGCACAGCCGCTGCTGCTGTTCGCCCGAGAGCTTGAGCGCGTCGTCGTCCAGCCGGTCCTTGAGCTCGTCCCAGAGGTGGACGGCCTCGAGACTGCGGACAAGCTTCTCCTCGAGGACCTTGACGTCGCGGACACCGTGGACGCGGAGCCCGTAGACGACGTTGTCGAAGACGCTCAGGGGGAAAGGGTTGGGCCGCTGAAAGACCATGCCCACCTTCTTCCGGAGCGCGAGGAGGTCGGTCCCGGGCCGGTAGATGTCTTCCCCGTCGATGAGGACGGTTCCCGTGACCCGGACGTCCTCGATGAGGTCGGTCATGCGGTTGAGCGACCGCAGGAAGGTCGTCTTGCCGCAGCCCGAGGGCCCGATGAGAGCGGTGATCTTGTTGACCGCGAAATCCAGGCTGATGCTTTTCAAGGCCTGGAATTTTCCGTAGTAAAAGTTCAGGTCGCGGACTTCGATGATGGCCATGTCCGGTTACCCGAATCTCCCGCGAAGGTAGTCGTCCGTCCGCTTGTCCTGGGGCGCCGTGAAAATATCCGCCGTCGGGCCGACCTCGACGAGCCCGCCGTTCAGGAAAAAAGCCGTGCGGTCGGCGACGCGGGCCGCCTGCTTCGTGTTGTTGGTGACGAGGATGATGGTGTAATCCTTCTTGAGCTTGCGCAGGGAATCCTCGATCTTCATGGTCGAGACGGGGTCGAGCCCCGAGGTCGGCTCGTCGAGGAGGATGAACTCCGGCTTGACGGCCAGGATGCGGGCCAGGCAGAGGCGCTGCTGCTGGCCGCCCGAGAGCTTCAGACCGCTCGTTTCCAGCCGGTCCTTGACCTCCTCCCACAGGCCGCCCCTCTCCAGGCTGTCCCGGACGACGGCGTCGAGCCGGGCCCGGCCCTTCAGACCGGCCATCCTCGCGCCGAAGGCGACGTTCTCGAAGATCGAACGGGGCAGCGGTACGGGTGTCGCGAAAACCATCCCCAGCTTCCGGCGCAGCTCGACGACGTCGACGTCGGGTTCGTAGATGTCGCGGCCGTCGATCGTGATCGTCCCCTCGACCCGCGAGCCGCGGACGAGGTCGTTGAGCCGGTTGAGGGCGCAGAGGAAGGTCGACTTGCCGCTCCGGGCCGGCCCGATGATCCCCAGGATCTCGTTCCGGCGGACGTCCAGGTCGAGGACGTCGAGTTTTCGGGAGGCGCCGAAGAACTGGCTGAACCCCCGGACCCGGATGGCGATGTCGCTCATGTCTCCCGCTTCTCTCCCCTCACGAATACTTCTTGATGAACCGGTTCATCAGGTAATAGGTCAGGATGTTGATGCCCAGGATGGCGATGATCAGGACGGCGGCAGTGCCGTAGGCATTCGACATCGAGATGCCTTCCCGGGCCAGGATGTAGAAATGGACGGACATCGTCCGGGTCGACGAGAAGATCGAGGTCGGCATGCGCAGGGCGCTCCCGGCCGTGAAGATCGTGGCCGCCGTCTCCCCGATGGAGCGGCCGACGCTGAGGACGATGCCCGTGACGATGCCGGGCAGGGCCGACGGCAGGACGACCCGGGTCACGGTCTGCCATTTCGTACTGCCCAGGGAAAAGCTGACGGTCCGGTAGGCCGGGGGCACGCTCTTGATGGCCTCTTCGCTCGTCCGGATGATGGTCGGCAGGAGCATGAAGGCCATGGTCAGACCGCCGCTCAGGATCGACCACCCGAACTTGAGCTTGGTGACGAAGAGGATGAAGCCGAAGAGGCCGAAGATGATCGAGGGGATGCCGGCCAGGCACTCGGCCCCGAAGCGGATGACGCGCGTCAGCGGGCCGCCCCAGGTGTACTCCGTCAGGTAGATCGCCGTCCCCACGCCGAGGGGCGCGGCGATCAGGATGGCCATAAAGGACAGGGCGACCGTCCCGACGATGGTCGAAAAGATGCCCCCGGACTTGCCCATGTCCGCGGGGTTGGTCGTCAGGAACTCCAGGCTCAGGACGGGCAGGCCGCGGCGCAGGATGAAGAAGATGATGAAAAGTAGGACACCGACCGTGACGAGGGTCATGGTCCACAGCCCGGCCTGGGCGACCTTTTGTTCGACGCGGGGCCCGATCCGCTTCACGGCTGTCTCCTCCGCTTCGAAGAGGTGGCGTTGGCGATCGTGTTCAGGACCATGATGATGACGAAGAGGATGACGCCCGTGGCGAAGAGCGCCTCGCGGTGCTCGCCGGTCGCGTAACTCATCTCCAGGGCGATGTTCGAGGTCAGGGTCCGGACGGGCGCGAGGAGCGAACGGGGGATCTCGGCGGCGTTGCCGGCGATCATGATCGTGGCCATGGTCTCGCCGATGGCCCGGCCCATGCCCAGGATGATGCTGGCGATGATGCCGGACCGGGCCGCAGGGAAGAGGACCATCTTGACCGTCTGCCAGCGCGTCGCGCCCAGGGCGATCGAACCCTCCCGGTAGGACGGGGGCACCGCCTGGAGCGAGTCGACCGAGATGGAGATGATGGTCGGCAGGATCATGATGCCCAGGACGATGGAGGCGGCCAGGATCGACAGGCCCGGCCCGCCGAAGGTCTGCCGGATGAAGGGCACGAGAATGATGACGCCCATGAAGCCGTAGACGACCGAGGGGATGCCGGCCAGGAGTTCAATGACCGGCTTGATGACGCGGCGGACCTTTTTCGATGAGAACTCGGTCAGGACGATGGCGCAGGCCAGGCCGAAGGGGATGCCGATGACAAGCGCACCGGCCGTGACGAAGAGGGAGCCGACGATCATCGGCCACAGCCCGAACACTTTCTCCGAGGGGTACCAGTTCCCCCCGGCCAGGAAGCTCTTCAGGCCGTACTTGAACATGATCGGCGTCCCCTGCTGGACGATGAAGATGGTGATGACGAGGAGGACGGAGACCGCCGAGAAGGCGACGACGAGGAGCGCCAGGCGGACGAGGCGGTCGTTCCGCTCGAGCCTGTTCTTGCCGCGCTTCTTTGTTTTCATCGCCATGTCGCGCCCGTTCCGGTCACTTGATGGGAAGGAGGCCTTCCTTCTTGAC
>JBGOYY010000099.1:0-7677 GCA_041479905.1 Candidatus Aminicenantia bacterium
CATCCTCAACGTCATCTTCCTCTACGACCTGACCGTCGAGAAGGGCCACTTCAAGGTCATGCAGGACAGCCTGACCGGGATCACGCGCGACCGCCGGCTCCAGCTCCTCCTCATCGCCTTCTCCTTCGGCGCGTTCTTCGAAGGCGCGGCGGGCTTCGGCACGCCGGTGGCCGTGACCGCGGCCATCCTCATCGGCCTCGGCTTCGCCCCGCTCGCCGCGTCCGGACTGTCCCTCATCGCCAACACGGCGCCCGTGGCCTTCGGCGCGCTGGGGACGCCCATCGTCGCCCTGGCCGGGGTCACCGGCCTCGACGTCCGCCAGTTGAGCGCCATGGTCGGGCGTCAGCTCCCGTTCTTCTCCGTCCTCATCCCCTTCTGGCTCGTCTGGGCCTTCTGCGGCTTCCGAAAGATGAAGGAGGTCTGGCCGGCCCTCGTCGTCGCCGGAGTTTCTTTCGCAGTCCCCCAGTTTCTCATTTCGAACTACCACGGTCCCTGGCTCGCGGGCGTCGGAGCGGCCGTCATCTCCATGGCCGCGCTCGTCCTTTTCCTCCTGAAGTGGCGGCCCAAGACAACGCTCGGCATCGCGGGCGAAGAAGAAACAGGACCTTCCCTCCCCCGCCGCCGCCTCACGGCCGGCGAGCTCGTCCGCGCCTGGATGCCCTGGCTCGTCCTGAGCGTTTTCGTCTTCCTGTGGGGCACTCCTCAGGTCAAGGCCTTCCTCGACGGCCTGTCCATCGTCCGCTTCCCGGTCCCCGGCCTGGACAAGCTCGTCTTCCGGGTACCCCCCGTCGTCGCGCTGCAGACGGCGGAGCCGGCCGTCTTTACCTTCAACTGGCTCTCGTTTACCGGGACGGGGATCTTCGCCGCGGCCGTCGTTTCGGGTTTTCTGATGTCGTTCTCCCCGCGCCAGCTCCTCCGGGCCTACGGCCGGACGCTCAAACGGGTCCGCTTTTCGCTGCTGACAGTGGCCGCCATGCTTTCTCTCGGCTACATGACGCGCTACTCGGGCCTCGACGCGACGCTCGGACTGGCCTTTGCCCGGACGGGAATCCTCTACCCCTTCTTTGGGACGATGCTCGGCTGGCTCGGCGTGGCCCTGACCGGCTCGGACACGTCCTCGAACATCCTTTTCGGCAGTCTTCAGAAGATCTCGGCCGGACAGCTCGGCCTGAGCCCGGTCCTCATGGCCTCGGCCAACAGCTCCGGAGGAGTCATGGGCAAGATGATCGACGCGCAAAGCATCGTCGTCGCCTCCACGGCCACCCGCTGGTACGGCCATGAGGGCGACATCCTCCGCTACGTCTTTTTCCACAGCCTGGCCCTGGCCGCGCTGATGGGCCTCCTCGTCTTCCTCCAGGCCTACGTCTTCCCCTTCACGAAGCTCGTCGTCCGCTAACACAGACGGGGACACGTGCCTCGGGTACGTGTCCTCGTTCTTAATTCCACTTCTTTCTTCCTTTATCTTCGATGCAATCCTAAGAAATGCCCAACGAAGTCCGAGACGCCGCGGGGGCGGTACTGAGGCCACCCTGAAACCCCCGTAGCGGAGGGGGACCCATCGCTAACGATGGGGGGACCGTCGGGACAGGTCCCCGGGGGCCGGGGGTAAGGGGTGACCTCAGTGCCGCACAAAAAGCGGCGTCATTGACATCGTTGCGGCAATTCTTACCCGACGATCTTCTTCTGGCCTTTGTACTTGGAATCGACGCGCTCGCCGGGCAGATATTCGTTCTCCATGGCCCGGTATTCTTTGAGTCCGACGAAATCCGTGTACTCCTCGAAAGACGACGCCCACTGGGTCTGTCCGGCCAGGATGCCGGTCGGCGACGCCTTGAGCGCCTGGAAAAAGCTGAGCAGGGCCTTGTGCGCGACCATGATGGAAGCCACCGGGATGGAGACCCGGCCGACGCCCATCTTCTTGAGCTCGGGGATGGGCAGGAGTTCGGTTTTCATGCCGGTGATCGCATCCATGAGGTTGACGGACAGCGGCCCCTTGACCGCCTTGACCGCCTTCTCGATGTCGGCCCGACTCTTGATGCCGTCGATGAAGGCCAGGTCGGCGCCGGCCCCGAGGTACAGGTTGCAGCGGCGGATGGCTTCGTCGAGCCCCATCCCGGCGAAAACGTCTGTCCGGGCGTTGATGATGAAGTCTTTGTCCTTCGCGTCCCGGATGGCGGCACAGGCTCTGACCTTCCCGGCCATCTCCTCGGCCGGGATGACCTCTTTTCCGGCCATGTGGCCGCAGCGCTTGGGAAAGACCTGGTCCTCGATGTTCATCCCGGCCAAGCCCATCGCGATCAGGCGCTCGGTGATCCAAGCGGCGTTGACGGCGTTGCCGCCGCCGGTGTCGATGTCGGCCATGACCGGAATGCCCACAGCCTGGGTGATGTTCCAAGACAGGTCGAGGACGTCCTTCATCCGCACGAGGCCGACGTCCGGCTTGGCCAGGAAGGCCCCGGCCAGGCCGTAACCCGAGATCTGGATGGCTTCGAACCCGGCTTTCTCGATGACCTTGGCGGACAGGGCGTCATGGCAGCCGGGGACGACGACCGCCCTTCGCTCCATGATGGCTTTTCTTAAAACCGTCGTTTTTTTCATGTTAGGAGACTCCTTGTGGCAAAAAAAATCCGTTCACATTCTAGCGCATTCGCCGGATGGAAGAAAGAGGGACCTTGAATCCGCAGGGACGGCATGATAATAATGGGCCAGTGAACTCCGCGGGGAGGTGACGGGATGCTAGAAGGCATTTCCATCGAGACCTTTAAGGGCGATTACGAGGGGTTGGAACGGATGGCCCACGCCTCCTGGCGCGACGAGTACGGCCAGGCCTCATTTCCTAATTTCTACCGGCCCGCGTTCCTCCGCTATCTCTTCGACAGGATCCCCGAAGCCAAGAAAGACCACCTGCTGGCCGCCTACAAGGGCGGCGAGATCGTCGCTTTCCTGGCCAACCTGCCCCAGAGGTTCGATCTTCGAGGCAGCGTCTTCAGCGCCGTCTACAGCTGTCTCCTCGTCGTCCGCAAGGAATTTCTCCGCCGGGGCATCGCCCTCGACCTCATCCGGACCGCCGTCGAGTCAAATAAAAAGTACGGCTACGATTTTTCGCTCCTGACGCTCGAGACCGGCCACCGTTCGACCCTGATGATGGACAAGCTCCGCGGCGAAGGCAACCGGATCGAGCGCGTCCGGAAATCCGGGGTCATGGCCCGCATCCTCGACCTCGGCCGCGTCGTCGCTTCCGAGGACTTAAAGGGCTACGAGAAAGCAGCCATCCGGCTCATCGGCGCCCACCGGCCGCCGAAAGCCGCCCCCGGCGTCGTCCTCCGGGAATACCGCGCCTCCGATCTCGACGCCTGCCACGCCCTCCTCGACCGCTACCGGAAAACCGTGGAGCTGGCCCGGGCCTGCGACAAGAGCGAGCTCGCCCCGGAGCTTGATTGTCCAGACGTCGCCCGGACCCTCGTCTGGGAAAAGGACGGCCGCGTCCAGGCCATGATCAACTTCATCCTCCACGACCACCTGGGAAAGAAGGTCGAACGCTGGGCCTGGATCAACCACGTCGCCTTCCCCGATCTCTCCCCCGCCGAGCGCGTCTTGTTCCTCCGGGCCTACCTGGCCCGCATCCGGGAGGACGGCTTCATCGGGACGATCGATTTCACGAAACGGGGCTGGCCGGCCGGGCCTTTTTACCGGGCCCGCTTCATCCCCTATCCCCGGGCCGTCAACCTCGTCTCCTGGACGTTCAACCCCGAAATCTCGCTCGCCGGGATCCCCGTCGTCTACGAAATTCAGGTTTGACCCGTTCGCCGACGCTAAGCTCCGCCTTTCAAGGCGGGGATGAGAAGCGAGGCTCAGGGTTAACCCCGGGAAGTCTGGGGTTTGACTTCGTCTTTTTGAATTGATAAAAAGGGAGTGGACTGAGGAGCATGGTATCCGCCGCTGAACGATGGGTCGATGACCAGGAGAAGCTGGCCAGGCCGGCCCGCGTCACCTGGTGCGACGGCTCCGACGGCGAGGCCTGGCGCCTGCTCGAAATCGGCCTGAACGAGGAGCGGCTGAACGGCCCCGTCTTCCAGAAGCTCAACCAGGAGACCTGGCCGACGGCCTACCTCCATCGCTCCTCCCCGACCGACGTCGCCCGGACCGAGCACCTGACCTTCGTCTGTCATCCCACCAAGGAAGCCTCGGGCCCGAACAACAACTGGATGGAACCGGCGAAGGCCAAGAAGGTCATGGCCAAGCTCTCCGACGGCTGCATGGCCGGACGGACGATGTACGTCATCCCCTACATGATGGGCCACCCGGAATCGCCTTACGCCAAGGCTTGTCTCATGGTGACGGATTCGAGCTACGTCGCGATCAGCATGCGCGTCATGACCCGCATCGGGACGCCCATCCTCGAGAAGCTGCGAAACCGCGAGGATTTCATCAAGGGCTTTCACTCGGTCGGCACCCTCGACCCCAACCGCCGCTACATCATGCACTTCCCCGAGGAAGGGCTCGTTTGGAGCGTCGGTTCGGGCTACGGCGGCAACGCCCTCCTCGGCAAGAAGTGCGTTTCGCTCCGCATCGGCTCCTTCCTCGGCTACAGGCAGGGTTGGCTGGCCGAGCACATGGTCATCATGGGCATCGAGGACCACCGCGGCAACGTCACCTACATCACGGCCGCCCTGCCCAGCGCCTGCGGCAAGACGAACCTGGCCATGATGGAGTCGGCCCTGCCCGGCTACCGCGTCTGGACGCTCGGCGACGACATCGCCTGGCTCAACATCGGCCCGGACGGCCGGCTCTGGGCCATCAATCCCGAGGCCGGCTACTTCGGCGTCGCACCGGGGACGTCGATGAAGACGAACCCGAACATGATGAAGACGATCAAGCGGGGCGCCTTCAACCCGACGCTCTTCACCAACGTCGCCCTGGACACGGACCGGAACGAGCCCTGGTGGGAGGGCATCGACGGGCCCGTCCCCGAGCATCTCCTCGACTGGCAGGGTAAACCCTGGACGCCGGCGTCGGGGACCAAGGCGGCCCACCCCAACTCCCGGTTCACGGCCTCGATCACAAGCTCCCCGATGCTGTCGAAAGAGGCCGAAAACCCCCAGGGCGTGCCCATCTCGGCCATCATCTTCGGCGGCCGCCGCACCCAGCTCATCCCCCTCGTCACCGAGAGCTTCAGCTGGTCCCACGGCGTCTTCATGGGCGCGCGGATGGGTTCGGAGACGACGGCCGCGGCCACCGGGAAGGTCGGCGTCGTCCGCCGCGACCCCATGGCCATGCTGCCCTTCTGCGGCTACAACATGGCCGACTACTGGCGCCACTACTTGAACGTAGGCAACCGCCTGTCGCGTCCGCCCAAGATCTTCTCCGTCAACTGGTTCCGGACCGACGACCGGGGCAAGTTCATTTGGCCGGGCTTCGGCGACAACATGCGGGTCCTCAAGTGGATCATCGACCGGGTGACGGGCACGGTCCCGGCGAAGGAAACCCCGGCCGGCCTCGTCCCACGCGTCCAGGACCTCGACATGACCGGTCTCTCCCTCCCCAAGGACAAGCTCGAACGGCTCTTCGAGGTCAACATCAAGGAATGGAAGAGCGAGGTCGACGAGGTCCGGGCCTTCCTCAAACCCTACAAGGGCCGGCTCCCCGCCGAGATCCGCGAAGAATACGAAAAGCTCGAGCGCCAGGTCCGCTGAGGCCGGCGGTCCGGCCGGTCAGCGGGAATAGGACTCCACGATCGACTGGTAGACCAGGGCTTTGAACTTGCCCTGGGCGTCGCTTCCGCCCGCGGGCATGAGTTGGGTCATGAACACGGCGACGAGTTTTTCGACCGGGTCGACCCAGTACGTCGTATGGTAAGCGCCGCCCCAGCCGAAAGCTCCGGCCGACCCCGGCTCACCGTTTTTCCCGAGCTCCTTCGTCACCCAGAAGCCGAGTCCGAAGCCCTGACTTCCATAGAGCGCCCCGACGTGGTCCGCGGTCATGAGCTCGACCGACTTCGGGCTGAGGACATGGACGCCGCCCCACTCGCCGCCGCTCTGGAGCATGAGCAGAAAGCGGGCATAATCCTCGGCCGTCGAGAGGAGCCCCGCCCCTCCTCCATAACACGTCCTGGGTCCCCTGACATAGGCATTTTCCCGGGGGTCGGCCACGAGCTCGGCCTTGCCGTCTTTGTTGGCCCCGAAGACGGCCGTCATCCGTCCAGCTTTATCCTCGGGCAGGAAGAAGGAAGTGTCGGACATCCCCAGTGGTCCTGTGATCCTGGCCTTGATGAAATCGGCCAGGCTCATCCCCGAGACGACCTCGACGAGGTAGCCGAGGATGTCGGTGTTGTACCCGTAGACCCATTTCTCGCCCGGCTGGGCGTCGAAGGGTAGTTTGGCTAATTTCTTGATGTATGCGCCGATGGGCTCCGGCCGGTCCGCCATGAACCATCCTTGGAGGCCGGCGGCTTTATAGAGGTTCTTGGCCGGCCCATCGCCGTAGGAGATGCCGGCGGTATGCGTCAGCAGGTCGCGGACGGTGATGGGCCGTTTCGCCGGGACGATCTTATAGCCCGGCCCCTTTTTCGCCGCCTCCGGGACGGCGACCGTCGTGTCCTTGAACTCGGGGATGTACTTCGAAACCGGGTCGCTCAACAGGAGCTTCCCCTCCTCGAAGAGGATCATGACGGCGACGCTCGTCACGGCTTTGGACTGCGCGGCGATGCGGAAAACGGCGTCCGTCGGCATGACCGCGCCGGTCGTCGGGTCGAGCTTGCCGAAGGACTGGAGGTAGGCGACTTTTCCGTTCCGGGCGACGAGCGTGACCGCACCGCCGAGCCGGCCCTCGTCGACGTACTTCTGCATCAGCTCGCCGATCCTCCCCAGCCGCTCCGTGGACAGGCCGACCAGCTCCGGCCTGGCCGTCGGCAGCTTCTCGGCGAACGCCGGCAGAGTGAGTCCAATAATGATAGCTAATATACAGAATTTAAATGACTTATTGAGTCGCATGGGGGCCTCCGTCATGTCGAATATTTATCCTACTTATACCAGATATCCCGGGGGGAGGTCAAAACGCCTCGCAACGGATGTAACAGAGGGAGGACCTCTTATAGGGGCATTCCCTTCTTTTCACGGCGATGCTTATAGGATCCGATGGGCGTCGTCGGAGGGAGCATAAAGCGGTGATTTAGCCTTCACGGAACGGAGACGCGGACTCCTCCCATCGACTCCGGGCCGGGGAGGCGTTAAGAATCACCGCAGCGGACGGAGACGATGCCCTGAGGATAATATGGGCGTCGTCGAGAGAATTACTTGTTCTGGCCGTTTTCTCTCCGTATAATAAGCGCGCCATGCGCGGTCCGGCGTCTTTCGGGAAAGGAAAATAACCATGCATCTTCAAACCATCGACTGGGTCATCGTCTTCGCCATCCTGCTCGTCTGTTTCGGCCCCGCCCTTTTCTACCGCAAGCGGTCGGGCAAGAACACCTCCGAATTCTTCGCCTCCGGACGCATGGTGCCCTGGTGGCTGGCCGGCCTGTCGATGGTGGCCACGACGTTCAGCAGCGACACCCCGAACCTGGTCACGGACATCGTCCGCCGCAACGGCGTCGCCGGCAACTGGGTCTGGTGGGCCTTCACCCTGACCGGCGTCGCGACGGTCTTCTTCTACGCCCGTATGTGGCGGCGGTCCGAGGTC
>JBGOYY010000100.1:0-7532 GCA_041479905.1 Candidatus Aminicenantia bacterium
AAATCACTGTACGATCGCCCATATGACCGTGTTGCTTGTCGCCCTCACCGCTCACCGACTGGGCTACGAGGATAAAATCCGCTATGTGAAATCGTTCCTTCCCAGCTTGGTTTAAAAATGAGTTTCGTGACGTCCTACTAAAGGTGCGTAAGAGGAAAACGTCGTTCATATGGGGAAAACCCGATTTTCCCCTGTTGGATGCCGAGTCCCATGGGCCGTTCCTAATCCGTTCCGGCTTTGCCAGCACTGCCGAAGGCGGTGTGTCGCCTGTTCGAGTCAGGCCAGGGGCATTCCCTTATCCCCCATAAATCAGTTATCTAGTCCACACGACGACCGACCTCAAGGCATCGTCATTCTACGGATAATCGATTCGTTCAAGCCCTGTGCTGAGCACACTTACGGCGGGGAAGGTCAGCGAGGACGCCGGCGTCCTCGGTCCCGCAGGGCCCCTTGACTCCCGCCCCGGTTTATGGCTATTTAGGGGCAGTCCATGAAGGGGAAAGCGGAAGATGGAATGCCCGAAGTGCCGGTCCGAAAACCCTGATTCCACTAATTTTTGCGGAACATGCGGAGGGCCGCTCGGAGCCCTGTCCTCGGCCACTAAGACCCTCGAAACGCCGACGCGTCGGCTGATCCCCGGCATCGTCTTTGCGGAGAGGTACGAGGTCTTGGAGGAGTTGGGCAAGGGCGGCATGGGTGTCGTTTACCGGGTCCGGGACAAAAAGCTGGATGAGGAGATGGCCCTGAAGGTCCTGAAGCCGGAGATCGCTGCACAAAGGGAAACGGTCGAACGCTTCATGAACGAGCTCAAGTTTGCCCGCAGGATCGCCCACCGCAACGTTTGCAAGATGTACGACCTCAACGAAGGCGAGAAGATCCTCTTCATCACGATGGAGTACGTCAAGGGCCAGGACCTGAAGAGCCTGATCCGGGAGCGGGGGAAGTTCACCGAGAAAGCGGCGTCGGATACGGCGAAACAGGTCTGCGAGGGGTTGGCCGAGGCCCACGCCCTGGGGGTCATCCACCGCGACCTGAAGCCGCAGAACATCATGATGGACGAGAAGGGCACCGCCAAGGTCATGGACTTCGGCATCGCCCGTTCCATCGAAGCCCCCGGCATGACCCAGACGGGGATGATGATCGGCACTCCCGATTACATCTCGCCCGAGCAGGCCGAGGGGGAGAAGGCCGACCAGCGGTCCGACATCTACTCGCTCGGCACGATCCTCTACGAGATGGTCACGGGAAATGTGCCTTTCCGGGGGGACACGGCCCTGAGCGTCGCCATCAAGCACAAAACCCAGGCCCCCCACGACCCGAGGAAGCTGAACCCGCAGCTCACCGAGGACATGGGCCGACTGATCCTGAAGTGCATGGAGAAAGATCCCGGGAGGAGGTACCAGACTGCGAAAGAGGTCCTCGC
Organism: Candidatus Aminicenantia bacterium; assembly: GCA_041479905.1. Classification (GTDB taxonomy): domain Bacteria; phylum Acidobacteriota; class Aminicenantia; order Aminicenantales; family Saccharicenantaceae; genus RBG-16-66-30. The sequence continues at coordinate 1,424 of JBGOYY010000100.1, forward strand.
GGACCTTGACAGGATCGAGAAAGGACTGCCGATCGAGGCTGCGGCGGCGCCTAAGAAGAAACGAGAAATCCGGTGGAGGAAGATTCTTCCATATGCCGCGGTCGCGGGCCTCGTGGCATTGGTCATTTTCGGCGCGCTGTCCCTTTTCAAGCCGCGGATCCGTTCCCTCGCCATCTTGCCCTTCAGGAACTTGACCGGGGACTCCGGCCAGGATTATTTCGTCGACGAGATCGCGGACGAGATGATCACACACCTGGGCCGGATCGGGGCGTTGAGGGTGATCTCCTTCACTTCGACCATGCAATACAAGGGCGCGAAGAAGGCGCTCTCGGAGATCGCCCGGGAGCTCAACGTCGACGCGATCGTCGAGGGAACGGTCCAGCAGGCCGGCAATAACGTGGGCCTCCGGGTCCGTCTGGTCAAGGCGCGGCCCGAGGAGCAAAGCCTCTGGGAGGGGTCCTACACCCGGACCATCTCGGATACACTGGTCATGTACGGCGACATCGCCCGGGCCATCAGCCAGAAAATCAATGTCAGGCTGACTCCCCAGGAAGAGACGCACTTCATGAGTGCCGGCCAAATTGATCCCGAGACCTACAAGGCCTATCTCAGGGGATGCTATTTGCTGAACTTCGGGACCACCGACGACGATATTAATAAGGGCCTCGACTACTTCCGGCAGGCCATCGCGAAAGACCCGGCCAATCCCTGGGCTTACGCGGGCTTGGGCTATGCTTATGTTTCCCTCGGGCACGGCCCGGCCTCGCCGCCGGACGCCTGGCAGCAGGCCCGGGCGGCGGCGGAAAGGGCCCTAAAGCTGGACGAGAGCATGGCCGAGGGCTACGCCATTCTCGCCGACGTCAAGACCTATTACGAACGGGACTGGAAGGGCGCGGAACAGAACTTCAAGCGGGCCATGGAGCTCAATCCCAGCCTGCCCTGGAACCATTATCATTATGCCTGGTATCTGGTCCTCATGGGGCGCCTGGACGAGTCCATCAAGGAACACACCTTGGCCGCTGAGCTCGACCCGATGACGCCTTGGCACACGGCTTGGCTGGGCGTGCTGTATTTTTATAAGGGGCAATACGACAAGGGGCTCGAGGAAGCCCGCAAGTGCCTTAAGCAGAACGACAAATTCGCTATGGCCTGGGTGGCCGTAGGGTGGGCCTATCAATGGCGGGGCAAGTACAAGGAGGCCATCGAGGCCCACGAGAAGGCGGCGGCCCTCGATCCTTCCTGGAAATATGTTTTGGGGCAGTCGTATGCCCTGGCCGGCCGGAAGGACGAGGCCCTTAAGATCGTGACCGAATTGGAGAAAGCCCCGAATTCATTCAACGCTTGGGCCTTGGCCACTCTGTATTCGGCCCTGGGGGATCGCGACAAAGCGTTCAAGTGGCTGGCCTATGAACCCGCCCACGCCTGGATACCCTGGGTCAGGATCGACCCGCAGTTCTTCCCCTTACGCGGCGACCCGCGCTTCAAGGAGTTTCTGCAGAAATATAACCTGCCGGAGTTGAAATAACCACCGAACCCAAATCGGGGCAGCCCAGCTCCCCGGAACCCAAAGAAACCTCTCCGCCGTGTCACAGCCATGTCACAAAAGATGCGTAAACCCGCCTAATTCTGAATAAAGGTGCGTAAAGGAAAACAAGACAATCCACCCTGGAAATCGGGTTTTCCCCACATGTCCAGGAGGGTAGAGGAGGGGACTCCGGATCCAAAGGTCGGAGGTTCGAATCCTCTCAGGCACGCCACTCCAACCACCTCTTTTGATCTGAGAAAACTAGCAACTTGTGCTGAGGGCCTGGATCTACTGCCCTAAGGCGCGTATAAGCCATCTTCAGCCTATTAGCTCCCAACAAGTCATTAATCTTGACAGTTATAAGACATGCCGTCCGCGGCGGCGGGAGGATGAGCGTCGTCGCGTTCGCGTCATTGACACATGCCGGCGGCTGGGATATCCTTTTGAAATACGAGGGGATACATGATCGGTCAATCCATTGCCCATTACAGAATCCTCGAGAAACTCGGCGAAGGCGGAATGGGTGTTGTCTACGAAGCCGAGGATACCAAGCTCAAGCGGACCGTCGCCCTCAAGTTCTTGCCGCCTGAGCTGACCAGAGACGCCCAAGCCAAGGCCCGGTTTGTCCAAGAAGCCCGGGCCGCCGCGGCCCTGGACCACCCAAATATCTGTTCCGTTTTCGAAATCGGCGAGGCCGAAGGCACGACCTACATCGCTATGCCCTTCGTCAGAGGCCGGAGCCTGAAAAACAGGATCGCGGCCGGGCCTTTAGCTTTAGAGGAGGCTCTGGATATCGCCAGCCAGGTTGCCGAGGGCCTCAAAGAGGCCCATCAAAGAGGCATCATTCACCGGGACATCAAGCCCGCGAACATCATGTTAACGGAAAAAGGCCAGGCGAAGATCATGGACTTCGGCTTGGCCAAATTGACCGGGGTTGCCGATATGACCAAGACGCTGGCCGTCATGGGGACTCCGGCTTATATGTCTCCGGAGCAGGCCAAAGGAGAAATCGTCGACCAGCGCACGGACATCTGGTCGTTCGGGGCGATGCTGTATGAGATGCTCGCCGGGGTGATGCCGTTCGGCAGGAAAAGCGATCATGCCCTGCTCTATTCGATATTGAACGAGGCTCCCGATCCTCTGACCCGTATGCGGCCGGAGATCTCCCTTCAGCTCGAACGGGTCGTGCAAAAGACTCTCGAGAAGGACAAGCTGATCCGATACCAGAACATGGCCGAGATCCTCAAGGACCTCAATGCCGTTCGGACTTCGGGAATGAGCGTTCCCCAATCGGAGGAATCGATCATTGTCCTGCCGTTTGAAAACATCAGCCCCGATCCCGAGCAGGATTATTTCTGTGACGGCATGACCGAGGAGCTCATCTCGGATCTCTCCAAGATCCGTTCCCTGCGGGTGATCTCCCGCACGTCCTCGATGATGCTAAAAGGAACGAAGAAGGATATTCCCACGATCGCCAGGGAGGTCCGTGTCCGATACGTCCTGGAGGGAAGCGTCCGAAGAGCAGGCAACAACCTGCGCATCACGGCCCAGCTTATCGACGCCGCCAAAGACGCCCACCTCTGGGCCGAGAAATACGGCGGCACTTTGGACGACATCTTCGACATTCAAGAAAAAGTCTCCCATTCCATCGTCGATGCCTTGAAACTCAAGCTGACGCCGGAGGAGACCGAACGTCTGATCGAGCGCCCGATCCCGAACGCTCTGGCCTATGAGTTCTATCTCAAAGCCAGGCAGGAAATACTCAAGTGGACGGAGGCGGGACTGGAAAACGCGCTGAAATACCTCCGGAACGGCCTCGAGATCGTCGGAGAGAACGCGCTTCTCTATGCGGGCATGGCCTATGCCTATTTCCAATATTTCAATCTCGGCCTCAAGGAAGAGGAATACTGCCGGAAACAAGCCGAGGACCACGTCCGTAAGGCCTTTGCCTTGGATCCGGACTGTTCAAATGCCAGTTTTGTCCGGGCGGTGCTCGTCGCCTGGAACCAGCCGATAGAGGGGATCAGGTGCTTCAAGCGCGTCTTGGACAAGAATCCCAATGATTTCGATACTCTATTCGTTTTCAGCTGTGTCCTCGGAACGTTAGGCCGAAGACGCGCTGTCATCCCTCTCGAGGAGAGGACCATCAAGATCGACCCTCTCAACGCCGCGGCTCATTTTCATTCCGGATTCAACAGGCTATGGGAGGGAGAATATGCCCTGGCCCTCGAGAGGTTGGGCAAGCTCCATCGATCGTTCCCGGGGGACGTGCTGACAAAATGGAGCTATGGTCTGAGCCTTGCTTACATGGACAAGAAAGAGGAAGCCGGGTTGATCTTCGAACAAGTCGCTCGGGAACAGCCGGGGAGCCTCCTCGGAAGCCTGGGCCTGGCTTTCAAATATGCTTTGGAGGGAAGGAGGTCCGAGACATTGACCATGCTCGACACGGATCGTTCCCTCCAGAACCCGCGGGATTTCCAGAGTGCCTATTGGAAGACCGAGTGTCTTGCTTTGATCGGCGAAAAAGAGCGGGCGCTCGACTGCCTGGAGCGGGATGTGAACTTGGGCATGATCAACTATCCCCTCATGAGCGAGCTCGACCCCTTCCTGGCCAGCATCCGCGGCGAGGAGCGCTTCCATAAGCTCATGGAGCGGGTGAAAACTGAATGGGAGCATTTCGAGGAATGAGGATGCGAGGCAGTGCCTGGATGGGCTGAAGGGCATCTGATTCCCATATATAAGCTAATTGGTGGCACAAATTCACCCTGTCGCCCCGAGAAAATCAACGGCTTGCACGGCCCTCGTCGTCCAGTGCGTCTGGGCCAGCCTGCTCTTCCTGAGCGGGACCTACAGCGACCTCAAGAGTGTTCGGGCGCCGACGGGCGGGTATCCTTGGACCCTGCTCGTTGTGTTCTTTCTGCGCAGGTCGATGTTGGGGCGAAACGCCCGTTAAATAGTTTTCCCCTTTAGGCAGCGTTAGGCCAGATTAAACGATAAAGAATGCTCAGACGATTATTGAGAGCCGCCGCCCCTTTTGATCGTGATGACCACGCTGAACTGACCTGTGTTGTAGAGCTCGCCGGTGAACGTGCAATCGTTGATCCCGAGATAAAGCAGCCCAGCTTTTCCCATAAAGGTGGCATCTTTGCCGACAGGGAATTTTTCTCCATCGACGTCGGCTATCAGGGCAGCATGGTTTTCATCCATCAACGGATCATCGCAGGCATTAGCATCCTCCGGCCAATCAATAGCATAACTGCTCCGCGCCCAGCCTTCAGGGGCTGTTTTGCTTTGCGCATTTCCGTTGGAAAAATAAATATATCCGGAGGCTTTGATCGTCACCTGATCCTTCTCGTGTACGGTAAAACCAGTGGCAGTCATGTCTTTGTTTCCGGGGATAAGAAGGATTTTTTGCTCCACTTTTGGCTTCTGAGAGTTGTCCATCAAGCCTGAACTCCAGGCGATCAAAAAGCCGGCGATCATGAACACCGTGAAAATCCCGACCAATTTTTTCATATATCCCTCCTTTTTTATTAGGGATCGGCAACATGATTTGAACAGTTGAGCGTCATTGCCGGAATTATATTGCCGGCCGGACGGCACTGTCAATAACCACGAGAAGCCGCGAAGATCACCATCTCTTAGCCGCTGAGCGGCTTATTGACATGGACCCGCGGCCGGCGATATCATCGTTTTGTGATGGGGGACATCGTTTTAAGCCTTGGGGGCCGGGTTCGCCCTCGCTGCGAAATAAGAAATTTCTATCAAAACAAAAGATCTATCCGCCGGATAGGAGACTCTCTATGAACGATGTTTTCGAGAAGCGCGTGAGGGCTGCGGCGGTCGCGAGCTGGTGGACCGTGCTCGTCGCCGTCGGTTTTCTTCTGATTCAGTGGATTGCGTACCTGCTGATCATGTCCGCTCATCCTGCCTGGCTGTTGTCCTTGTGGGGCCCGGACACCACCTGGTCTTTCGTCCAAACCGTGTGGTTCTGGGCCATAGCGATTTTGAAGGTATGCGTTTGGCCCCTGGCCTTGGCGGCTCTTTGGCTGACGCTATGGGCAAGGCAGTTGAGAAAACGAACGGATGGTTGATGGCGGGCAGGGATTTCCGACCCCGTTGCCGGAGGCGTCAGATTTACCACCGCTTGACCCAGCCGTCGAAGCCGGCGAAATCCGGCTCGAAGAGGCTAACAACAATGACTCACAAAATTGAGCTCTGGTTCAACGTGATCACCCAGTAGGCGATTCAATATATTTCCGAGACACAACACTAGCTGGGCGTTTAGGCCGCTGGATCTATTGGTTTAGGCTGGGACAATTGAAAAAAAGAGGCCATTACGTTATAGTTCAGGCAACGCTTGAAGCGTCAGATTCCTGAGTAGAAAAGGGATACTGGGAATGCCAGAAGGCGAGTGGAAAACACCTCCGAAGATCGCTGAAAAGCACGCTCAGATTGCGGAATCCGGGTTCAAAGCCCTTTTCGCCAAACTGAGAAAGCGTCACATCATCGAGACCCTGGCCGCTTTCATCGGCGGCGGCTGGCTGCTCATAGAAGTTGTCGAGCGGCTCCTTGTCAGCCATT
>JBGOYY010000101.1:0-7350 GCA_041479905.1 Candidatus Aminicenantia bacterium
ATCAACAAGCGGACCCTGTCCATCGACATCGGCAAGATCGCCAAGCAGGCCGACGGCTCGGCCCTGCTGCGCTACGGCGACACGATGATGCTGGTCACGGCGACCTCCCGCAAGGAGATGAAGGACGCCAGCAAGGCCTTCCTCCCCCTCATCGTGGATTACCGAGAGAACACCTACGCCGCCGGCAAGATCCCCGGCGGCTTCTTCAAGCGCGAAGGCCGGCCCTCGGAGCGGGAGATCCTCATCGCCCGCTTGATCGACCGTCCCATCCGGCCGCTCTTCCCCAACGGCTACTTCTTCGACACCCAGATCGTCGGCCTGCTCCTCTCGGCCGACATCGCCAACGAGCCGGACACGCTCGGCGTCATCGGCGCCTCGGCCGCTCTCTATTTTTCCGACATCCCCTTCTCGACCCCGCTCGGCGCGGTCAAGATCGGGATCATCGACGGGAAATACGTCGTCAACCCCACGACCGACGAGCTCGACCGGAGCCCCATCAACATGACCGTCGTCAGCAACGAGGACGGCATCATCATGATCGAAGCCGGGGCCAAGGAGATCGAGGAGGACAAGATCCTCGAGGGGCTATCGCTCGCTCACGAGACCAACCAACAGATCATCAAGGCCCAGAAGGACCTCTACGCCCGGCTCGGCCTGAAAAAGCGCGAATTCACGGCCACGGCGGTCGACACCGAAAAACTGGCCCGGATCGAGCGGGAATACGGACCCGCCCTGTCCGAGGCCATGCAGGTCAGGGGCAAGAAGGCCAACGAGGCCGCGCTCATCGCGGTCCGCGCAAACGCCCTGGCCAAGATCCCCGAAGAGAAGCCCGAAGAGAAGCTCGAAACGAAGGAGCTCTTCTCCAAGCTCGAAGAAAAGCTCTTCCGCGACCTCGTCCTCAATAAGAATCTGCGGACCGACGGGCGCCAGTTCGACGACATCCGTCCGATCACGGCCGAGGTGGCCCTCCTGACGAGGACCCACGGCTCGGCCCTCTTCACCCGCGGCGAAACCCAGGCCCTGGCGACCGTCACCCTGGGCACGTTCGACGACGCTCAGAGGCTCGACAGCCTCGGCGCGGAGACCAAGAAGCGCTTCATGCTCCATTACAACTTCCCGCCCTTCTCGGTCGGCGAAGTGGGCTTTCTCCGTGGCCCCGGACGGCGCGAGATCGGGCACGGCGCCCTGGCCGAAAAATCCATCCTGCCGGCCATCCCCGACGACGACACCTTCCCCTACACGATCCGGATCGTCTCGGACATCCTGGAGAGCAACGGCTCCTCCTCGATGGCCACTGTTTGCGGCGGGGTCCTGGCCCTCATGGACGCCGGCGTCCCCCTGAAGATGGTCGTCGCCGGGATCGCCATGGGCCTGGTCAAGGGGAACGACGGCTACGCCATCCTGACCGACATCGCCGGCCTCGAAGACCACTTCGGGGACATGGATTTCAAGATGGCCGGGACGGAAAAGGGCGTCACCGCCATCCAGCTCGACCTCAAGATCCCCTGCGTGACCCTGCCGATGCTCCGCGAGATCATGGCCAAATCCAAGGCCGCCCGGCTCAAGGTGCTGGTCAAGATGAAAGAGGCCATCGCCGAGCCACGGCCGGCCATCTCGGTCTACGCGCCCCGGATCATCATCCTCAACATCAACCCGGAAAAGGTCGGCGAGGTCATCGGACCCGCCGGGAAGATCATCAAGAAGATCATCAGCCAAACCGGCGCCAAGATCGACATCTTGGAGGACGGCAAGATCCTCATCGCCTCGACGGATATGTCCGCCGCGGAGGCCGCCAAGCAGATGATCCTGGACCTCACGGCAGAAGCCGAGCTGGGGGCGACTTACACGGGCAAGGTCGTCCGGCTCGAGGAATACGGCGCCTTCGTCGAGATCATGCCCAATCTCGTCGGCCTCCTCCACATCTCCGAAGTGGCGCCCTACCGGATCAACAGCATCCGGGACGTCCTCAACCTCGGCGACACGGTCACGGTCAAGGTCCTCAGCATCGACCCGGCGGACAACAAGATCCGGCTCAGCAAGAAGGCCCTGGAAGAGGGCGGCGCCAACCCCGACTCGACTCCCCGGCCTGAGCCCCAGCGCTCCTCCGACCGCCGCGGAGGCCGAGACCGCGGCCGGTTTTGATTTCTCGGGCGATTCGTCTATAATTTCCTCGCGACGAAGGCGACGGGGTCCAACGGAATGATGTCTCGAGACGACCGCGCTCACGGCTTCACGCTCGTGGAGATGATCATCACCTTGTCCCTTCTGGCCGTCCTGGCCCTTTCCGCCCTGCCCCTCGGCAAGATGGCCGTCAAACGGGAGAACGAGATCGAACTGCAGCGGGCCTTGCGCCTCGTGCGCGAGTCGATCGACGCCTGGAAGAAGCTCGCCGACGAGAAGAAGTTCGAGTTCGACGAGGATACCGAAGGCTATCCCCCGACCCTGGAGGCCCTGGTCAAGGGGGTCGAGGTCCAGGACAAGAACGCCACGGACAAGGCGGCCCGCAAGAGGATCGTCAAGTTCCTCCGCCGCATCCCCAAAGACCCCATGACCAACTCCTTCGACTGGGGGCTCCGGTCCTACCAGGATGACCCCGACTCCGACGTCTGGGGAGAGGAGAATGTGTACGATGTCTACACGAAGAGCCAGGCCCTGGCCCTCGACGGGACCCGCTACAAGGATTGGTGAGCGCGGCTTCACGCTGATCGAGCTCATCATCGTCCTGAGCATCATCGGGCTCCTGGTCGGACTGGGGCTGCCGACCTACAAGTCGGCGACCGTCAAGGCCAGAGAGGCCGTGCTCAAGGAGAACCTGTTCATCCTGCGCAAGCTCATCGACCAGTACGCCCAGGACAAGGGGAAATACCCGGCCTCCCTCCAGGCCCTCGTCCAGGACAGTTATCTTCGGATGATCCCGGTCGACCCGATGACCAGGCAATCGACGACCTGGGTCGAGGTCCGCGAACTCCCCTCCCCCGAAGACCCCATGCTGAACGAGATCCCCGGCGTCATCAACGTCAGGTCCGGCTCCGAAGACAAGTCGCCGATCGATGGCTCACCTTACAATACCTGGTGATCCCATCGGGCGGACGCTAGGGCCCGAAGGAACGACCCGTCCCATGAAAGAGTCCCGGGGCTACCTCGTCATTATGCTGATGATGGCCGTCTTCGTCATCACTCTCGGGCTCCTCATCGCCGTCCCGGTCTGGCAGACCGAGCTCCAGAGAGAGAAGGAGGAGGAGCTCATCTTCCGGGGCAAGCAGTACGCCGAAGCCGTCCGGATCTACGTCCAGAAGAACCCCGGACGCTATCCCGCCAGCCTGAAGGAGCTCCTGGACAAGAAATGCATCCGCAAGCTCTACAAGGACCCCCTCGGGCCCAGCGGCCAATGGAACGTCATCCTGACAACGGGAAAGCCCCCCTCCGGGCGCGAAACGGCGGCGGAGGTCATGATCGCGCCGGAACGCGTCCTTCCGGCCATCAAGAACGCCCAGATCCTCGGCGTCGTCAGCTCGTCGACGAACAAATCCGTGAAGATCTACAACGACCAGGAAAGCCACGACCGGTGGCTGTTTTTTTTCGGACAGGACCCCAAGAAGCCGCCTACGATCGTCTATTACGGCGAGAAAAAATAAGCCGGGAGGGTCACGAGGCTTTCACCAGGGGGACGAACCGGACGGCCAGCACCCGCTCCCTCGTCAGGCCTTTCTCTTCCCTGCGGACAAGATAAAGTTCCTGGAGGTCGGTCCCGACGGGGATGATCATCCTCCCCCCGGGGCCGAGCTGTTCCTCGAGTGACTCGGGCATCCTGGCCGCGGCGGCGGTCACCATGACGGCGTCGAAAGGCGCGGATTCCGGCCAGCCCCCGGACCCGTCGCCGACCCGGTAGCGGATGTTGGCGTAGCCCAGGCTGTCGAGGATGGAATGGGCCTGTAGGGATAGGCTTTCGACGATTTCGACGGTCCAGACCTCCCGGACTATCTCAGCCAGAACCGCCGTTTGATAGCCTGACCCGGTCCCGATCTCGAGGACCCTCTCCCCGCCCTGAAGGCCGAGCGCTTCGGTCATATAGGCGACGATGAAGGGCTGGGAGATCGTCTGGCCTTGGCCGATCGGCAGAGGTTCGTCGGCGTGGGCGCAGCCCCGCATGCTCTCAGGAACGAAGAGGTGGCGGGGGACTTTTTCGATCGCCGCCAAGACCAGCGGGTCGCGGACTCCTCTGGCCCGGATCTGGGAATCCGTCATCACCCGGCGTTCTTTCGCGAATTCTCCGTTCAACGGAGCTGATCCTTATCAGTAGGCGCGGGCGAAATAGGCGACCGTCTGGCCTTTCCCGCCGCAGGCCACACAGGGGCCTGGCGCCTTTTTTTCATCCCCATCGATGGGAATAACACGGATCGTAGCCATGGTCTCGGTCTTGATCCTGTCCTCGCACGCTTCGCCGCCGCACCAGGGCGCCCGGACGAAGCCGCGCTGGTTTTCCAGGATATCCTTGAAGCCCTGGTAGTCCGAGGCGTCACGGATATTGGCTTCGAGGAAAGCCCGGGCCTGAGCCAGAAGCCCGGCCTGGATACTCTCGAGAAGGGCCGGGACGCGGGACGTAAGCGAAGCCAGCGGGACGGTCTCCTTGGCCTTGGTATCGCGGCGGACGAGAACGGCCTGCCCGGCCTTGATGTCGCGAGGGCCGATCTCGATGCGCAGGGGCACGCCCCGCATTTCGTATTCGGAGAACTTCCAGCCCGGCGTCGCCTCCTCGCGGGCGTCGACCGAGGCCCGGACGCCGGCCGACCGCAGTCCCTCGACCGCGGCCTGGGCGACCGGAAGGACCGACTCCCGCCAGTTGCCGATGGAGATGGGCACGATCATTACCTGGACGGGGGCGATCCGGGGCGGGAAGCGCAGGCCGGAGTCGTCGCCGTGGACCATGATCAGGGCCCCGATCGTCCGCGTCGTCATACCCCAGGACGTCTGCCAGACGTACTGGAGGGTTTGGCTGCGGTCTTCGAACTTGATGTCGAAGGCCTTGGAGAAGTGCTGGCCCAGGTTGTGGGACGTCCCCATCTGCAGGGCCTTGCCGTCGGACATCAGGGCTTCGATGGCGTAGGTCATCGAAGCCCCGGCGAACTTCTCGCTCAGGGATTTGCTGCCGGAGAGGACGGGGATGGCCAGTTCGGTCTCGCAGAACTCCTTGTAGAGCCCCAGGATCTTCAGGGTTTCGGCCTCCCCTTCTTCCGCCGTCTCATGGCACGTGTGGCCTTCCTGCCAGAGGAATTCCGTCGTCCGGAGGAACGGCCGGGTCACCTTCTCCCAGCGGACGATGTTGGCCCACTGGTTGATCAGGAGAGGCAGGTCGCGCCAGGACTTGATCCACTTGGCGTACATGTGGCCGATGATGGCTTCGGAGGTCGGCCGGACGGCCAGTCTCTCCTCGAGTTCCTCTTTGCCGCCGATCGTGACCCAGGCCACTTCCGGCGAAAAGCCCTTGACGTGCTCGGCCTCCTTCTTGAGGAAGCTCTCCGGGATGAACAGGGGAAAATAGGCGTTGACGTGCCCCGTGGCCTTGATGCGAAGGTCGAGGGCCCGCTGGATATTCTCCCAGACCGCGTAGCCGTGCGGCCGGATGACCATCATCCCCTTCATGGGGGTGTAGTCGGCGAGTTCGGCCTTCTGGACGATCTCCACGTACCACTTCGCAAAATCGTCGCTCTTCTGCGTGATCTGTTTGACCTGCCGTTCGTTCTCGTTCACGTCATCTCCTTGTCTTTGAGCGTTTTACGATTCTAGCCGCGCCCCCGATAATTGTCAAGAAAACCACTCCCCGCCCTTCCGAGGCCGGAAATATCCCCCGCGGGTTCATCGGTAGGGGTGATTGACCGGTCCCAGAGGCCCGTGCGAAGCTGGTCTCGCCAATTTCAGAGGAAAAGGAAGTCAATATGCTGAGAGGGATTTCCTGGGAGTCCAGGCCCGTCCGGCAGCGGCCGCCCGAACGGGGATTCAAGCTCTCCCTGCCGATGACCGTCGAGGGACCGGACCCCGACGGCACGTTCTTTCACGAAGAGACGACGCTCACCTTCATGAGCCATCAGGGCGCCCTCTTCCCCCTCAAGAACCAGGTCGCCCTCGACTCGCGCCTCAAGCTCGTCGTCTCCCTCCCGCCCAAGCTCGGGGAAGGAAGGAACCTCAAGCTCGTCGTCAAGGGTACGATCGTCGACGTCGACTCGAACGGCGGGGACGGACACCCCCGCCAGGTGGCCCTCCGCCTCGAGTCGAGGTACATGATCCAGACGGACGCCCTATGACCGGACGTCCTCCCCGGACGCCTAGTCTTTAACGGTGAGAAGAGCGTCCCGAATATGACCCTGCTATTCCCCATGAAGAGGGATTGTTAGAGGCTGCGAAGCGAGGGAAAATACGTGCTGACATGGACGCTGAAAAGTCTTTTCCCAGTCCCTCCACCCAAGGCCCAGCCGGGGCCGGAAAGAAGGAGCGGACCTTCGATCTCTCTCTCCCGGCTTTGGTCAAGGGCCTCGACGCCGCAGGCAGGAAGTTCGAGGAGAGAAACGCGGTCTGCGCCATCAGCTCCCAGGAAGTCTCGTTCCGGCTCAAGGCCCGGCTCATCATCGACTCCCGGGTGACCCTCTTCCTGGACATCCCGCGAACCCTGATCCTCGAAAGCCCCCTTCGCATGGTCCTATCCGGGGCGGTCGTCTATGTCCGCATCGAAGAGGGGAACGGCAAGCTGCAGTTCGTCGTCGTCCGCCTTGACCGCGGCTTCCGTCTCCACCCCAACAACGTCCCCCCGGCCTAGCCTCCCTCCGGCCCTCTCTCACCCCTTCTCACCCCCCCGCTTGACCCGTTCGCAAGGCTCAGGGCGAAACCCGAATAAGCCCCCGAATTCAAGCAAGGGATTCTCGGGTTTTGCCCGTTCGCTTCCCCGGGCTGAAGCCCGGGATATGCTCAGGGTTAACCCCGAGAAGTCCGGGGGTTGACCCGTTCGCAAGGCTCAGGGTTAACCCCAAGAAGTCCAGGGGTTGACAAGCCTGCCGGGATTGACTATGATTTGCTAAAATCCGATGCAAAGGTACTGAAGGATAACCAAAGTGCCTAGAGGGACCGATACGAGCATGGAGAAAAAGAAAGCCCAGGCAACCTCGAACTCGAAGATCAGCCTCCTCGTTTTTTGTCCGTCCGACATCATTCTTTCCGGGATCCTGCGGGCCCTCGAGGCGGACCCGGACCTGGAGATCCTGAACATCGAGAAGAACACGATCGAGTCGTTCATGGACTCGATCAAGAAACTCAAACCCCAAGTCATCCTTTTTGCCCACATCGAGGTCTTGCCGAACCTCC
>JBGOYY010000102.1:0-7316 GCA_041479905.1 Candidatus Aminicenantia bacterium
CCCCGCCTTTCAAAGCGGGGCTGAGAAGCGAGGCCCCGGTCCTAATATGACCGGGACTAGAAAGCCCTGCCCCGGTCATATTAGGACCGGGACTGCCGGTTTCCAGCACCGGCACTGCAAAGCCGGTGGGAAGCCCTGCCCCGGCATTCGTGCCAGGGAGTCCAGGGGTTGACCCGACCGACGCGCGGCGCCCCGGGCGGCCGGCGTGCCGCCGAAAAAATCGCTCTCATCAGTCTGGGCTGCGCCAAGAATCTCGTCGACAGCGAAGTGATGCTCGGGGCCCTGAAAAACGCCGGGTTCGCATTCGTCAGCCGGGCCGAGGACGCGGACGTCGTCATCGTCAACACCTGCGGCTTCATCGGACCCGCCCGGATGGAGGCCGAGGAGACGCTGGGGACGGTCCTCCGTCTTAAAGAGAAAGACCCGCGGAAAAAGATCGTCGCCGCCGGCTGTTACGTGGAGCGAGACCGGCCCGGTCTCCAGAAAAAATTCCCCGAGGTCGATGCCTGGACCGGCGTCCGGAGCTTCGACCGCATCGCCTCGATCGTCCAAGGCCAGCCCGTCTCCGGCCCGGACCGGACGTTCCTTTATTCGGACGCATCGCCGCGGCTGGTGTCGACTCCGGGAACCTGGGCCTACGTCAAGGTCTCCGAGGGCTGTTCCCACGGTTGCGGCTTTTGCGCCATTCCGTTGATCAAGGGGCCTTACGTGTCCCGGAGCCTGGCCTCCATCGTTCGCGAGGTCCGGACCCTCGCCGGCCTCGGCGTCAAGGAGATCGATCTCATTTCCCACGATACGACCTGGTTCGGCCGCGACCGCGGGCTGCGCTACGGCTTGGTCAGGCTGCTCGAGCGCCTCGTCCGGGTGGAAGGCGTCGCTTGGGTCCGCTTCCTCTACGGCTATCCCGGGGAGATCACGGAGCCGCTTCTCGAGATCATGGCCGACCCGAAAATTTGCCGTTACTTCGATATCCCCTTCCAGCATTCCGACCCCGGTTTGATCAAGGCCATGAAGCGGGGCCTCGATGGAGTCCGGGCTCTCCGCCTCCTGGACCGGATCCGAGCGAAACTTCCCGGCGCTGCCGTCCGGACGTCGCTCATCGTCGGTTTTCCGGGAGAGGGACGGAGGGAATTCGCCGGTCTGAGGAACTTCGTCCGGACGGCCTGCTTCGACCACCTGGGCGTCTTCACGTATTCACCGGAGAGAGGGACGGCGGCCTTCGGCCGGCCGGATAACGTCGAAGCGGAAGAAAAGGAACGGCGCCGCGGCGAGATCATGGACATTCAGGCCCGTTTGTCGCTCGAGAGGAACAAGGGCTACTTGGGGCGACAGGTGGAGGTCCTCGTCGAGAGCCCCGAAACCGGAGATTCCAGCCTTTGGGTGGGGCGGGGCCGTTTCCAGGCCCCGGAGGTCGACGGCGTCGTCCGCTTTGACCTGCCCGCCGGCATGACCACCCCTCCCTCCCCCATCGTCCAGGTCGAGGTCGCCTCGGCCGGGGCCTACGACCTCGAAGGAAAGCTCGTCCCATGAAAACCGTAGCGAAAATCCTGGCGACTTTCTTCGGCATCGGTCTGTTCCCGGTGGCCCCGGGCACGCTGGCCAGTGCCGTCGCGGCCCTGACTTTCAGGATCGCCCTGCACGAACTCGCCTGGCCGCTGTATCTCCTCCTGCTGGCCTTCCTCTTCTTCGCCGGGGTCGCGGCCTCAGCGGCCCAAGCCGCCGAGCTCGGCCGCCCCGACCCGGGCCGGATCGTGATCGACGAGGTTTGCGGCCAACTCCTCGCCCTCGCGTTCCTGCCCGCCGCATGGGCGCCCCTAGCCGTCTCCTTCGTTCTCTTCCGCTTTTTTGATATCATCAAGCCCTGGCCGATCCGGAAACTGGAGAAGCTCCCCGGGGGCTGGGGGATCATGGCCGACGACATCGGCGCGGGCTTGGCGGCGGCGGCCCTGAGCCGCCTGGTCTTGCTCTGGGTCTGAGGTTCGGGAGATCATGAAGACGGAGATCATCGCAGTCGGCTCGGAGCTCCTGACACCCGACTTTCAGGACACGAATTCCATTTTCTTGACCGCGGGGTTGAACGGCATCGGACTGGGCGTTTCCTTTAAGACCGTGGTCGGCGACGACGAAAGCGACCTCGCCCGGGTCTTCCGGACGGCCCTGGGGCGTTCCCGGCTCATCCTGTGCATGGGCGGTCTCGGCCCGACGGAAGACGACCGGACCCGGGAAACTCTAGCTAAGGTCCTGGGGTTGAGACTCGTCTTCAGGAAGGACCTCCTCGCCCGCATCCGGGAACGGTTCCGCCGGAGGGGCATGGGCATGCCCCCTTCGAACCGCAAGCAATGTTATGTGATCGAGGGAGCGGAGGTCCTGGACAATCCCAACGGGACCGCTCCGGGTTTGTGGCTGGCCACGGCGCGTCACCGGATCGCCCTGCTCCCCGGGCCGCCCCGGGAGATCCGGCCCATGTTCGAAAACCACGTTCTGCCTCGGCTCGCGGCTGGCGGCAAGGGATTGATGGTCCGTCGGGCGATAAGGCTCACCGGGTTGGGAGAGTCCTCCATGGAAAGCCTGATGAAACCGGTCTACGCGGCGGTCCCGGCCGGCGTCTCCGTGACGACTTTGGCGAGCCCCGGGGACTTGTCGATCCACCTGACCTACCGGGGCGCGGCCTCCCGGGCAGCGGCGGAGACGAGCCTCGACGGTTTGGAAAAGAAGATCCGGGAGTCGCTGTCCCCGTGGATCTATTCGCGCAACGGCGACAACTTGGAAGCCGTCGTGGGTTCGCTCCTCAAAGATAAAGGAAAAACGGTCGCTTGCGCGGAGTCCTGCACGGGCGGGCTCCTGGGCCACCGGCTGACAGGCATTCCGGGAAGCTCGGCCTATTTCCTCGAGTCCGCCGTCGTCTACAGCAACGCGGCCAAGACGAGACGGTTGGGCGTGCCCAAGTCGCTCCTCGAAAAGTACGGGGCGGTCAGCGCCGCCGCGGCCCGGGCCATGGCCGTCGGCGTCCGGAAAACATCGCGTTCGGATTTCGGCCTGTCCGTGACGGGAATCGCCGGCCCCGACGGCGGGACGGCCCGCAAGCCCGTCGGGCTCGTCTACATTGCCCTGGCCTATGACAAGGGCGCCGCGGTCACCCGGAACATTTTCTTCGGAGGCCGCGCCCAGGTCAACTACCAATCCTCGCAAAAGGCCCTGGACATTTTGAGAAAATTCCTTATCAAGGGGTCCCGAAAAGCTTTATAATAGAGGCAAGGCACTTTCGTGAGGACCTTCATTGCCATCGACCTCGAACCCGGACTGAAGACGGCCCTTCAGGATCTCATCCGGGCATTGAAAACGACCGGGGCGGACCTCCGCTGGGCCCAAACGAATGGCCTGCATCTGACCTTGAAGTTCCTCGGAGAGATCGATGAGGAGAAGTCGGCCGTCGTGAAGAGGACCCTCCAGGAGGTCGCCGGGCGCCATGCCTCTTTCGCTCTCCGTCTAGAGGGGACGGGCGCTTTCCCCGGCGAGCACAACCCCAGTGTCCTCTGGGCGGGATTCGCCCCCGAAACGGGGCTCCTCGCCTTCCAGGACGAGCTCGAGCGGGAACTCGAACGGGAAGGTTTTCCCCGGGAGGAACGCGCTTTCCACCCCCACCTGACCCTCGGCCGGGTCAAGGGGCCGGGCCGGGTCCGCGAGGCCATGCTCGAACTCGGGAAACACCGCTGGGACAGTTTGGGGGAGATGACCGTCCACAGGGTCGCGCTCTTCGAAAGCCGGCTTCGCCCGGAGGGCGCGGAATACCGCGTCCTCGCGGACTATGAGCTGACATGAGGATCCTCTTCGCCTTCGCCGCCTATCTCGTCGGGTCCATCCCCACCGGCTATCTCTTTGTCCGGCTGACCGCGCGCAAGGACATCCGTCAATTCGGGAGCCGGAGCATGGGGGCGACAAACGTCCTTAGGGTCAAGGGGTGGAAAACCGCCTTGCCCGTCGCGGCGATCGACGTCCTCAAGGGCTTCCTCCCTGCCTTCTTCGCCCTGAAATATTCCGGCGACCCCGTGTTCGCCGCTTTTTGCGGCTTCCTTTCGGTCGTCGGTCATTGTTTTCCATTTTCGATCGGGTTCAGAGGGGGCAAGGGTGTCGCGACCTCCCTCGGGGCCTACGCCGCGATCGCCTGGCTGCCCCTGCTGGCGGGCCTCGGCCTTTTCCTTGTCGTCACCGCCGTCAGCCGCCATGTATCCCTGGGCTCCCTCGTCGGTTCCCTCGCTTTTCCCTTCCTCGTCCTCCTCTCGGGCGGCCCGAAGAGTGTCTTCGCCATCAGTCTCGCCATAGCCGCCCTGGTCGTCTTTCAGCACCGGGGCAACATCGGACGCCTTGTCAAAGGCACGGAACGAAAACTGGGAGCTAAATCTTCATGAATGCAGCGGTCATCGGCGGCGGAAGCTGGGGCTCGGCCTTTGCCAGGTATCTCGGAACGATCGGCCTTCCGACGCGCTTGTGGATCCGGGAAGAAGATATCTATCAGGAGGTCTTGAGGTCCGGGGAGAACGTCGCCTTTCTGCCCGGGTTCGCCTTTCCGGCGGCGGTCGGGTTTTCCAACGACCTCAGGGAAACGGTGTCTTTCGGCGACGTCGTCTTCGTCGCCGTCCCGTCCCAGTTCTGTCGGACCGTCTACGGCAAGGTCGCGGCCGGCCTGAGGAAGGACCAGATCGTGGTCAGCCTGACCAAGGGATTCGACAAGAGGACCATGATGCGGATGAGCCAGGTCATGGAGGAGGTCTTCCGGCCCCATGTCCGGCCCCGGCTGGCCGTCCTTTCCGGGCCGAGCTTCGCCCGGGAGGTCGCCGCGGGGCACCCCACGGCCCTCGTCGTCGCCTCGCGCGATCCGGCGACGGCCCGGGACGTCCAGCACCTCATTTCCAGCCTGACCATACGGGCCTACACGTCGAGCGATGTGACCGGAGTCGAAATCGCCGGCGCGCTGAAAAACGTCATCGCCATCGCGGCCGGAATCGTCGATTCGCTGAAGTTCGGCTTGAACTCGAGGGCCGCCCTCATCACCCGCGGGCTCGTCGAGATCACCAACCTGGGACTTTCCCTCGGCGCCAGGAAGGAAACCTTCTCAGGACTCGCCGGGATCGGGGACCTGGTGCTGACCTGTACCGGCGAGCTGAGCCGGAACCATCGCGTCGGTCATGAACTCGGCAAGGGCCGGACGCTCGACGAGATCCTGGCCGGGATGAAGATGGTGGCTGAGGGTGTCCACACCACCCTGGCCGCCCGCCGGATCGCCCGGGCCTTGGGGGTGGAGATGCCCATTTCCGAACAGATCTACCAGGTCCTCTACCGGGGGAAGCCGCCGAAGAAGGCTGTGACGGAGCTGATGTCCCGGGCCCTGAGGGCGGAGTGATACCCCAAGTTTTTCGAACAAGGAGAAGAGAGAGATGCGAACCAAAGTCCTAGCGGTCCTGAGCATCTGCGCCACCCTGGCCTTCTGCGCGTCGTCGCAGGCGAAGATCCAGAGGCACAGGGAGAAGGATCCCAATTACCAGTACAACCTCGGGCTGTTCTACCTCAACCAGAACAACGTCGACGAGGCCGTGAAGTATTTCGTCAAGACCCTGTCCCTGGATACCCGGTACTATCTCGCCTTGAACGGCCTTGGCCTCGCCCATTCCATGAAGGGCCGGCTCGACGAGTCGGCCAAGGCCTATCAGAAATGCCTGGAGATCAATCCCCGGTTCACCGAGGCCCGCAACAACCTGGGCACCGTTTACCAGGAAATGAGCCTTCTCGACAAGGCCGAGGGCGAATTCAAGGCGGCTCTCCTCGACGTGGGCTACCAGAACCGGGAATTGCCCTACTTCAACCTCGCCCGGCTCTACGTCCTCCAGAACCGCCTCGACGAGGCCCTCGAGAACGTCCAGAAAGCCATTCAGATCAAACCCCGCCTGGCCATGGCCCACCACCTCCAGGGGGTCATTTTCGAAAAACGTAACAACCTCGGCGAGGCCATCACCTCGTACGAGGCGGCGGTGAAGATCGTCCCCGAAGAGGTCCTCTTCAACTACGACTTGGGCGTCGCCTATTTCAAGAACGGGGATTACGCCAAGGCCAAGCAGATCTTCCTCAAGATCTCGGGCAAGGTCGTGGACGCCGAGACCAAGGACACGATCAACCGTTATCTTAAGATCATCAAGGACAAGGGCTAGACCGCCCGCCGGACGCGGGCCCGGCTCAGGTGCCCTCGCGCCAATCGGCCAGGTATTTTTTCTGGGCGGCGGTCAGTTTGTCGATCGCGGCGCCCATCGAAGCGAGCTTCAGGGCGGCGATCGTCTCGTCGATCTCCCGGGGGACGGGAAAAACGGTCTTGTCGAGGCCTTCGCCGCGATCGAGCAGCCAGCGGACGCTCAAGGCCTGGTTGGCGAAGCTCATGTCCATGACCATGGCCGGGTGCCCTTCGGCCGCGGCCAAGTTGATCAGGCGCCCTTCCCCGAGGAGGTGGATCCGCTTCCCGTCACGGAGCGTGTATTCGTCCACGAATTCGCGGACCCGCCTTTTCCCCTGGGACAGGGCTTCCAGGGCCGGGATGTCGATCTCGACGTTGAAATGCCCCGCGTTGGCCACGATGGCGCCGTCCTTCATGCGCAGGAAATGCTCCTTGCGAACGACGGCCTTATTCCCCGTGACGGTCAGAAAGACGTCGCCGATCGCCGCCGCCGCGGCCATGGACATGACCTCGTAGCCGTCCATGACCGCCTCGATGGCCCGGATCGGGTTGATCTCGGTGACGATGACGTGGGCGCCGGCGCCGCTGGCCCTCATCGCCACGCCCTTGCCGCACATCCCGTATCCGGCCACGACGAACTTGAGGCCGGCGAGAAGGACGTTGGTCGCCCGGAGGATGCCGTCGAGCGTGCTCTGGCCGGTGCCGTAGCGGTTGTCGAAGAGGTGTTTCGTCTGGGCGTCGTTGACGGCGATGATGGGGTAGCGGAGGACGCCGTCCCTGGCCATGCTCTTCAGCCGGATGACGCCCGTCGTCGTCTCTTCCGTGCCGGCCAGGATGCCCGGGAGGAGGTCCCGCCGCTTGGAATGGGTGACCGAAACAAGGTCTGCCCCGTCGTCCATAGTGATGGCCGGGCCGTGGTCCAGAGCCTGGAGGATATGGCGGTAATAGGTCGCGTGGTCCTCCCCCTTGATTGCGAAGACGGGGATCTTGTGGTATTTGACCAGGGCGGCGGGAATGTCGTCCTGGGTGCTGAGGGGGTTGGACGCGCACAGCCGGACGTCGGCCCCACCGAGCTTCAGGGCCTCCATGAGATTGGCCG
>JBGOYY010000103.1:0-7259 GCA_041479905.1 Candidatus Aminicenantia bacterium
CGGCGCGCGCGATCCGCATCCTCCTCGGCGCCGCGGGGATGAAGCTCAAGAGGAGATACAACCTCGAGATCATTGAAAAAGGCTGACCTCGTCGCTCTGGGGAAGATCCTCAGGAGTCAGGGGCGCGACGGACATCTCAAGCTCAGGCTCAACGAAAAAGGGCTTCCCGGGTCCGACTGCGCCACGATATATCTCCGCCGGGCGGACGGGTTCGAGGCCTTCGCGGTCGAATCCCTGACGCCCGACCGGAACGCGTACTTCCTGAAACTCAAGGGAATCGATACGCTGGCCGGGGCGGACGCTCTGGCCGGGCTCGATGTTTTTGTCGCCGAGGCCGATTTCCGGCGCCTCGAACGGGGCCTTTTTTACGACTTCGAAGTCATCGGGTGCCGGGTGGTCACGCGTGACGGGGCCGAGGTCGGAGAGGTCGCGGGGATCCTCCCCGCCGGCGGCCAGGTCCTCCTCGTCGTGAGGCGGGGGGAAGGGGAGGTTTACGTCCCCTTCACGGAGACGATTTGCGTGAAGGTGGACCCGGAGGCGAAGGAGATCCTCATCGACCCTCCGGACGGCCTTTTGGAGTTAAATGAGATTTGATATAATCACGATCTTCCCCGAGATGTTCGCCAGCGTCTTTTCGGGGGGGGTCGTCAAAAGGGCCCTGGAGAGGGAGACGGTCCGGATCGCCGTGCACGACCTGCGGGATTTCACCGAGGACAAGCACAGGCAGGTCGACGACCGGCCCTACGGGGGCCTGGAAGGAATGGTCTTGAAGCCCGAGCCGATCTTCCGCGCCGTCGAGGCCGTCCGCGAGGACGCCGCGAGCCGGGTCTACCTTCTTTCCCCCCAGGGCCGGCCCTTGGACACGGCGCTGGCCCGGGAGCTGGCCTCGTATGCCCAGGTCATCCTCATCTGCGGACGCTACGAAGGTGTGGATGAGCGGGTCGTCGAGCACCTGGCCGACGGGGAGATCTCGATCGGCGATTACGTTCTGTCGGGCGGAGAACTAGCCGCGGCCGTTGTCGTCGACGCGGCGGCCCGCTTCATCCCGGGCGTCGTGGGCAAGGAAGGGTCGGTGGAGAACGATTCCTTCGCCGGGGGGATCCTCGATTTCCCCCAATACACGAGGCCGCGGGAATTCCGGGGACTGAAGGTCCCCCAGGTCCTGTTCTCGGGCGACCACAAGAGGATCGAGCGCTGGCGGCGGAAAAAGGCTCTCGAAAAGACGGTCCGGCAGCGGCCGGACCTGGTCACGCATAAAACACTTACCCCGGAGGACCGGCGTCTTCTGGAGGAAATTCCGAACGAAAGGAAGGGCGAATGAACCTGGTCGACATGGTTGAGGATAAACAGTTGAGGAAGGACCTCGATCCTTTCAACGTCGGCGACACCGTCAAGATCCACGTCATCATCCGGGAAGGCGACAAGGAACGCACCCAGATCTTCCAGGGCGTCGTCATCAGCAAGCGCGGCGCCGGCATGAAGGCCTCCTTCACGGTCCGCAAGGTCTCTTTCGGCGTCGGCGTCGAGCGCGTCTTTCCCGCGCATTCCAAGATGATCCGCAAGATCGAGGTTGTCCGCAAGGCCAACGTCCGCAGGGCCAAGCTGTACTATCTCCGCGATCTCAAGGGCAAGGCCGCCCGGCTCAAAGAGGACCAGGGGTAACGTCGGGGGCCGTGGCCACCCTCAGGCTCGAGAAGAAGCTCTTCCGGGGTGGTTTTCGGCTCGTCGCCGGGGTCGACGAGGTCGGCCGCGGCTCCCTGTTCGGCCCAGTCGCGGCCGCCGCGGTCATCCTCCCTCGGGAGTGGCTTCTGCGGCGACCCCCGTCCTGGGCCGGCGCCATCGACGACTCGAAGCTCCTTTCCCCGGCTCGGCGCGCGAACCTCGCGACCGCCATCCTCCGCGAGGCCGCCGGCGTGGGGATCGGCCTGGCCTCCGCGGCCGAAATCGATTCCTTGAACATCCTCCGGGCGACGCACTTGGCCATGGTCCGGGCGGTCGAGAGCCTGCCCAGCGCTCCCGACATGCTCCTTGTTGACGGGTTCCCGATAAAAGATGTAATGTATCGCCAGATGGGCATCCTGAAAGGAGACCGGAAGAGCCGGTCGATCGCCGCGGCCTCCATCGTGGCCAAGGTCTTCCGAGACGGCCTGATGCGGGTTTTCGCCGACCTCTACGAGGGCTACGGCCTGGACAGGAACAAGGGCTATGGGACCGAGGAGCACATCCGTTCGTTGAAGGATAAGGGGCCGACCGGACTCCACCGGACCTCTTTCAAGCTCGGATAAGGACGGAACGCCATGAGCGCGCGCAGCGACCGGGTCAAGGTCATCGAGCAGGCCGAGAAGCACGTCCGGGCCGGCCGGGTCAAGGACGCCATCGCCGAATACGAGAAGCTCGCGCTCACCGACCCCCAAGACGTCGGGACCCTCAACATCATCGGCGACCTCTACATCCGGCTCCGCCAGAACGACCGGGCCGTCGTGTTCTTTCTGAAGGTCGCCGAGGAATACGAACGTCGGGGCCTCTTCTCCCAGGCCCTGGCCATCTACAAGAAGATCCACAAGCTCAATCCCGAAAACGTGGAGTACGCCCTCAAGCTCGGCGAGCTCTACGGTCAGCAGGGTTTCCTGGCCGACGCCAAGAACGTCTACCTGGCCATCGCCGGCGGCCTCGTCGGGGCGGAGAAGGTCCCGGACGCCATCGCCATCTTCGAGAAGGTCATTAAGCTCGATCGGGAGGACCTCGAAGCGCGGAAAGCGCTTTCCGGCCTGTACAGGGACGCCGGCAACCTCGACGCCGCCTTGGAGCAGTTGAACGATATCGCCGAGATCCGCGCGGAACACGGCCAGTTCGAGGCCGCGGAGGAGATCCTCAACGAGGCCCTGGCCCTGAGGCCGGGGGATAACAAGAGCCTGGTCAACCTGGTCGACGTCTACAAGCGCCAGAACCAGGCCGGCAAGGCCATCGAGGTCCTCGAAAAGCAGCTCGAATCGATCCCCGACAGCGTCCAGCTCCTCAACATCCTGGGCAACATCCACTTCGAAGCCGGGGACACCAAGAAGGCGGAGGAGATCTTCACCCGGATCGTGACCGGCCACCCCCTCAACGTCAATGCCCGGATCAAGCTCGGCCGCATCCAGATCCTCAAGGACAAGCTCGACCAGGCCTACGAGCTCTTCGAGCCCCTGATCAACAACCTCGTCATGAAGCACAGGGACGAGAAGGCCATCGGCCTCTTGGGCCTCATCCTGGAGAGCCAGAAGCCCCACCTGCCCGCGCTGGAACGCCTGGCCCTGATCTACCGGTCGAACAAGGAAATGAAGAAGCTCGAGGTCGTGGACCGGGCTATCCTGGACGAGCTCCGGAAGCAGGGAGACAAGGGCAGGATGGTCGCCGTCTGCGCGGAGCTCCTGGAGCTCCGGCCCGACGACGCCGACATCGCCCGGGAAGCGCGGGCCCTCCGGCTCGAGAAAGGCCTGCCCGCGGCAGAGGTCCTCGAGGATATGTCGGAGCTTTCGAAAAAGGACCTCGAAGTCCTCCAGGAGGGCATGGCCCAGGCGGACCTCTACATGCAGCAGGGTCTCGTCCGGATCTCCCGCCGGCTCCTCGAGAACCTCCGCTTCCGTTATCCCGAGGCGTCCCAGATCCAGAGGAAGATCGCCGTCCTCGACGAGGTCCGGACCCACATGGACGAAGAGGAGATCCGCCGGCGCGTCGAGAAGACCAGTGTCCTCGAAGCCAAGTTCAAGGAAAAGACCGCGGAAAAAAAGGCCGAAGACAAGAGGGCCGAGGACCGCAAGAAGACCGCGGGCCCGTTCAAGGATAACGTCCTCGAAGGCGCGAAGGTCAGCACGGCCGATATCTTCGCCGGAACGGACATCCTCCCCTTCGTCAGCTCCGAAACCGGCGAGAAAAAATATTACGACCTCAAGGCACTGGCGGTCGAGGAACTCCGGCTGCTCGCCGCCGCGCACGCCCAGCAGCTCCAAGGGGACGCGTCGCAGTACGAGCGGGAGCTTTCCGGGATCGTCGCCGAATTCCGGAAGGACCTCCAGGCCAAGGTGGAAGGGGACGCCTCCGAGACCCACTACCAGCTCGGCCTGGCCTTCATGGGGCAGGGCCTCACAGGAGAAGCCGTCGAGGAGCTCACCCAGGCCGCAAAGGACAAGGAACTCGCCATTGACAGCTACAGTTTGATCAGTCAGTGCTACAGGCAGAAGCGGAATCACGATGAAGCGGAGAAATGGCTGAAGATGGCTCTCGCCGCGGCCAAGCCGGGCACCGACCAGTATTACGCCCTCTTCTATGAACTCGCCGAGATCTACGAGGAATCCGACGACCGGGAGAAGGCCGCCTCCCTCTTCAAGGAGATCCGCGCCTGGAACCCGGGCTACCGGAACATCTTGGCCAGGCTCGAGAGCTTGGAAAAAGCGTCCGCCGGCTGACCGGGCGGCTATGCTCAGTCGACGATCTTGCCGGAGATGATCAGGATCAACCCCTTGTCGCCGCCGTCGAGCTTGGATACGCCGACGACCGTTCTGTCGCCGGATTTGATATTGAGCGAAGTCTCGATCAGAGTCGTGGTGTTGGTGACAGGCTGAGGGGTCGTCTCGGTCCCATCAGGCGCGAAAGACCGCTTGAGGGCCCGGATGATCTGCCTCAGCCTGACCTCGGTTTTGATGACCGGAGCCTTGGCGTCCCCGGCCACGTCCGGCTTAAGAACGAACTCGAATTCGGCCTTCGGACCAAGGATGACCGATGCGCTCTCCCTGTTGATGACCCTGATGAACGAGGAGTCGAGGAGCGTGTAGCCCTTGTAGCGGAGGAGCTTGCGGAGCTCCTTGACGATGGGATCGCTTTGGAGCTCGGCGTCTGT
Source organism: Candidatus Aminicenantia bacterium (assembly GCA_041479905.1). Lineage (GTDB taxonomy): Bacteria > Acidobacteriota > Aminicenantia > Aminicenantales > Saccharicenantaceae > RBG-16-66-30. The sequence goes on from JBGOYY010000103.1 coordinate 4,877, forward strand.
TTGCGCGTCCGCCTCAGAACCCAGGACGAGCTGGACGGTGAAGAGCACATCCGCCGGCTTGATGTCGAGCTCCCGGACTGCGGCCAGGATCTTCTCGACGTTCTCGGGCGTGTCGCTGACCGAGAGAACCGTCGGCAGGTTGGGGTTGAACACGATGCGCCCGTCGCGGCTGACATACGAGTAGAGGAGGTTTTGGATAATATCGGCCCGGACGTACTTGAGCCTGACGATCTCCTTGCGCAAGATCTTCGTCTCGGCCTTCTGGTCCTGCGCGGTTCCATCGGCCAGAACCGGACCGGCGATCGACAGGGTGAAAGCCAGCATCACGATCGCGAGAATTCCTTTTTTCAATTTTCGTCTCCTTTCCATTCGAAATTCTTGTCGAGGAACCAGACGACTTGGAGTCCGGTTTCCTGTGATACCAGGGTGAGTGAAACGACGGATGGTTCGCCCGCCGGCGATATCCCCCGCGGCCCAAAATTCCCGTCCTTGAAGACGAGGGACAGGACGGCCAGGCCGAGAAACGCGCCTAGGACCGAGGCGGCGGCCCATCGCGTCCGGGCGAGGAACGCGGGCCGCCTCGTCGCGGGAGCCGCCGGTTTGAACCGGACGGCGAGGGCCCGCCATTCGCCTTCGCTCCAGTCGGAAATGCTCTCGGCCTTTGCCGCCGTTTTGAGCCGCGTCAAAGCCTGCCCGTATTCGCCGAGTTCTTTCCGGCACGCCGGGCACGAATCGACGTGAGCCCGGACCGCCGCCCCCAGCCGCGGCCGAAGGTCGTCCCCGGCGTAGAGGGGAATGAGCTTCTTCGCTTTTCGGCAAGTCATCGTCCTTCCTCCAGGTGAGGAAAATTGGCCCGGATCGCGGCGCGGAGTTTCCGCCGGGCCGATGAAAGGTTCACGCGCACCGAGATGCTCGAACAGCCCAGGGCCCTGGCCGTTTCCTTGATATCGAGCTCCTCGAGGTCCCTCAGGACGAAAACCTCCCGCTCCCGGGGGCCGAGCACCGCGAGACACGTCAGGATATCGGACCGGATTTCTTGGCGTTCCCGGCCGGCCTCCGAATTTGCGGAACCCGTGGCCCCATGGACGGCGTTCTCGAGCGCCGCCCGCTCGTGCGTCCTCTTCTTGAACCTGTCGCGGGCCTCGTTGGCCGCGATCTGAAAGAGCCAGTTCCTGAAGCTCCGGGAGACGTCGTAGCGGGAGAGAGAGCGGAAGGCGCGGAGGAGCGCTTCCTGCGCGACTTCCAGGGCCTCCTCCCGGTTGCGGGTCAGTCTGTAGGCCAGGGTGAGGAGCGGCCGCCGGTACGGGGTGACCAGCGGCTCGAACGCCTCGGTGCGGCCGGATAGAACCATCGCCACGAGCTCCTTCTCCGTTTCGTTCATCCGCATGGTTATACCCCGGCCCGGGCGAAAATGTTAAGGCGTCCCGATGACGACGAACATAGCATAGCTCGGGACGCGACTCCAGGGAGGGGTGGGCGGAGGCCAGCGGACGAGGAGTCGGCTTCAGGCGTCGATGTGAACGAGGTCTTTCACTTTCCGGAAGACTTCGAGGACCCGGTCGATCTGCTTGTCGGTGTGGGTGGCCATGTAGCTCGTGCGGAGAAGGGCCAACTCGGGCGGGACGGCCGGGGGCAGGGCCACGTTGGTGTAGATCCCGGCCTCGTAGAAGACCTTCCAGGCCTGCATCGTCTTCATCATGTCGCCGATGATGATGGGGATGATGGGCGTTTCGGACTCGCCGATGTTGTAGCCCATGGCCTTGAGCTCGGTCCTCATCCGTTCGCCGATCTTGTTGACCCGCTCGACGCGCTCCGGCTCCTTCTCCAGGATGTCCAGGCAGGCGAGGACCGTGGCCACGTTGGACGGGGGCAGGCTGGCGCTGAAGATGAACGGCCGGGCGAACATCTGGATCCAGTGGACGGCCTCCTTGGGGCCGGCGATGAACCCGCCGACCGAGGCCAGGGATTTGCTGAACGTGCCCATGACCAGGTCCACGTCTTTCTGGCAGCCGAAGTGATGCCCGGTGCCCCGGCCGCCGCCGAGGACCCCCAGGGAGTGGGCGTCGTCGACCATGAGCCGGGCGCCGTATTTCTTGCAGATGGGGATGATCCCGGGCAGCTTGGCGATGTCGCCGCCCATGCTGAAGACGCCGTCGACGATGACGAGTTTCGCCGGGTCGGGCGGCAGGGATTTCATGACCTCTTCCAGGTCGGCCATGTCGTTATGCCGGTAATAGCGGGTCTGGACGTTTTTCAAGACCTTGGCCATCCGGACGCCGTCGATGATGCTGGCGTGGACCTCCTGGTCGGTGATGACGATGTCGTCGCGGTCCATGACGGCCGGGATGGTGCCGAGGTTGACCTGGAAGCCCGTGCTGAAGAC
>JBGOYY010000104.1:0-6986 GCA_041479905.1 Candidatus Aminicenantia bacterium
CCCCGGGAATACGCCGAGGTCCGCAAGTTGGCCCGCCGTCTCCTGGCCATGAACCGCATCGAGGAAACGCGTTCCCTGGCCGACGCCGACGGCACGATCGCCGCCTATCTCGAACTCGAAGACCAGTTCACGGTCCTGGGCGAGTTCGAGGCTTTCATCAAGGAGCGGGGCCTCCTCGGTGAGGGCCCGACCGCGGCTTCCCCGGCGAAGGACCTCCAGACGCTGGCCTTCCGGATGGCCCTCGATTTCCAGCAGAACCGCTACCGGGACATCGTCCGGGTCGGCGATCTCCTGGCTTCGAGCTCTCTCGTCATCTCTCCGTCCGGAAAGGCGAGCTACGTCCGTGTCCTCGGCTTGATCGGCGAATCCTACCTCAAGCTCGATTACGTCTACGAAGCGGAGAACTATTTCCGGATGGCCCTGGAGATCGAGCCGGAGAACCTCGGTATCCTCCTGGGCGTCGAGAGATGCTATGACCGCCTGAACGACGAGGATAAGGCCGCCGAAACCCGGCGGACGATCGACCGCCTGGTCACGCCCGGGACGATCGACCTCGGCGGCCGGCTCCTCCGGAAGGGGGAATCCTTCGAGGAGGTCCTGGTCACCGACGGCCGGCCGCGGACGATCCGCGTCGAATTCGCGCCCGGGGCGGCCGGCCGCACTCCTCTCGTCGCCGTTTTCTTCAACGGCCGGGTCGTCTGGGAAGGTACCACTGACGCCGGGTCGGCGAGTTTCCCGGCCTCGCCCCGGCCGGGAGGGAATTCCCTCGAGATAGCCGCCATCAGCGACTCCGTCGCCCTGGCCGGGATCACCCAGGACATCTTCCCGGTCCGCTAGGGTCAATAATAGAAGGGGCCCCAGACCTGCGGGGACCGGGACTGGTAAACCCTGTCCCGGCCCGTTAGGGTAAATGGCCGGGAAAAAAGGCCTACCTTACATAATTACAAACATTTACGGGGCTTGACAAGCCCCGGACAAGACGCCTATCATATTCATCGCCAAGGAGGAAGCCCATGAGGCGAGGTGCCAAGGTCGTTCTCTCATGGGGGTCGGCGCTAGCGCTGATCCTCGTCCTATTCCCTTCGACCCTGCGTCCCCAGGAAGCAGGGAAGGGAAATCTGATCGGGTTCATCTATGCGCAGGACGGTTCGACCCCCGTCGAGGGGGCGGTCGTCATGGTCAAAAACCTGACGACGGGAACCGTCGCCGAGAGCCCGAAGTCCGACGCGCTGGGCGCGTTCAAGTTCCAGGGCCTCGGGGCGGGGCTGTACGCCCTCGGAGTGAGATCCGACAAGGGCAGTTATAACTCCCAGGATTTCTTCGGCGTCATGGCCGACAAGACGTCCAAGATCTCGATCGCCCTGAATGTCTATGACCCCGCCGCCGCCTCGGCGGCCGCGGCTGTCATCAAGGAACAGCGGGAAAAGGGCGAGGCCTATATCGGGAAGGTCGTGAAGTACACGCCCGAGACGAAGGTAGCCGAGGTCCTCGTCGAGATCGGGCTCCTCCAGGCCGAGGACCGCATCCACGTCAAGGGCCAGGCCACGGACTTCTACATGGATACCCGGGGGTTGAAGGCCTATGGGCTCAAGGTCAAGCGTGTCCTCTCCGGCTACAACGCCAATCTCCGGACGTCGAAGGCCTGTGAGCCCGGGGATTTCGTCTACGTCGTCTGCAAGCGCGGCGTCCCGCCCTTTTTCCTGGCCCCGCTCGGCATCGCCGCGATCGTGGCCGGGGCGACGCCCCTCGTCGCCATCTACGAAGAGGAACCGGTTTCCCAGTTCAAAATCAAATAATGACCGCGAACCGTTTTTCCTGATGATCGACGGTCCCCCCGCGGGGTACACTCCTTGAGCGAATATTCCCTTGCCCGTCTTTTCGTTCTCTGCTCCCGCCCGGCCCCGGGCCTCGGAGCAAGGGAGGAAGTCCTCCGTCTCGCCGGCTCCATCCGGGATTGGGACGGGGCGCTCGGCAAGGCCGAGGAAGAGGGCATCCTTCCTCTTCTTTACTGGAACCTCCGGGACAATCCCGGAGCCGTGCCGGCCGCCGTCCTGGAAACCCTCCGGCGCTCCTTTTTGCGGAACCTGGCCCGCACGACCCAGGTCTATCGAGAGCTCGAACTTTTCCTGGAATCCGTCCGCAGGGCGGGACTGAGGGCCGCGCTGACCAAGGGCGGGCGGCTGGCCCTCGACATTTACCCCGAACCCGCCCTGCGCCCCTTTTGGGACGTGGACTTCATCGTCCATCCCTCCGACTGGCCCGCCCTGAAAAAGATCCTCGGCGGCATCGGCTACACGGAAGCGGCCGACTCGGGCGGGGGCCCCGCCGCGGCGGACCTGCCGCTCGACTGGGCCTATTCTCCTTATTACCGCAAGGACTCTCTATTCCTGGAATTCCATTTCACCCCGCTCGGGCTCCATTTCCGGAACCGTGAGGAAGATGGTCTCTGGTCCTCGGCCGGCCGGCTGAGCGTGCGCGGGACCGCGGCCATGGTCCTGCCGGCCGAGCACGAGCTGTGCTATCTCTGCATCCACGCCCAGCAGCACTCCTACCAGCGGCTCGTCTGGCTCTCGGACATCGCCGAACTGGCTTCGCGTCCGGGGCTCGACTGGGATCGGGTCTTGAAGATCTCCCAGGCTGAACGGATCAAGGGGCCCGTGTTTTACGGCCTCCATCTGGTCAATTCGCTCTGGCCGGGGACGGTCCCTCCGGGTCCCCTGGCCGAGTTGCTGCCGGGGCCTCTCGAGAGAGCTGGGCTGCGTATCCTCTGGCCCGAGGCCGCAACGGCCGCCCGGCGCGCGGCGCCGGCATGGCCTTATTACATGCCCTCGCTTTTCTCGCTCTGGGAGCGGAAGAGCCCGGGCCTCGCCGTGCGGACCCTGCGGGGCATCCTGTTCCCGCCGCGGTCCTGGCTGGCCGTGACCTGCGGCCTGCCCCCGAATTCGCTGCGGCTCTACGGCCGTTACCTCGACCGGATCCTGCGGCCGGTCCTCACGGCCGCCAAGCGTTTCACGGCGGATCCATGAACCCGACCCCGGCCATCCTCGCCGAAAACCTGGTCAAGAGGTATCCCGTTGTCCGGGGTTTCCGGGACCTCGTCCGCAGGCCCTTCGAAAGGCGGACGACGACCGCCCTCGACGGCCTCGACCTCCGTGTCGAGCGCGGCCGCGCGTTCTGCCTTCTCGGCCCGAACGGCGCGGGCAAGACGACCCTGATCAAGATCCTGGCCACCCTCGTCCTGCCGGACGGCGGGCGGGCGAGCGTCGACGGGCACGACGTCGAACGGCACCCGGGCCCGGTGAAGAACGCCGTCGGCTACGCCATCAACGACGAGCGCAGCTTCTACTGGCGGCTGACCGGCCGGCAGAACCTCGAATTCTTCGGCGCGCTCTACGGACTCCGCGGACCGGCCCGCGACCGCAGGATCGACGAGGTTCTGCGCCTGACCCGGCTCGAGGCCGCGGCCGACCTGCGCTTCAACGCCTATTCGACGGGGATGCGTCAGATGCTGGCCTTCGCCCGGGCCCTGCTCGCGGACGCGTCCATCCTCCTCGTCGACGAGCCGACGCGGTCCCTCGACCCGCAGGCCGCAGACAGGATCGGGTCGTTCCTCCGCGGCGAGCTCGTCGAGGGCGAGGGGAAAACCGTTTTCTGGGCCACGCACGACCTCGCCGAGGCCGCCGAATTCGCCCACGAGATCGCCGTCATCGGCCGCGGCCGGATCCGGCTGCAAGGCACGGTCGCGTCCCTCACCGGCGAAGGCCGGACGTCCCTGCGCCAGGTCTACGAGAAGGCCGTCGGCGATCCCCCGGTGAGCCGATGAGCGGCGGGTTGAGGACGACGGCGCTCCTGCCGGGCCGGCTTTCCGCCTTCCTCCGCCGTGATTTTCGGGAAGCTCTGACTTACAAGTTCTCGTTCGTCTCGTCCTTCGTCGGCATCCTCCTGTCCTCGGCGACGTTCTATTTCGTGGCCAAGCTCGTCCCGCCGGGGACGCCGTCCCTGGGGCCCTTCGGCGGAGACTATTTTTCCTTCGCCGTCGTCGGCGTCGCCTTCTCGAGCCTCCTCGGGATGTTCCAGGAAGGCCTGTCGGCCGTCGTCCGCAGCGCCCAGGTCTCGGGGACGCTCGAGGCCCTTCTCGTCACCCCGGCCTCGATCCCGACCGTCCTCTTCGGCTCGTCGCTCTACTCCCTCCTTCTCCAGGTTTTTCGGACGCTCCTCCACCTCGGCGTGGCCCTGGCCTTTTTCGGCATGATCCTCGGCCGGGTCAACGGGCCGGGCGTCCTCTGCGTCGGCGTCCTGACGGTCCTCTGCTTCCTCGGCGTCGGCGTGCTCTCGGCGAGCTTCATCCTGGTTTACAAGACCGGCAACCCCTTCGGCTGGATCCTCGGGACCGTCTCCGGACTGCTCGGGGGGGTCGTCTTTCCCGTCGCGCTTCTCCCGCCCTGGATCCGCTGGGTCTCGAGCCTCCTGCCCGTGACCTACGCGCTCGACGGCATGAGAAAAAGCCTCCTCGCCTCGGTCGGCTTCGCCGAGGTCCTGCCGGACATCGCCGCCCTGGCGGTGTTCAACATCATCCTCCTGCCGGCGAGCCTTCTCGCTTTCCGGCTGGCCGTCCACAAGGCCAAAAAGGACGGCACGCTCTCCCACTTCTGATCCCCACCTCTTTCCGCCTTCCTATCCCCCTCCTGTTTTCTCGGCTCCCCTAATCTGCTAACATGGGAGCGGACGCCTGACCGCCATGAGAAAAATAGCCGTTCTGGCGCTAGCGACGCTTCTCTTCGCCCTGCCGGGCGTTACGGCCGAGGTGCGGCCGGAGGTCCGGGCCAAAGCGGCCGGGATCCTGGACGCCCTGAAAAGGATCGAGACGGAACGGGGCCGGCCCGCCGCGGACCGCCGCAGCTTGACGTTCACCGAGGCCGAGTTCAACGCCTACATCGTCTGCCGCCTCGACGACGAGAACGAACCCTTCATCAAGGCCGCGGAGTTCAAGCTGCTGGCGGACGATCACATCGAAGGGCGGATCACGATCGACCTCGGCGACCGGCAGTCCTCCGGCCTGCTCCCGAAGCGGCAGGACCTGTTGTTCTCGGCCGGCATCGAGAGCCGTGACGGCAAGATCAAGATCTCCATGGATAAGCTCTTCCTCGGCGCCCAGCCGATCGCGCCGGCCGTCGTCGACGTTATCATCGGCGTCGTCTCCCGCCTGCAGGGCGTCGAGCCGACGAGCCTCGAGGACTGGTACGACCTGCCGCCGGGAGTCCGGAAACTCGAATCCCGGGCTGGCCAAGTCGTCGTCTATTACTAGGAAAGGATGAGAAAGGGAGCGCCATGATCCGCATCATCACCGGCAGCTACAAGGGCCGGCGGCTGAAGATGGTCCCCAGCCCGTCGGTCCGGCCCATGCAGGACAAGGTCAAGGGGGCCCTGTTCAGCATCGTCCGTGACCGGCTCAAAGGGAGCGTCTGCCTGGACGGCTTCTCCGGGACGGGCTCGGTCGGCCTCGAGGCCCTGAGCCGGGGCGCCGACCGGGTCGTCTTCGTCGACGAGTTCTATCCCTCGGTGAAAGCCATCCGGCTGAACGTCGCCAAGTGCGGGGCGGAAGAGAAGGCCGTCGTCCTCCACCGGGAGTTCAACCGGGCCGTCATCGACCTGGCCAAGAAGGGCGTCCGCTTCGACCTCATCTTCCTCGACCCCCCCTACCAGCTCCTCGAAGAGAGGAACCCGCTCAGGGTCATCCGCAAGCGCGGCATTCTCAAGCCGGGCGGACTCATCGTCCTCCGCCACTACTTCAAGATCAAGCCCAAGCTCGGGGATTTCAAGCTCGAGCGGCGGGTGGCCCTCGGGGACGACATCCTCTGCCTGTTCGTCCCGCCGGCGGGGGAGTCCGGGGAAGAGCCCCGTCCCGGGCGTGCCGGCGCCGCCGCGGAACCGGCGGAAACGGGCTTGCCTGCCGCGCCGCGTTCACCTAAAATGGGGAAACCCCGGCGAAAGGACACGGAGACCCGGCCATGAAAAGATCGGAGAGCAAAGCGGTCCCGTTCTGGAAGGAGACCCCGCTCGTCGACGAGCGCGAGATCTTCACCGAGCTCGCCTCGAAGAAGGGCAGCTCCCTTTTCCTCGGCCGCTATTCCCTCAGCGAGGTCCTGGCCGTCCTCAACAAGAAGGGCTTTCTCAAGGAAGCGCGCAAGCGCTTCCTCTGGCCGCTCGCCTACGAGATCGATTCGTCCGAATACCCGCTCCAAAGGCTTCAGATCTATCTGCGCGAGCCCGGGCCCGAGACCCTCATCGTCGACGTCAAGGTCAAGGAAACCGAGTTCGTCCCCAAGGAGCTTCCCGACGGGCCCGTTCCCCTGCCGCCTCAGAAGGCCTTGGCCTTCGAGTGGCTGACTCTCCAGAACCCGCTCGTGAAGTTCGGCGAGCAGTTCACGCCCCTGCCCGGACAGACCCGTCCCGGGCTGAGCATGAGGACGAGGATCCTGGACCTGTTCCTCTACCTCGCCCGTCTGACGCGCAAGGACTGCCTCTTGGCCTTCCCGGCCTATTTCCACAACGCCGTCCTTTTTTCACGCTATTTCCACTTCTGGAACCCCCGCAAGGAGGCGGAGGTCCTGGCCATCCGCCGGTCCTTCAGCCACATGCCCTTCAAACAGCTGGCCTGGGTCGTCCACCTGAACTGCCTGAGGCGCGAGGAGGGCACGGTCTACGAGTGGGCGGCCGAAGAACAGCTCTACCCCATGACCCGGCCCCTCAAGGAGTATTTCGATTCCCGGCGATACAAGGACATCGTCAAAAGCGGCCGGAAATCCCCCGTTTTTTCCGTCGATTGGGCCGAATTCGAGAGGAAATCCCTGGACCTGCCGACGTCGTGTCAACTCATATAACCATGTTACCGAAGCTGCGGTCATTGCATCACCAAAAATGATACCGAAGAAGGACCGAGCTTTTTGTAGGGATCGACCTGGACAAGTCCCTTGCGCTTCTTCTCA
>JBGOYY010000105.1:0-6953 GCA_041479905.1 Candidatus Aminicenantia bacterium
CCCGCAACCCGGTCTTCCTCCTGGACGAAGTGGACAAAATGAGCATGGATTTCCGGGGCGATCCGGCCTCGGCCCTGATGGAGGTCCTCGACCCGGAGCAGAACAGCACCTTCCTCGACCATTACATCGACACCGATTTCGACCTGTCCCATGTCATGTTCATCGTCACGGCCAACATGGTCGACCCCATCCCCAAGCCTCTGATCGACCGGATGGAGATCATCCGCATCCCGGGCTACATGGAGGACGAGAAGGTCGAGATAGCCAAGCGCTTCCTCCTGCCCAAACAGAGGTCCGCCCACGGGCTGACCGAGGAGAACATCAAGATTACCGACCAGGCCCTGCTCAAGCTCATCCGCGGCTACACCCGCGAGGCCGGCGTCCGGAACCTTGAACGGGAGCTCACCACGATCTGCCGCAAGATCGTCAAGCGGGTCGTCGAGCAGGGCAAGGACCACAAGGAGAAGATCACGCCCAAGAACCTCGAGGGGTACCTGGGCGTTCCCAAGTTCCGCCGGTCCGAGTTCGACAAGAACGACGAGGTCGGGGTCGGCACGGGCATGGCCTGGACGGAATTCGGCGGGGAACTCCTGAGGTTCGAGGCGACGAAGATCCACGGCAAGGGAAATTTCACCCTGACCGGCCAGCTCGGCGAGATCATGCAGGAGTCCGCCCAGGCCGCTTTCTCCTTTGTCCGGGGGAAGATCTATGAGCTCGACATCGCCCGGGACCTCCACCGGAATTCCGACATTCACATCCACGTGCCCGAGGGAGCGACGCCAAAAGAAGGCCCCTCGGCGGGGATCACCATCGCCACCGCCATCATCTCCCTCCTGACCGACATCCCGGTGAGCAAGAAAGTGGCCATGAGCGGCGAGATCACGCTGAAGGGCAAGGTTCTGCCCGTAGGCGGGATCAAGGAAAAGCTCCTGGCGGCCTACCGGGAAGGCATCCGCGAGGCCATTCTTCCCCTCGACAACCGGCCCGACCTGAAGGACCTCCCCAAGGCCATCAAGACGGGAATGACCATCCATCTCGTCGAGACGATGGACGACGTCCTGAAGGTCGCCCTGACCCGCGAACTGCCGAAGAAACCCGCCGAGGCCCGGGACAAGAAGGCGCCCGCCGCCGAGGCGGAGCGGCTGGCCCGCAAGGCGGAGGACGAAGCGGCCAAGGAGCCGCCCCTGACCAACTGAATCCGTTTTGACCGATTAACCTATATCGCCAATCCATCTTGGGAGAAAAGCCACACATGGTGACTAAAAAGAACGATACCGAAACGAACCCTAACAAGGAGTACAACCTTGTTGACCTCGAGGGGAAGGACGTCGCGGCCCTGAAGAAGGTCGCTTCGGGCATGGGCATGGAGGATCAGGAGGTCGAAGATACCAACAAGCACCACCTGATCTTCAAGATCCTGGAGGCTCAGGCCAAGAAACAGGGACTGCTGTTCTCGGAAGGCGTCCTCGAATGCCTGGAGGACGGCTTCGGCTTCCTGCGGGCCCCGGAATTCAGCTACCTGCCCAGCCAGGACGACATCTACGTCTCGCCGTCGCAGATCCGGAAGTTCCAGCTCCGGACCGGCGATACGATCTCGGGCGTCGTCCGGGCCCCCAAAAACGGCGAGAAGTACTTCGCCCTGATCAGGATCGAGGCCGTCAACTTCATGCACCCCGACGTCATCATCGAGGAACGGCGGAACATCCACTTCGAGAGCCTGACGCCGCTCTACCCCTTCGAAATGATCAAGCTCCAGGACGGCAACCCGAAGAACATGAACGCCCGGGTCATGGAGCTTCTGACCCCCATCGGCAAGGGCCAGCGCGGCCTGATCGTCTCGCCGCCGCGGGCCGGCAAGACGACCATCCTCAAGACGATCGCCAAGTCCATCGAGAAGAACCACCCGGAGATCTTCCTCATCGTCCTGCTCATCGCCGAGCGGCCCGAGGAAGTCACGGATTTCAAACGCAGCGTCAACGCCGAGGTCGTCGCTTCGACCTTCGACGAGCCGCCGACGCGCAACGCCCAGGTCGCCAACATCGTCCTGGAGAAGGCCAAGCGCCTCGTCGAGATCAAGCGGGACGTCGTCATCCTCCTCGACTCGATCACCCGCCTGGCCAGGGCCCACAACGCCATCGTCCCGCCCTCGGGCAAAGTTCTCTCGGGCGGCATCGACGCCAACGCCCTGCACAAGCCCAAGAAGTTCTTCGGGTCAGCCCGCAAGATCGAGGAGGGCGGCAGTCTGACCATCCTGGCTACGGCCCTGGTCGATACGGGCAGCCGGATGGACGAGGTCATCTTCGAGGAGTTCAAGGGCACGGGCAACATGGAGATCAATCTTGACCGTCGGCTCGTCGACAAGAGGATCTTCCCGGCCATCGACATCAGTCGCTCCGGCACGCGGAAGGAAGAGCTCCTCATCGAGGAACTCGACCTCAACCGGATCTGGATCCTGCGCAAGGTCCTCAGCCAGATGAACGAGGTCGAGGCCGTCGAGCTGCTCATCGACAAGCTCAGCAAGACCAAGGTCAACCAGGACTTCCTCAACGCCATGAGCAAGGGCATGTAAGGGTCCTCGCCGTGAGAACCTTGGGCCTCATCGGAGGCATGACCTGGCATTCGACCGTCGACTACTACCGGCTCATAAACGCGGGCGTCCAGGAGAGGCTGGGGGGCTCCCACTCGGCCGATCTGCTGCTTCTGTCGATCGACTTCGAGCCGGTCGAAGACATGCAGGGGAGGGGTGACTGGGCCGGGATGGGGAAGCTCATGGGCGAGTGGGCCCGCCGTCTGGAGGCGGCCGGGGCGGAAGGCTTGGTCATTTGTGCGAACACCATGCACAGGCTCGCCGATGACATCACAGAAGCCGTGAAGATCCCGCTCATCCACATCGCCGACGCGACCGCCGGCGCGATCACGAAAAAAGGGCTGGCGACGGTCGGTCTGCTGGGCACCCGGTACACGATGGAATTGGACTTCTACCGCGGCCGGCTCGAAAAAGCGCACGGCTTGAAGGTCCTCGTCCCCGAGGAGCCCGGCCGGACAACGATCCACGACATCATCTACCGGGAACTCGCGTACGGGACTATCCGCGAGGAATCGCGGCAGGCCTATGCCGCGGTCATACGGGAACTCGAACGCCGAGGGGCGCAGGGCGTCATACTTGGCTGCACCGAGATTCCATTATTGATCAAGGGCGCTGACAGCCCCATCCCGGTCTTCGATACGACCGCCCTGCACGCTGCTGCGGCCGTCGAATTCGCCCTGGCCGGCTGACCCCGGACGCCCGGTCCTGGCGGACGACCCCGTTCCCGAAAAATCCCCACAGGACGTGGCCAAAAGGCAGTCTATCTACGTACTTTATTAAATATCTGTCGGTTATAATCACTCCGCGACATTCTGTATGTCAAATATTATAGACAGAATGAGCGGTATTCTCATCCGTACGCCACGGCCGGCGAAATTGCGCGCCAGAAAGACGAAGCGGATTCGTAACCTATATAATGTCATATAGATAGACTAATCGGCACTCGTATATGATTGTTTATAAATAAGATATAGACATAGAGTGCCAAGAACGCCCGGCCGGTGCCTCGCCTGGCGAAATAATCGTTAGGAGATCTGGCGGCGGGGGACAAGCCCGTAAAAATGGGAAATGAAGGAGAATCTCGCTGACAGCGGCGGTCGATGACCAGAGAACGCGGACAGCCGCTACGGCGTCACACTCCGGAAGGAAGCCTGAAGTGGCGGGACTGCGCCGAAGGAAATAGAGCTGGCGCAAAGCAGCCCGAAGCCTATTTTTGAGAACGGCCCGGGGAAGGCAATCGGCCAAGAAAGCAGTTTATAATTTGTCATATCTTCGCGATCCCATGAAGGGGTCGACCTGCAGGAAGCCGAGAGAGCGGGGATATTTCCACAGATGCCCAAGTCCTGGGCCATGGGCTTATCCACAGGATGTGGAGAAATAGATCTTATTGATAAGAAAAGAGATGGGGCGGAAATATAAGCTGAGTCGCATAAGAGTTATTATGTCAACTAATATCGAAGGGCAAAAAGAGGCTTCGAAGGCAAGCGTAATATTTACCCTTTGAGGTCCGGAACCTGGTCCTTTTTTCTGATTTGGTCGATGATTTCCTCAAGGACTGCGATGATTTCCTGCTTCGAAACCGTCTGTTTCTTGAATTCAAGCCTCAGCCGGAACTTGTCGGTGTCCTCGGGGACGAAATTATAGACGTAATACTTTGGTTTCTTGGTCTTCCCCTTGAGATACTTGGCCAAATCGCGCGTATCCTCGCGGGTCAGGCGCCGGTCGACGATCTCCCGGGCCAGCTTGAGCATATCCTCTTCCGATTTCTGCTTGGCTATCTCGATGATGGTCGACCGGCTGAAGACCCCGGTCTCCCGGATGATGTCCCGGACATTCTTGGGTATCCGGGCTATGGACAGAATCTCGGTTATCGTCGACCGGGCCTTGCCGATTTTTTCCGAGATCTGCTGATGGTGGTACTGATGGATGTCGGCCAGGGCCTGAAGCCCGTCGGCCTCCTCGAAAATGTCGAGGTCCTTGCGCTGGAGGTTCTCGATTAGGGCGATCTCCATGGCCTCGTTGTCCTCGACGTCCATTTCAATGCAGGGCAAATCCTTGAAGCCGATGTTCTTGGAAGCTATGAAGCGGCGCTCGCCGGCGATGATCTCGAACCGGCTGCCCTTGGCCCGGACGAGGATGGGCTCCAGGATGCCTTTGCTCTTGATCGAGTCCTGGAGCTCCCCGATATTGCCGAGCTCACATCGGGCCTGATGGGGATTCGGGTCGATTTTCTCGAGAGGGATCATACGGATCCTTGGCCCGAGCGACCTCGCGGAGATCAGATCGACGAAATGGCCATCGTGTTTCATCCCAACCGTTTCAGGCAGGCCGGATCTTTTAGTTTTTTGCACGATGCATTATCTCCTCGGCGACTTTCTGATATTGCTCCGCCCCGATGGAATTGGGTGCATAGGTGAATATCGATTCTTTGTAAGCCGGGCTTTCCTCAAGCTTGACGCTCTTCGAAATGAAGGTCTTGAAAACCTTGGCGCCAAAGACTTTCTTGATCCTCTCGACGACGTCCCGGGCCAGGTTCGTCCGCTTGTCGAAAAGGGTTATCAACACGCCCAGGACCTTGAGGTTGGGATTGGCGATACGCTTGACTTTCTCGATCGTCTCGAGCAGGTCGTCCGTTCCCTCCAGGCAGAGATAAGAGGACTGGATGGGTATGAGAATGTAGTTCGCCGCGACCAGGGCGTTCAAAGTGATCAGGCCTAGCGTGGGAGGAGTGTCGATGAAGATGTACTGGTACTTGCCCCGGATCTGTTCCAGCGCGTCCTTGAGGCGGAAATGACCGTCGAATTCGCCGGCCAGCGACGGCTCGAGCTTGGCCATTGAGATCTTGGTGATGGCCATGTCCAGGCCGGGGATGTTCGACCGGACGATGATGTCCTCAAGTCTCTCGGTCTTGGTCATCAGGATGTCGTAGAGAGATTTTTCATATTTTTCGGGGTTAGTGACCGTCGAGATGGTGCTGTGGGCCTGCGGGTCCATGTCCAGCAGAAGCACTTTTTTCCCCATCAAGGCGATGGCTGATGCGACATTGACCGACGTGGTCGTCTTTCCGACCCCGCCCTTCTGATTCGTTATCGCTATGATCAAGAGGCTTCTCTCCCTCCAAGGACGAATGCCTGAATAAGAATATTTTATAGTCCTTGGGATGACAAAAAGCAATAGGAGCAGAACATATTTTGAAAGAATGCACAAAATAGTTTTTTATTGACGAGGAGAAGACCTCGATCCCATCGAGATCCCCTCTTTAATAATAGCAGCCGGACCGATTTCTAAATCAGGAACAGGCAATGTCGGCACGCCGACATTCTACGTAACTCGTTTATTATTATCTGGATAATCGCTATTTTATAAGAAGATCAGCGCGGTTACGCGCGGCCAGCGAGCGTTCCTAAAAACATTGGATAGGAAAGCCGACCGGTCTGGATAAGTATGCGGGATTTGTTCCTGGCAGTACAGGCGCGCAGATCCATCCAGTTCTCGGGTCAGAAAATGCGCGGAGGTTTTTTTGTAGGTTCAAAACGATCTCGAAGAGATGCGAAGCATTCAACCGGACGTGGACGCAGAATGTGAATAGCCTATAAAGCTCTCCCCTTAAGTAACAGATTATAAGATAAATACGGGCATATATTATAACGTGTTGATTATAAATAAATTACGTGTCCGCCCCTTCCGTTTTGGAGAAATGTTCCGCGATTCAATTTTGCAGGTTGGAACCGAACGAGATTTTGCGTACAATGTGGGACGCGATGACCATGGCCATTGAAGACGCATCGAGACCGGGGTTTCTAAGGCGGCTCGGCCTGCTGGATACATCCTTCCTCGTCATCGGCGCCGTGGTTGGCTCGGGGATCTTCATGACGCCCGGGCTCATCGCCGCAGGTCTCCCCTCACCCGGTCTGCTCCTGACGGTCTGGCTGGCTGGAGGCCTGGTCACCCTCTGCGGGGCCCTTTCGTTCGCCGAACTCGGGGCCATGTACCCGCAGGCCGGCGGCCAGTATGTCTACATCCGGGAGGCCTACGGCCCGGCGGCGGCTTTTCTGTTCGGCTGGGCTTTTTTCGGTTTCATCATGTGCGGCGGGCTGGCGGCCCTAGCCGTTGCCTTCGCCGAGTTCCTCGGGTCATTCGTCCCCGCACTCTCGACGGGACACCTCCTTTTCCGGGTCAAAGCGGCCGGGCTTTCCTACAGCCTGTCGGTCGGGCAGATCGTCGCCGCCGCTTCGCTTTTGGCTGTGACTTTCCTCAATTCCTTCGGCATCCGCTCCGGCGCGGCCGTCCAGAACTTCCTGACTGTCATCCGCCTCGGCACGGTCGCCGCGCTCGTCGGCCTGGGAGTTCTCTTCGGCGCCAAGAC
>JBGOYY010000106.1:0-6750 GCA_041479905.1 Candidatus Aminicenantia bacterium
AGGAAGAGCTCAAGATCTACCAGGACAAGCTGCGCAAGATCCGGGTCTCCGACGAGGTCAAGGAGGAGCTCGAGAAGCAGATCAGCCGCCTGGCCCAGATGCACCCGGAGTCGGCCGAGACGTCGGTCGTCCGCAACTACCTCGACTGGATGTTCATGCTGCCCTGGAACAAGGCCACGGTCGACACGCTCGACCTGGTCAAGGCCAAGAAGATCCTCGACGACGACCACTATGGCCTGCAGAAGGTCAAGGAGCGCATTCTCGAGTATCTCGGCGTCCGCAAGCTGTCCAAGACGGCCAAGGGGCCCATTCTCTGCTTCGTCGGCCCGCCCGGGGTGGGGAAGACCTCGCTCGGCCGGTCGATCGCCCGGGCCCTCGGCCGGAAGTTCGTCCGCATCTCCCTCGGCGGCATCCACGACGAAGCCGAGATCCGCGGCCACCGCCGGACTTACGTCGGGGCCATGCCCGGCCGCATCATCCAGGGCATCCGCCGGGCCGGCTCGGAGAATCCCGTCTTCATGATGGACGAGGTCGACAAGATCGGCTCCGATTTTCGCGGCGACCCGTCATCGGCCCTCCTCGAGGTCCTCGATCCCGAGCAGAACAACCAGTTCCGTGATCATTATCTGAGCGTGCCCTACGATCTGTCCAAGGTCATGTTCATCACCACGGCCAACCTCCTCGACCCCATCCAGCCGGCCTTCCGCGACCGCATGGAGGTGCTCGAGCTTCCGGGCTACACGGAGGAGGAAAAGCTCCAGATCGCCGTCCGCCACCTCATCCCGAAGCAGGTCGCCGAGAACGCCCTAACCCCGAAGCTCATCAGCTTCACCGGCGGCGCGGTCAAGAGAATCATCTCCTTGTATACGAGGGAAGCCGGCGTCCGCAACCTCGAGCGCGAGATGGCCTCGGTCTGCCGCAAGGTCGTCCGCAAGGTCGCCGAGGGCAAGAAGGGCCTGACCGTCGTCACGGCCCAGTCGATCGAGCGCCACCTCGGCCCGCCGAAGATCTTCAAGGACCAGCTCCTCAAGAAGGACCAGGTCGGCCTCGCCACCGGTGTCGCCTGGACGGCCACGGGCGGCGAGATCCTCTTCGTCGAGGCGACGAAGATGCCGGGCAAGGGCGCGCTGTCCCTCACCGGCTCCCTCGGCGACGTCATGAAGGAATCCGCCCAGGCCGCCCTGAGCTACGCCCGGGCCCACGCCTCAGAGTTCGGCATTAACAGCAAGATCTTCTCCCGGAACGACTTCCACATCCACATCCCCGAGGGGGCCATCCCCAAGGACGGGCCGTCGGCCGGCGTGACCATCGCCACGGCTTTCATCTCCGTCTGCACGAACAACAAGGTCAAGTGGGACGTAGCCATGACCGGCGAGATCACCCTGCGCGGCAACGTCCTACCCGTCGGCGGGGTCAAGGAGAAGGTTCTGGCCGCCCAGCGGGCCGGCATCAGGAAGATGATCATGCCGGCCGCGAACAAAAAAGACCTGTACGAGATCCCCAAGAAGGTCATCCGCGGCATGGAGTTCATCTACGTCGAGGACGTCAAGGAAGTGTTCAGCCACGCCATGGTCAGGTCCTTCGGCAAGCCGCCGAAGAAGGCTAAAAAGAAGACAGGGAAAAAGAAATAGCCGGGCCTGGGACGCCCGGAGGGACGCGATGCGACTGAAAGACCTGGGCGAGCGGCGGGTGATATCGCGGATCCGGCGCGCCTTCGGCGAACCGCGGACGGATATCCTCATAGGCATCGGCGACGACGCGGCCGTCGTCCGGGCGCCGAGATCCCTATTGCTGACGACGGACATCCTCGTCGAGGACGAGGATTTTCGGCGTTCCGTCCATCCGCCGCGTCTCCTCGGCCGCAAGGCCCTCAACGTCAACCTCAGCGATATCGCCGCCATGGGCGGGCGCCCCCTGCACGCGCTCGTCGGGATGGCGATGCCCGGAGACCTCGAAGAGAGTTGGCTCCGGAAGTTCATGGCCGGCTTCCGGAGCGCGGCCCGTGAGGCAAGAGTGGCGTTGGTCGGAGGAGACCTCTCTCAAGCCGACAGGGTCATGATCTCCGTCACGGTCACGGGGGAGGCGAAGTCCCCGGTGACGAGAAACGGCGCAAGGGCGGGCGATTGGATTTTCGCCTCGGGAACGCTCGGCGACGCCGCCCAGGGATTCCGGCTGCTCGAGGAAGGCGGCCTTCAGGAAAAAGGCAGGGGAGTACGGCCGCTCATCAGGGCTTTCCTCGACCCGGTCCCGCGGCTGGATCTGGGGGCGCTGCTGGCCCGGAGAAAGCTCGCCTCGGCGATGATCGATATTTCGGACGGCTTGAGCGTGGACCTTGCCCATATCTGCGAAGAGAGCGGGGTCGGGGCGGAGGTCGAAGCGTCCCGAATTCCTATTTCACCGGCCCTGCGGCGGCTCTCGAAGGACCCGCTGGCGCTGGCTCTCAACGGGGGAGAGGACTTCGAGCTCCTGTTCACCGTCCGGCCGGCGAAGCTCGCCGCGGTCGAAAGGCTCCCGTCGAAATTCCGGCTGACGCAAATCGGCCGCGTCACCGCCGGCAAAAAGATCTTCCTGGTCACCCCCGATCAAAAGAAAACACCCCTGCGCACCGAGGGCTTTGAACATTTCCGCTGATGAAACCCGGGGTAGGGTGAGGGCTCAGGCCGCCGGGTAATCGCCCGAGAAGACGACTTCGGCCGGACCTGTTTGAAGAACTTCCCCGCCCTCCAACCACTCCACCTTCAGGCTGCCCATGGCCGTCCGGACCTCGACCGAGCGGTCGGTCAGCCCCTTGAGCATGGAGGCGATCGCCGCCGCCGCGGAGCCGGTGCCCGAGGCCAGCGTTTCCCCCACGCCGCGCTCCCAGAAGAGGACCTCGATCTCGTCCCGTCCGACGACCCGGATGAATTCGACGTTGGTCCGGTTGGGGAAAAACGGGTGCGATTCGATCTCGGCGCCTATGACGCGCCATTCGCCCCGGGACGGAAAATGGTCGAAAAAAAGGCTGCAATGAGGGTTGCCCATGGAAACGCAGGTTACCGGAATGGTCCTGGGAATCACGGACAGAGGGTAGTCGACGATCCGTTCGTGGACTCGGCCGTCGTCGAACGGGATATCCTTTGAGGCCAGGCGCGGCGCGCCGAGGCCGATCCTGACCTCGAAAAGGGGGCCCCGTGAGGAGAGGACCTCGCTCGGCCGCTCTCCCGCCGCCGTCCGGAAGAGGACCTTCGGCGAAATGACGGCCCCGCTCGAGGCCAGAAAGGCGGCGGCGCAGCGTAATCCATTGCCCGAGATCTCCGCTTCGCTGCCGTCGGCGTTGAAAACCCGGAACCCGGCTCTGGCGGGCTCGCCCTTTTCAGGGGTGAGAAAGATGAGGCCGTCGGCCCCGACGCCCGTGTGCCGCTCGCAGATCCGGCGGGCCAACTCCCCGGCCGCGGAGATGTCCACTTCCCCGCCCGGGCTCAGGACCAGGAAGTCGTTGCCGAGCCCGTGGAGCTTGGTGAACCGCATCAGCGGACTTTGACCGTGGCGATGAAGTCCTGGGGCCGGCCGTCGAGCTCCTGGCGGACGAGGAGGATGACCTCGTCGCCGCTTTGCGTCTTCTTGAGGATGTCCTCAAAATCGCGGACCGTGTTCACCTTCTTCCGGTTGACCTCAAGGATGATCATGCCCGTGGCGAGGTTCTGGCGGTAGGCTTCGCTGCCTTGGCGGACCTCGGTGATCAGAAGGCCTTCGGTCGTCCGGAGTCCGTAGCGGCGGGCGGTCGCCGGCGTCAGGGCGACGACGGAGAGGCCGATGTCCTTGTCGGTGCTGGCGACCTGGCCCTTCTCGCCCTCCGGCTCGAGCTCGTCGACGATCGCCGTCGCCTTTATCTCCTCGCCGTCTCGGACGACGGTCAGGTTGACCTTGCCGCCGGGCTGGATGTCGGCGATCTTAAAGCGCAGGTCGTCACCGTTCTTGACCGGCTCGCCGTTGACCTGGGTGATGACGTCGTACTGCTTAAGCTTGGCCTTTTCCGCCGGGGAGTCCGTCTCGATGGACGTGATGAGGGCGCCGGCCTTGGACTTGAGCTTCCACTGCTTGACCATGCCCTCCGTCAGGTCGCGGGCATAGATGCCGACGCCGAGCCGGCCGCGGATGACCCGGCCCTTCTCCTTGAGCTGGACGACGACCTTCTTGGCGATGTCCGAGGGGATGGCGAAGCCGATGCCGATGTTCCCGGCGAAGCCCGAGGTCAAAATGGTGGAATTGATGCCGATGACCTCGCCCTTCATGTTGATGAGCGGGCCGCCGCTGTTGCCGCGGTTGATGGCCGCGTCGGTCTGGATGAAGTCCTGATA
Organism: Candidatus Aminicenantia bacterium; assembly: GCA_041479905.1. Taxonomy (GTDB): domain Bacteria; phylum Acidobacteriota; class Aminicenantia; order Aminicenantales; family Saccharicenantaceae; genus RBG-16-66-30. The sequence continues at coordinate 4,338 of JBGOYY010000106.1, forward strand.
GCTCTGGGTGTCGATTGAGCGGCCTTTGTAGCTGACGATGCCGGCCGTGACGGTATGCTCCATCCCGAGGGGATTGCCGATGGCCAGGACCCACTCGCCGACCTTGACCAGGCCGGAGTCGCCGAGCTCGGCGAAAGGCATGTCCTTGGCCTGGATCTTGAGCAGGGCCAGGTCCGTGCTCGGGTCCGTGCCGACGATCTTGGCGTTGTATTCCTTGCCGCCGAGCGTCGTGACGGTAACGCTCGTCGTCTTGTCCTTCTCGACCATGTGGTTATTGGTCAGAATGTAGCCGTCGGCGGTGATGAAGAAGCCCGTGCCGCCGACCTGGACGGTGTTGGATTCCGGCTGGTTCTGCCGAGGCTGGCCGAAGAACCTGTTGAAGAAGTCGTCGCCGAAGGGTGATTCTTCGCCGAAGCCGGAGGCCCTCGACGGTTCCCGGCGCTCGGCCTCGATGCCGACGACGGCCGGGCCGATCTTTTCGGCGATGGTCACGAAATCCAGGGTCGGCTTCTCCTGAGGCGCGGGAGAGGCGAACAGGTTCGCCGCTGGAGCCGTCCCCGAAGCGAAGACGTCCGCGGCCGCCGAGTTTTTCTCGGGGAGATAGAGGAAAAGGTAGCCCGCGAGGAGCAGGCCCAGGGTAAAACTCGAGATGGCGATCCAAGCGTACTTTTTCATGCCGTACCTCCGTAATTAGAGTTCCAAAATAGCATATCAGACCCTAAATTTCAATTTGGCCAACCTGTTGCCAACGCCCGCCCGGCCGAGTTCGTTGCATCCCGGGGCCCGTCCGGGGGCCGGTTGCTTTCGGCCGCGAACGGGATTAATATGACCTTCCCATGCCCCGCAAGCTTAAAAAAGGCGTCCTCGTCGTCCTCGAAGGGATTGACGGCTCCGGGAAAACGACCCAGGCGCGCTCCCTCCTTAGACGGCTTAGGTACCGCGGTTTCAGGGCCGTATTTTTCCGCGAACCGACCCGGGGGCGGTGGGGCCGGGAGGTCAAGCGCCTGTCCGCCCGCGCCGATTCGCTGACGCCGGCCGAGGAGCTCGACCTCTTCGTCCGGGACCGGCGCGAGAACGTGGAGAAAAACCTCGTCCCGGCTCTCAAGGCCGGCAAGGTCGTCGTCCTCGACAGGTATTACTTCTCGACCATCGCCTACCAGGGTGCCAAGGGCATAGATACCCGCAAGATCCGCCGGATGAACGAGGCCTTCGCCGTACGGCCCGATTTGGTCTTCATCCTCGACGTCGACGCCAAGGGTGGCCTGGCCCGGATCGCGGGCCGAAAGACGCGGGACGAGCTCTTCGAACGCGAGGACTACCTCGCCCGGGTCGCCCGCATCTTCCGCGGTTTCAAGGGCCCTGGATTCGTCCACCTCGACGGCCGCGGCGACCGGCGGTCGGTCGGCCGGGCCATCTGGGCCGCCGTCTCTCGGCTTCTCGCCGCCCGCGCCTAGTTTCCAATTCCCATTTTTTTCCGGGCTTGATATGTGCGCCTCGACGCCACCCGGGCTGTGACGGGGACCATCCAGAGCCCCCGTAGCGGAGGGGCGGCAGGGAGCGGATTCTGAGAAGCGACCGATAGAAGTGCGGTGGAGTGACTCGGAACCGAACTTCTAGGAAATTTCTGGATCGAGTCTTGGATATCAGGCCTCAGAAGATTCGTAATATTGAAGATTCCCTGGCCGACCGTCGGGACAGGTTCCCGGGGGCCCGGGGGAAATGGGTGGTTCCCGTCATAGCCATAGAGGGTGGCGTCCCGCGCTTAACGGTTTTGTCTTTTGGGAACCGTTTTGCTATCATGGCCTCCGAACGCCATGAAGATCCCAACGCTCAAGATCAAGATCTTTAAATTCAAGAAACGCACCCTGCTCCGCGCCTTCCTCATCGCCGCCCTCGCCGGACTGGCCATCGGCCTGGGAGGGTTCGTCGGCTCCTACTTCGCCATCAAGGATGACCTCCCTCCGGTCGGCGACATGGACACGTTCCGGCCCAAGCTCATCACGACGATCTACGCGGCCGACGGCCAGCCGATCAAGGAGTTCGCCGAAGAAAGGCGCGTCGAGATCCCGTTCGCCCAGATCCCCAAGGTCCTCGTTGACGCCATCGTGGCCACCGAAGACCCGAACTTCTTTCGGCACCGGGGCGTGGATTTCCGGGGCGTCCTGAGGGCGGTCAAGGCGGACCTGTTCAAGGTCCTGAGCGGCCGGCGTCCCGAGGGCGGCAGTACGATCACCCAGCAGCTGGCCCGCTCGCTCTTCCTCCACCGGGAGGTCAGCTTGCGGCGCAAGCTCAAGGAGGCCTTCCTCTCCATCCAGATCGAAAAGCAGTACTCCAAGCAGGACATCCTGACGCTCTATTGCAACCATTTCTACCTCGGCCACGGGGTCTACGGCGTGGAATCGAGTTCCCGCCT
>JBGOYY010000107.1:0-6434 GCA_041479905.1 Candidatus Aminicenantia bacterium
ACGCCAAGAACAACAGGCTCGTTGTCGGCCCGGAAGACGAAACCTATACGCGGTCGTGCCTGGCTCGGGATTGCGCCTGGGGCATGGTCGAAAGGCTCGCCGCCCCGGCGGAGGTCCAAGTCAAGGTCCGCTCGGGCGGCAGGCTCGTCCGGGCGACGATCTCACCGCTCGACGATGGACGGACGCGGATCGCCTTCGCCGAACCCGTCTCGTCCGTCGCACCCGGCCAATCGGCGGTCTTTTATCAAGAGGACGTCGTCCTCGGCGGCGGCATCATCGAAACGGCGGAATAGGCCGGCTTCGAGCTCATCGGCTGTAGAAATCGATCATCCGACCGATGGCCCTCTGGCAAACCCGACAGAATTCGTTCTTCGGGTTGAAGATCATGATGCAATAGACCATGGGCCGATAGAGACCCTTCGAGGCGTAGCCCGCGCCCTCGAAAACGCCGACCTTGTCGTCGAGCGCTGCGTATTCCTTGCGGACGGCCTCGGCCCGGGCGGCCAGGGCGGCGTCGGCCGTCTTGTATTTATCCTCGATCCGTTTGATCTCCTTTTCCGGAACGCCCTTCTTTTTCGCCGCCTCGATGTCCTTGGCCCGGGCCTCCCGGCCCGCCCGTCTCTCGGCCTGGAGGGCCTCGGTCTTGTCCTTGCCGTATTCGGTCGGGATGCCGACCCCGGGCGACAGGAGGTCCTTCCACTTGACGTTGGCCGGATCGAGGAGGGCGGTGATGTTGGCCTCGAGCGGCTCGACGCCCGCGGGGTAGAAATCGTTGTAGGAGACTTCGGACTGGTAGTACTCGTCGGCCAGGTAGGCGAAGGAGTGCCCGAGCTCGTGGACGAAGACCTGCGGGCTCTTAGGGTGGTCGACCGTCGTCACGCAGTAGTCGAGCCCGATGCTGCCGCCGCCGTAGCGTTGGCTATTGACCAAGACGATGATGGCGTCGTAGGGGACCTGGCCGGCGATCTCGTGCATCCGGTGGTCGTCCTCGATGAGCATGTAGCGGTCGAGGTCGAAGGCGTTGAAGGAGGCGTTGAGCACGGTCTTTTTATAGATGCGCTGGCGGGGCTCGTCCATACCCCGCTCGGCCGACGCTCTGAAGACCGCGCGGATATTGAACCTGTCCTTCATTCCCTTGTAGGGTTCGACGGTGAAGAGATAGGCCGCCATCCGGTCCACGTCGGCCTTGAACTTGTCCTTGTCCTCGGCGGTATACCCCTCGGCGACGAAGACGAAGTCGACCTTGTCGTGGGGGTCGCCCGTGACCTGGGCTTCATAGATCCAATCGCCCGAGGCGGGCTTCTCGCGGCCGATGTGGTAGTCGGCCGGGTCGAGGACCTGGCTGAAAAGCGGCTGGAGGAGGTGGCGCTTGTCGCGTTTTTCGACGACGAAGAGGACCGGGCGCTTGGGCAGGGGGACGCGGACCGACCGTTGGAAAACGCGCGCCGTCCCAAGAAGCGCCGGGGAGGTCGTCTTGTACTCGGCGAACATGGTGTCGAAGCCGCGGGCGAAGATGAGCCGGTTCGAGGCGACGTCGTAGAGCTTCAAGACGTAGCGGCCGTATTCGAAGGGCGGGAGGAGGCCGGACTTGGATTCGGGCCAAAGGCCTTCTTCGGTGACCTGATGGACGGTGACCGTTTCGTCCCTGGCGTCCCCGGCCTGGTAGAGGTCGACCCGCAGGGCCTTGTCGACGAAATACTCGTCGAAAGGCGGCTGGACTTGGGCGGCGGCCAAGGCCGGAAGGGCCAGAGCGACCAGGAAAAGGGCGAACAGGGCTTTTTTCATGCGGGCCTCCTCATATCTTCCCGGGAATTATAGGATAGCCGGCGGCGGGATACAACCAGCGTAAGAACCGGGCCCGGGGAACCTGTCGATCCCTTCGCCCCGGGACGTGGGGCCTTGACCCACAGACGTCAAAAGCGTATACGCTTTTCTCATGAAGCTTGTTTCTTTGTTCTCCAGATTGATCCTCCGGAAGCCGAACCGGCTTGTCCGGAAATATGGCCCCAAGCTTTATTCTCACGGCGACGAAGAGCTGATCATCCGGGATTTCTTCGAGGACCGAAGAAACGGCTTCTTCGTCGATGTCGGCGCCAACCACTATCGAGTGGACAGCACGACGTTCTATCTCGAAAATTTTCTGGGCTGGAGCGGCATCGCCGTCGACGGTGTCGGCGATTTCGAAGCGGGTTACCTCGAAAACAGGAAGAATACCCGTTTTTTCTGGTTCTGTGTGTCGGACCGGTCCGGCGCGTCGGTCGATTTTTACGTGACAGAGAAGAATTATATGCGCAGGTCTTCTCTCCGCAAGAGTTGGGCCAAAAAGTACGGAAGGTCCCATCGCACGAGAATCCCGACGATCAGGCTGGACGACCTCCTCGAAAGAGAGGGGGTTCAGCGGATCGACTTCCTTTCGCTGGACGTTGAGCTCGGGGAGCAGGCTGCCCTCGCGGGTTTCGACATCGAAAAGTACCGCCCGGCCCTCGTATGCGTCGAGACGCACAAGGAAGTTCGACGGCGGATCTCCGAATATTTTTCTAAACACGGCTACGTCCTGTTGGAAAAGTACAAGGACCTCGACCCCGCCAACTCCTATTTCATTCCGCTCCGCTGATCCGCCATGGGACATTCACGGCCGGCGGACCCCTCTTGAGCCCGACCGGGATTTCCGCTATAATAGGGTTTCGACTGTTCGATTTCGGTACACCCGTTGGTCCCGCACCGGCAACATCCCGAACATCCCGACAGGCGTGAATCTTTGAAAGCAGGCTTTCCATGAGCACCGACATCGCGAGAATGCGCAACATCGGCATCAGCGCCCACATCGACTCCGGCAAGACGACCTTGACCGAGCGGGTCCTCTTCTACTGCAAGAAGATCCACAAGATCCACGAGGTCAAGGGCAAGGACGGCGTCGGCGCGACCATGGACTCCATGGACCTCGAGCGCGAGCGCGGCATCACCATCACCTCGGCCACGACCAACGTCGAGTGGGCCGACCACTCCATCAACATCATCGACACGCCCGGTCACGTCGACTTCACCATCGAGGTCGAGCGCTCCCTGCGCGTCCTCGACTCGGCCATCCTCGTCCTCTGCTCGGTCGGGGGCGTCCAATCCCAGACGATCACCGTCGACCGCCAGCTCCGCCGCTACAACGTGCCGTTCATCGCCTTCATCAACAAGCTCGACCGGGTCGGGGCCAATCCCTTCAAGGTTCGCGAGCAGATCGCCGACAAGCTCGGCCACAACGCCGTTCTCATGCAGGTCCCGATCGGCCTCGAAGGCGCCTTCCGGGGCGTCGTCGACCTCGTCACCATGAAGGCCCTCTACTTCGACGGGCCGGAGGGCGAGGACATCCGGGTCGAGGCCATTCCGGCCGAGCTCGCCGCCGAAGCCGCAGAAAAACGCGAGGAGATGCTCGACGCCGTGTCCATGCATTCCGACGAGCTGATGGAAGCCGTGCTCGAAGGCCGTCCGACCGAGGACCTCATCCGGGCCGCCGTGCGACGGGGCGTCGTCACCCGCAAGCTCGTCCCCGTCTTCGTCGGCTCGGCCTACAGGAACAAGGGCATCCAGCCCCTGCTCGACGCCGTCGTCCATTACCTGCCCAACCCCTCGGAAGTCGAGAACCGGGCCATCGACCTCGACCGGGAGGGCGCCGAACGCGTCCTGACCGACGACGCCTCGGCCAAGACCGTCGCCCTGGCCTTCAAGCTCGAGGACGGGGCCTACGGCCAGCTGACCTACATCCGCATCTACCAGGGCAGTCTGCGCAAGGGCGACGAGCTCGTCAACACCCGCTCCGGCCAGAAGATCAAGGTCGGCCGCCTCGTCCGGATGCACGCCGACACCATGGCCGAGATCCAGGAGGCCGGGTCCGGCGACATCGTCGCCCTCTTCGGCGTCGAGTGCGCCTCGGGCGACACCTTCTGCAGCCCGGGCCTCAACCTGGCCATGACGGCGATCTACGTCCCCGAGCCGGTCATCTCCCTGGCCATCGAGCCCGTGGACAAGAACGCCTCCGACCGGATGGCCAAGGCCCTCAACCGGTTCACCAAGGAGGACCCGACCTTTCGGACCCACGTCGATCCGGAATCCAACGAGACCATCATCCAGGGCATGGGCGAGCTCCACCTCGACGTCTACGTCGAGCGCATGAAGCGCGAGTACCGGGCCGAGGTCAAGACGGGCATGCCCCAGGTCGCCTATCGCGAAGCCATCGGCCAGAAGGTCGACTTCGACTACACGCACAAGAAGCAGACGGGCGGCTCGGGCCAGTACGCCCGGATCATCGGCCGCCTCGAGCCCCTGGGGAAGGGCGCCTACGAGTTCTCGAACGAGGTCAGGGGCGGCCGCATCCCCCGGGAATTCATCCCCTCCTGCGACAAGGGCTTCAAGGCCGTCATGAAAAAGGGCCAGCTCATCGGCTTCCCGGTGACCGGCGTCCGCGTCGTTCTGACCGACGGCCAATACCACCCCGTGGACTCATCCGACATCGCCTTCCAGACCGCCGCCCAAGGCGCCTTCCGGCAGGTCTACGCCATGGCCAAGCCCCAGATCCTCGAGCCCATCATGAAGGTCTCGGTCGAAGGGCCGACCGAGTTCGCCGGCAACGTCTTCGCCACGATCAGCCAGCGGCGGGGGACGATCGTCAGCTCGGTCGAGGACGGCACGTTCTCGCGGGTGGACGCCGAGGTCCCGCTGAGCGAGATGTTCGGTTACTCGATGGTCCTGCGCTCGCTGACCCAGGGCAAGGCCGAGTTCACCATGGAATTCCTGAAATACGGCCGCGTGCCGCCCTATATCGCCGAGCTCCTGACGGAACAGCACCTCGAAAAAAAGAAGAAAGAGTCCCAGAAATAACGGAGGAGACACCCATGACGCTCACGGTCAAGGAAGAACTCATCAAGCGCAGCCCCCTGAGGATCCTGGAGAAGTCGATCTCCGGCGGGCTGGGGAAGGGCAACATCGGCGTCCTGGCCAGCCGGAAGGGGGTCGGGAAGACGGCCTGCCTCGTCCACATCGCCGCCGACAAGCTCCTCCAGGACAAGCCGATCATCCACGTCTCCTACGCCAGCCGGGTCGACCACATCATCACCTGGTACGAGGACATCTTCAAGGAAATCGCCAAGAAGCCGAAGATGAAGTCCGCTCTGGACACCTTCGACGAACTCATCCGCAAGCGGGTCATCATGAATTTCAAGCAGGACGGGGCCAGGACGGAGCAGGTCCTGCGCAGCCTCGAGGCCATGATCGTCCACGCCAATTTCCGGGCCGAAACGGTCATCGTCGACGGCCTGGATTTCACCCAGGCCGGGCCGGAAGACCTCCGGAAATTCAAGGACTTCGCCGGGCGCCTCGGCCTCGAGGTCTGGTTCAGCGCCTCGCTCAAGAAGGACGATCCTCTCTTCGACGACCGCGGCATCCCCTTCGAGCTCAAGGGTTACCTGGACGTCGTCGACGTCCTCATCTCCCTCCAGCTCCACGGCGACCACGTCCATTTCAGCCTGGTCAAGGACCACGACCGGTTGGCCCCCAAGGACCTCCGGCTCAAGCTCGACCCGACGACGCTCCTCATCGCCAAGGACGTCCGCGCCCGGGCCCGGTAGAGGCGTGGCTCCCCGAGACCGGCCCACTTTGACTCGCTCCGGCATGTGTGTTATATCTGCCGTCACGACGTTCGCTCGCACGGTTGCCAGCCATGACACCAAGTGAAGAAGCCAGGATTTCCTTTCCGGAAAAGACGCGTCTGGCCGTCATCGACCTCGACGGCACGCTTCTCAAGGGGATGAACGCGGAGCGGGTGTTCTACCTGCATCTTCTTGTCCACGGCCGGGTCGGGGCCATGCGGATGGCCGCGTTCCTGCTGACGCTCATCGGAGACACCTTGCGCCTGGGCTTCCGCCGGGCGATCGCCACGAACGCCCGGATCCTCCGCGGCGAGACGCCTGAAGCGGTCCGGCAGTGGGCCCGCGAATTCGGCCGCGTCTTCCTCAGGAAGGCGGTCCCCGACGACCTCCGGGGCAAGATCCTCAGTCTCAAACAGGAGGGCTGCCGCATCGTCCTCCTGTCCGGCTCGCTCCAACTCCTCGTCGACCAGCTCAAAGAGCGGCTCGAAGCGGAGATCCTGATCGGAACTGACCTCGAGGTGGGCGACGGGAAGCTGACCGGCCGGAAAAAGGGCATCTTCCCCTACGGCCGCATGAAGGTCGAGGCCCTGTTCCAGAAGATCGACCCGGGCGGTATCGACTGGCCCAGCTCCTGGGCCCTGGCCGACCGGAAATCGGACCTGCCCGTCCTCGAGCTCGTCGGCCACCCGGTCGCCGTCCATTCGGACCGCAAGCTGCGTAAGCTGGCCCGGCAACGGGGCTGGGAGATCTTCGGCTGACGCGTCAGAAAAGTTAGGGCAAAATACACGCGAATCGTTCCTA
>JBGOYY010000108.1:0-6432 GCA_041479905.1 Candidatus Aminicenantia bacterium
GTCCAGCCCTTGGGCATGGAACCTATCACGAAATTGTTCTATCGCAGGCTCCGGCCGGTGTCAAACCCCGCCCGAAAATAAAAAAGGGCGGACTGCCCTACCCGGGCATCCGCCCTTGCTTGCGAATAAAGCTAGCCGATCGCTAAGTTAAGCGATCAGTACCGGCCGCGGCCTGCGCCGCCGCCGCCGAAGCCGCTAAATATTGTCCTTGCCCTGGACGCGGTCCCTCTTATTCGGGATCCCCGGTCGCCCGGGGCCCATGAACGGAGCCCGCGCCCTGCCTGTCGAAAGCCTTTATTCGAGTTAGATATAAAACCCGGCAACGACCTACTCTCCCACCCAGCTGCCCATGCAGTTCCATCGGCACGAACGGGCTTAACTTCCGTGTTCGGAATGGGAACGGGTGTGGCTCCGCCGCTGGAGTCACCGGGATTTAATACAATGCTACTTAGTTCGGGGACACGCGCCGTTTCTCAGGAAACGGTGCTTGTCCCCTCAGCTTACCGCCGGTAGTACTTCCATAGATCGTTCAGCATCCCCCCAATGGCGAACCCTGTTAGTCCATTTCCTCCGAAGAGCCATAAATCGCCCTGAAGATCTACCCAAGATACGGCCCCCGTTCTCGCCCCAGGAGTGTTCGCGGCATCGGCTACGCCTTGTATTCCGTAGATACCGCCCTGATTTCCCAAACTACTTCCGGATACCCAGGTCCATTCAAGGGTCGCAGAGTCAAAATACCAGAGATCATTAAGCTTGGCATCTCCTGGGATAGACGAATCAAGGCCAAACCCGCCGAAGAGCCACTGCTTATCCTCATCGTCACTCCAGGAGACGGCCTGGTACCTTCCTCCGGGCACGTTCAATGGGTCGGAGATGCCCTGAGTGCCGTAGACTCCCATCTGATTACGAATATTGCTGCCAGACATCCAGGTCCACTGCCGAGATATCGGGTCGTACCTCCACAGGTCATTGAGCCTTCCGGTATTGTTGGCCGAATCATAGCCAGTTCCCCCGAATAGCCACAGTCGGCCCTGGGAATCAAGCCAGGCCACGGCGCTCAATCTTGCGCCGGGGACGTTTGCCGGATCGGCTTCGCCCTTGGTGCCGTAGGAGCCGGCCTGAGCTCTTGAATCACTGCCTGATTCCCATATCCATTCATGACTCGTTATGTCATATTTCCATAGGTCGTTAAGCCAGCCAGAGTGGCCGGCCGAATCATATCCGTGACCCCCGAAGAGCCAAAGGTTGCCGGCCGTGTCCGTCCACAAGACGGCCCCTTGCCTGGCCCCTGGTTTGTTCGACGGATCGGAGACTCCCTTTGTTCCGTAGAAACCAGACCAATAAAGCCCGACATTCCCGGAAACCCAGGTCCATTCGCCGGTCGCAAGCTCATAGCGCCAAAGGTCACTCAGCTCACCCGCGGTACCCCACAAAATACCATAGCCGAATCCGCCGAATAGCCAGAGGTCGCCGCTGGGATCTGTCCAGGTTACGGCCCCTACTCTAGCTCCGGGAACGTTTGACGGATCGGCAACGCCCATGATGCCGTACGAGCCAGTTCGATTGACCAAAACGCTCCCGGATAGCCAGGTCCATTCTCTGGTCGCCGGATCATACATCCAGAGGTCGCTGTAATACCCCTGGTCGGATCCTCCCCCGAACAGCCAAAGCCTGCCTGATAGATCAATCCAGGAAGCCGCACCCTCTCTTCCGCCAGGGACGTTGGACAGGTCGGCTATGCCTTTTTCGCCATAGACGCTCCCCTCATTCGCCGTATCGCTTCCGGAGAACCAAGCCCATTCATCGGCGACGGCCTCGAGGAGGTTGATTGTGACGCTGGCCGAGCTGGTTGGATCGTCTGCGGAGGTGGCCGTGACCGTTACCGTGGCCGGGTTGGGGACGCTCTCCGGTGCCGTGTAGAGGCCGGAGTCGCTGATCGTCCCGCACGAGGCGCCGCCGCATCCGACGCCGGAAAGGCTCCACGTCACATCGCGATTCGTCGTATGTTGTACGGAGGTCCTGAACAGCACCGATTCGCCGACATAGATGTCGGCCGATTCCGGTGTCAGCGTGACGACGACAGGAACATCCAGAATCGTGATCGTCGCGCTGGCCGACTTAGACGGTTCGGCGACGGATGTGGCCGTGACCGTCACGGTGGCCGGGTTGGGGACGCTCTCCGGCGCCGTATAAAAACCGGTGTCGCTGAGAGTCCCGCACGCGGCGCCGTTACAACCAATGCCGGAAAGGCTCCACGTGACGGCGTCGTTCGGGGAGTTGTGAACCTTGGCACGAAATTGGACGGATTCTGTGCGGTCGACGCTTGCGGCGACGGGAGCCAGCGTCACGCGCACCTCGGTCGACGGCGGCGTCGTTGGCCCCACACTGCTATATCTCCAGAGATCATTGAGCTCTCCGTCGTCCCCGTTCAGATCACATCCGGCTCCCCCGAAGAGCCAAAGTTCGCCCTGGACGTTTTTCCATGAGACTCCCCCGGATCTTCCCCCGGGCAAGTTAGAGAGACTCGCCACCCTCTTCGTCCCGTAGATGCCCGCTTGGTCGAGCGCCGAGCTTCCGGATATCCAAGTCCATTCGAGCGTCGCCGGATCGAACCTCCACAGGTCATTGAGATAGCCGCCGTCTATAGCTGAATAGCCATATCCCCCGAAGAGCCAGAACTCGCCGCTAGACCCCTGCCAGGCTAGGGCGGCTCGCCTCGCGCCGGGGACGTTCGAGGATGAGGCGATGCCCTTTGTCCCGTAACTGGCCCGCTGCTCTGCAAAGTCGCTTCCCGAGACCCAGGTCCATTCGAGGCTCGTCGTATCGAACTTCCAAAGGGCGTTCGAAAGCCCGCCGCTCATCTTCCGCCCCCCAAAGAGCCAAAGATTGTCGTCGGAATCGATCCACGTAGCAGCCTCGCCCATTTCTCCAGGAACGTTCGATGGCAGGGCCAGGCCCTTTGTCCCATAGCTGCCCTGCCGGCCGGCGATAGCGTCGCCGGAGATCCATTTCCATTCGAGCGTTCTCGGGTCGAATCTCCATAGGTCATTGAGGGACCCGGGGATCTCACCGATCGAATCCCAGCCGAATCCGCCAAAAAGCCACAACTTACCGCTGGAATCGATCCAGGTGACGGCGGATGTTCTCGCGCCGGGCGTGTTTTCCGGGGCGGCGACGCCCTTCGTTCCGTAAACGCCCGACTGACAGAAGGATTTGCTGCCGGAGGCCCATGTCCAGTTGTTAGTGATCGTGTCGAACCGCCAGAGATCATTGAGATCTCCCCAATGACCTTCGGCATCAGGGCCCCGTCCTCCGCAGAGCCATAGCCCGCCATTAGCGTCGGACCAGGATGCGGCCCCTTCTCTCGATCCCGGGACGTTGTCCGGAGCGGCGATGCCCTTTGTTCCGTAGATGCCCGCCGCACCTACGGAATCATCGCCGGAGACCCAGGTCCAGGCGTTCGCGGCCGGGTCGTATTTCCATAGGTCATTCAGTGGCCCCCAGTCATGCCCTGGGGCCGCCATGGCATCTCCCCCAAAGAGCCAGAAGCGGCCTCCGGAATCGTGCCATGATACGGCCGAGTGTCTCCCGCCGGGCGCGTTATTCGCGTCAGCTTTGCCTTTCGTTCCGTAAGCGCCGGTCCGACCTCCGATACTGCTACCGGATATCCACGTCCATCCGTCTTTTGACGTTGGCGGGGGAGGCGGGGGAGGTTCCGTTCCCCCTTCCCCTCCTGGCCCGCAAGAAGAAAGCAACATCAACAAGATCAACACCGAGATGATCAAGAAGACAGGATCCTTAGACCGGGCCCCAGAATAGCTGTTCATGAGAACTTCGGAATCCTTTCCCCTCTAGCAAAAAAATGATAGTCCACCCCCTCACGGATGTCAAGAAGTCGAAAACCGAAGAGCTACAAGCTCCATCGGGTTATTCGCCGGCCCAACCGCGGCTGGGATAGCAGCCAAACACGGAAGCCGCCCCTCTGCTATCGCTACCTGACGTACCGCCATAGGTCGTTGAGAAGGCCGCTATAGGTCACGCCCGTGCCGTAGCCGGAACCGTCGAAAAGCCAGAACCGGCCGCCCGGATCCCGCCAGCAGACGGCCCCCTCGCGGGCCCCGGGCTGGTTCGACGGAGAGGCGATCCCCTTCGTGCCGTAGACCCCGGGCTGATCTAGGTCATCACTGCCGGCCATCCAGGTCCATTGACCGGTTCCGGGATCATATTTCCACAGATCGTTCAAACGGCTGAAATTCCCCGGAGAAACGAATCCGAATCCCCCGAAAAGCCAAAGCTGGCCGGCGGCGTCGTTCCAGCAGGCGGCCGAATACCGGGCGCCGGGGACGTTGGACGGCGCGGCCAAGCCCTTCGTTCCGTAGGAACCGGGGTCGTCGATGAGGTCGCTGCCCGAGACCCACGTCCAGCGTGAGGTTCCGGGATCGAACATCCATAGGTCGTTCAGGAGGTCATGCCACCCGGTCGAATCCCGGCCATCGCCTCCGAAAAGCCAGAGCCGCCCCGAAGCATCGATCCAGGACGCGGCCAGGAACCTGGCTCCCGGGACGTTATCGGGGGACGCCATCCCCTTCGTCCCGTAGACGCCCGCCTCCCAGGTGTGATCGCTACCCGAGATCCATGTCCAAACATCGGTCGGCTCTTGACTCTCCGGGGGATCCTCCTTGGCGGCGCAGGCGCCCAGCACGGCCAGACAGAGAGCCATCATAGTGGCCGAGAGCAGGGGTCTCTTCATGGGTCCCCTCTCATGTCCGTCAAAGGACTAGGAGCCGCGCTGACGCGGAATCCACGATTTCCATATCCCGGAGCATATTCCAGCAGTCGTTTTATTGTCAATTATCGGCAAATCGGGATTTTTGGGCGCAAGCAAATCCCCCCGCCAAAATAAAAAAGGGCGGACTCCCCTTCCGGGGCATCCGCCCTTTGCGTTCGAATAAAGTTCGATTAATCAGGGGACAAGCACCGTTTCCTGAGAAGCGGCGCATGTCCCCGATTGCGATCAGTATCGGCCGCTGCCGCCGCTGAACTTGTCAATCAACCTAATACTTGGGCTTTAGGCCGGCCTGCTTGCACAGCTCGTTGGCCGTTATCCTATCTAAGGATTTATGCCTCTTCACGGGGATTGTCTTCTTGTCGTTCGTATAAATGGAATGGCTCTTGCCTTCGCGCACAAGAAAGAAGTCAGACATCTAGATCTGAGCGGGAATTTGCTCCAGCAGCCCGCCGCCCACGGGAATTTCCTTTTTCTGGTGGCGATAGGCCAATATCATCTCATGAAGAGCGTCTTGGAGCATCGCCCGACATTCTTCGAGGGTTTTTCCCTCTGTCACGACCTCCGGCCACTCGACAAGCTGGCCCATATAGCCTGTTTTGATCTTGGTGTACTTGGCTGTATAGGTGGAGAACATACTTTTTATCCTTTATAAACCTATTATATCCATATTGAGCAGAAAAGGGGGGGGAAATCCCCCCGAAAAAAAAGGGCGGACTCCCCTTCCGGGGCATCCGCCCTTTGCGTTCTAAGTCGATCAAATCGGGGAAACGCTAATCTGGGGACACGTACCGTTTCCGGAGAAACGGCGCATGTCCCCGATATGTCCCCTAGCGATCAGTCCCGGCCGCGGCCCGCGCCGCCGCCGCCAAAGCCGCCTCTGCCACCGCCGCCCGTGCGGGGCAGGGCTTCCCACCGGCTTTGCAGTGCCGGTGCTGGAAACCGGCAGTCCCGGTCCTGGCAAGGCCGGGGCCGGTCGGTGCGGGGCAGGGCTTCGCTGAAGCTCCACGAACTTACGTCCAGGGGATCCAGCTTCCGCAAGCTGTGGAGCGCTAGCCCCCGAATAGGGGTTCCCTATTCCTCCACGGCAACACGTCCGCGGAATCCCGCAAAGGGGATTGACCGTCAGGGGACGGCCCTTGAGGTCGACGCCGTTCAAGCCGGCGATGGCCTTGTCGGCCCGTTCCGGCAGGGACTTCAATAAGATGACCAAAAAATGTTAAAGTACCAGGCGTAACAGTGCTGCTCATGAGAAGAAGAAAATTTCTGGGTCAGGCGGCAACCGCCGCGGCGATTCTTGCCGGAAAAGATATCATCTCAATTCCGGGATCACGTTCCGGAGGCGCCACGGCTCAGCAGGAACCAATCCCCTGGTACAGGCGCGCAAAACGCTGGGGCCAGACCAACATCACCGAAATGGATCCCGGTCAGTATGATCTGGCCTGGTGGCGGAGCCACTGGAAAAAAACCCGGGTCGAGGGAATCATCGTCAATGCCGGCGGCATCGTCGCCTACTATCCAAGCCAGGTGCCATTGCACCGCCAGGCTCAATATCTCGGAGGCCGCGATCTCTTCGGCGATATTTGCCGGGCTGCCCATGAGGAGGGGCTGGCCGTCATGGCCAGGATGGATTCCAACCGCGCCCA
>JBGOYY010000109.1:0-6266 GCA_041479905.1 Candidatus Aminicenantia bacterium
CTGGATCGAGGGCAGGTCCCGGGCCAGAGATTTGACCAGGTTCTTCTGCATCGCCTCGGCCAGCTCCCGCGACTCCTGGATCTTGCTGTTCTGCACGATCTTCTGGAGGATCGTCTTCATCTCGCCGATGTTCTTGGTCGACGTGGCGTTCTCGGCGGCGGCCAGCTCGATGACCGAAGGATCAGGGCTGATGTTCAAGAAGAACGTCTCGACGCCGCCGCGCTTCCTGTCCCGGTGGGCGTTGGAATGGATGGACACGAACAGGTCGGCCCGTTTCTGGTTGGCGATGACCGTCCGGTTCTCGAGGGGCACGTCGACGTCCGACTCCCGGGTCAGGATGGCGTCGAGGCCGGCCTTTTCCCGGAGCAATTTCCGGAGGGCCAGGGCGACGTCGAGGTTGACGGTCTTCTCCTGGAGCCCGCTCTTGCTGATTGCGCCGGGGTCTACGCCGCCATGGCCGGGGTCGATGACGATGGTCCGGACGCCGAGGCCGAGCTGGCGGGCCATGGAGGTCCCCGCGAGGTTCGGGTCCCGAGGGCTCACCTCGCGTTTCACGGGCGGCTGGGTCTTGTCGGTGAGGGGAAAAGCCTTGTCGGGCGGCGTCGGCGAGGGCGGGGCTTTCGTATCGCGGGGGTAAATGTCGATGACCAGCCGGAACGGGTCGAAGAGATGATAGACCCGGTAGGATTGGATCTTGGGGAACTCGACGTCGACGGCGACCCGGACCGTCGAGGTCGTCTTCTGCGAAATCCGGATCTGGCTGATGTAATCAACCTTGACCGGGTAAGATTTGCCTTGGAGGATGGGGTTGAGCTTGGCCTGGAGGACGTCGACGTAGATCCGGCCGGGGTCCTGGAGCTGGCCGGAAGTGTACTCGCGGAGCTTGCCCATGTCGAGGACGATGCGGGTGAAGTTCGAATAGGTGTAGCGGCGAAGGTTGACGATCTCGACTCGCGGATCGTCCTGGGGTGCGGCCGAGAGGAAGACAGAGAGGCAGGCCAGGACCGGGAAGAGCGGCCGTATCCTCATGTGCTTCAATTCATATTGATTTTATAGGACCTGCCGCGCGTTGTCCACCGGCCGGGCACCGCTCGGGTTTTTCCCGCTGTCGGCCGCGGAGGGGCCTCGGGGATCGTCTCCGTCCGCTGCGGTGATTCTTCACGCCTTTCCGGGCCGGATCCGAGGGGAGGAGTCCGCGTATCCGTCCCGGCAAGTCTAAATCACCGCTTTATGCTCCCTCCGACGATACCCCTCAGCCCCCTATTCCGCAGCCTCCTCTGCGAGCATCCCTGTGCGTTTTGCGCGGGCTCTCTTTAATTGATTTAAGCGCCGTATTTTTTCAACTTGAGGGCGTGGGCGAGCATCAGGGGCATGGCTGAGATGGAGCGGAAGCGTCCGAGAATGCCCTTGGCGCAGGCCCGTTCCGTGAACGCCGCGACGTCGTCTGTCCCGGCCGTCGGCGAGACCAGGATGAAGGGGTTCGGATGCCAGGAGTGGCCCTTGAGCAGGGCCGGCGTCGAGTGGTCGGAGGTAACGACGAGGACGTCCGGCTTGAGGGCCAGGAGGCGCGGGATGAAGGGGTCGAGGGCCTCGATCGCGGCGACCTTGGCCGCGAATTTTCCGTCCTCGCCGGCCGAGTCGGTCTTTTTATAATGGATGTAGAAGAAATCGTGCCCCGCCCAATTCTTCTCCAGGGCGTCGAAGAGATCCGTCGTTTCGCTCCCGACGTCCATCACCTCCATGCCGAGGATCTTGGCCAAGCCTTTGTACATCGGGTAGTTGGCGATGGCCGCCGGGCGGACCTTGAACAGTTCCCGCATGGTCGGGATGGAGGGGAATTTGGAAAAGCCGCGGAGGAGGGCCGCGTTGGCCTTAGCCTCGCCCGCGAGGACAGCGGCGACGTCGTCGAGAAAGCGGTTGACGATGGCCGAGGCCTTGGCCGCCTCGGGGACGAGAGGCGCCGTCAGGACCGGGAGCCCCCCCTCCTTCTGCGGGTCGGCGTCGGACAAAGCGTCGGCCAGGCCCTCGGCCGTGAACCGGGCGACGAAGCGGTGCTCTTTCCCCGGAAAAACCCGGACCTCGACCCCGTCGCGCTGGGGAAGATGGGCGTTCAGATACCCGCAGATGCGGACGTTTTCCTCGGTCGGAATGCGGCCGGCCCGGCGGTCGACGACGAGGCCGCCCCGGACCGTTGCGAAATTGCCGCGAGCCACGAGATCGTTCCGGCCGACCTCGACGCCCGAGCCCAGGGCCTCGAGGATGCCGCGGCCGAGCTGGTGGCGGAGCGGGTCGTAGCCGAAGAGGGCAAGATGGGCCGGGCCGCTGCCGGGCGTGATGCCCATCATGACGGGGTCGGAAACGCCGCCGACGCCCCGTTTCGCCAGATCGTCGAGATTCGGCTTACGGGCCGTCTCGAGCTCCGTTTTTCCGTCTACGGGCAGGCCGCCGACGCCGTCTATGACGAGGAGGACGATCTTCGTCTCGGTCGTTTGGCTCAACTCTCTGGCTAATGCTTCCCATTCCATGATTGTTCTCTCCTCTGAAAAGCCACCCGTATTTTAACACAAATTGAAACTCCGCCTCCGCTCTGATAATATCTCTCCATGCAGAAAGTCCTCATCCTCGATTTCGGGTCGCAGTACACCCAGCTCATCGCCCGGAAGGTCCGCGAGCTCGGTGTCTACTCGGAGATCCTGCCGTTCTCGACCCCGCTCGCCGCGATCCGCAAGGAGAAGCCGGCCGCTCTCATCCTTTCCGGAGGGCCGCAGAGCGTCTACGGCAAGGGCGCGCCCCACCCGGCCAAAGGCATCTTCGACCTCGGCGTCCCGATCCTGGGCATCTGCTACGGCGTCCATCTCATGGCCTACTCGCTCGGCGGCAAGGTCGTCCCCTCCATGGAGCGCGAATACGGCTTCGCCGCCCTGCGCGTCGCCGACCGTTCGGGGCTGCTGGCCGAGGTCAAGGACAAGGAGCAGGTCTGGATGAGCCACGGCGACCGGCTTGAATGCACGCCGCCGGGGTTCGCCGTCACCGGCAGCACGGCCAACACCCTGGCGGCCGTCATCGAGGACCCGGCCCGGAAATTCTTCGGCGTCCAGTTCCACCCCGAGGTCATCCACACCAAGGAAGGCCAGAAGGTCCTGGGCAATTTCCTCTTCGGGCTGGCCGGACTGCGCGCCGACTGGACGATCTCCTCGTTCATCGAGCGCAAGGTCAAAGAGATCCGGCGGACGGTGGGTACGGGCAAGGTCATCTGCGGCCTGTCGGGCGGCGTCGACTCGCTCGTCACCTCGCTCATCATCCACAAGGCCATCCGCAACAACCTGACCTGCATCTTCATCGACAACGGGCTCCTGCGAAAGGGCCAGTACGAGGCCCTGATGGAGGCTTTCCGCCACAAGTTCGCCCTGAAGGTCATCGGCATCGACGCCTCGGACCTGTTCCTCGACAAGCTCCGGGGCATCGTCCCGCCCGAGCGCAAGCGCAAGACGATCGGCCGGATCTTCATCCACCTCTTCGAACGCGAAGCGACGCGGATCGGCGGCGCCGCGTTCCTGGCCCAGGGCACGATCTACCCCGACGTCATCGAGTCCAACCCGGTCAAGGGGCCCTCGTCCGTCATCAAGTCCCACCACAACGTGGGCGGCCTGCCGAAGGGCCTGAAATTCAAGCTCGTCGAGCCCCTCCGCGAGCTCTTCAAGGACGAGGTCCGGGCCCTGGCCCTCGAGCTCGGGGTCGACGCGGACTTCATCCATCAGCATCCCTTCCCCGGGCCCGGGCTGGCCGTCCGGCTGATCGGGGAGGTCGATCGGGACAGCCTGGAGATCCTGCGGGCCGCCGACGACATCGTCCTCCAGGAAGTCACCCGGGCGGGGATCTACAAGAAGCTGTGGCAGGCCTTCGCCGTCCTGCTCCCGGTCCGCTCGGTCGGCGTCATGGGTGACCAGAGGACCTACCACCGCGTCGTCGTCGTCCGGCTCGTCCAGAGCACGGACGGCATGACGGCCAACTGGTACCCGGCGCCGCCGAAGCTCATGGCCCGCATCTCGACGCGCATCGTCAACGAAGTCCAGGGCGTCAACCGCGTCGTCTACGACGTGACGACCAAGCCGCCCGGGACGATCGAGTGGGAATAAATTCGGCGCCGGCTGACGGATCACGATGGAACCGACATTCGTTCATCTCCACAACCATTCCGAGTACAGCGTCCTCGACGGCTGCCTGAAGGTCGCCGACCTCGTCGACGCGGCCTACAAGAACAACATGCCGGCGGTCGCCATCACCGATCACGGCAACATCTTCGGCGCCGTCCAGTTCTTCAAGCAGGCCAAAGCCAAGGGCGTCAAGCCCATCCTCGGCTGCGAGGTCTACGTCGCCCCGCGGAGCCGTTTCGAAAAGCATTCGGGCCCCGGGGACGACATCCACCACTTCCACCTCATCCTCCTCGTCAAGGACGACCGCGGCTACAAGAACCTCTGCAAGCTCGTCACCCAGAGCTATCTCGAGGGCTTCTATTACCGGCCGCGGATCGACAAGGAGCTCCTGGCCGCCCACGCCGAAGGACTCATCGGGCTCTCGAGCTGCCTCAAGGGCGAACTGGCCACATGGCTTTCCCGGGGGTTCCCCGAGAAGGCCGAGGATTCCGCCCGGGCCTACGCCTCGATTTTCCCGCCCGGCGACTTCTACGTCGAGCTCCAGGACCACGGCCTCCCCGAGCAAAAAGCGGTCAACCCCCAGCTCGTCGCCATCGCCCGCAAGCTCGGCCTGCCCCTCGTGGCGACGAACGACATCCATTTCGCGCGCAAGGAGGACGCTGAAAGCCAGGACGTTCTCGTCTGCATCCAGACGAACCGAAAGATCTCCGACCCGGACCGGCTCAAGTTCAGCACGGACCAGTTCTACTTCAAGTCCGCGGCCGAGATGACGGAACTTTTCCGCGAGACGCCCGAGGCCATCCGGAACACGGGCCGGATCGCCGCCCAGTGCGGCTTCGATTTCCCGACGAAAACCTATTACCTCCCGAAATTCGCCCCGCCCAGCGGAAAGGACCTCGGCGAGTACTTCGAAGAGATCGCCTGGGCGGGCTTCCAGGCCCGCATGGCCAGACGCCGGGCCGAGGGGCCGAACGGCGTCGCTTCCCATTCCATGACGGAATACGAGGAGAGGATGAAGCGGGAGATCAAGCTCATCAAGGAGATGGGCTTCGAGGGCTACTTCCTCATCGTCTGGGACCTGCTCAAGGCCGCCCGCGAGAAGGGCATCCCCGTCGGGCCGGGCCGGGGGTCGGCGGCGGGCAGCCTCCTCGCCTATGCCCTCGAGATCACCGAGATCGATCCGATCGAGTACGACCTCCTCTTCGAGCGCTTCCTCAACCCCGAGAGGATCAGCCTGCCCGACATCGACATGGACTTCTGCGGCCGCCGCCGCCAGGAGATGATCGAGTATGTGACCAAGAAATACGGCCAGGAGAATGTCTGCCAGATCATCACCTTCGGGACCATGGCCGCCCGCGGCGCCATCCGCGACGTCGGCCGCGTCCTCGAAGTGCCGCTCCCCGAGGTCGACCGGATCGCCAAGATGATCCCCTTCGTGCCGGACGCGACGATCGCCGACGCTCTGAAGAGCGTCCCCGAGCTGAGGACCCTCCGGGACCGGAACTCCAAGATCGCCCAGCTCCTGGCCATCGCCCAGCGGATCGAGGGCCAGGTCCGCCACCCCTCCATCCACGCCGCGGGCATCGTCATCACGCCCCGGCCGCTGGTCGAGTTCCTGCCGCTCTACCAGTCGGTCAAGGGCGAGATCACGACCCAGTTCCCCATGGGCGACGTCGAGGCCCTGGGTCTGCTCAAGATGGACCTCTTGGGCCTCCGGAACCTGACCGTCATCGACGACGCCCTGGAGCTCATCCGCAAGGAAACGAGCCTGGTCATCGACATCAATAACCTGCCCCTCGACGACGGCCTGACTTTCGACGTCTTCAAGGCCGGGAACACGGACGGCGTTTTCCAGTTCGAGAGCCCGGGCATGAAGGACCTCCTGCGCCGCTTCCGCCCCGGGGAATTCCGGGACCTCATCGCCCTCAACGCTCTCTACCGGCCGGGCCCGCTCAAGAGCGGTATGACCGACGAGTTCATCCACCGCCGCAACCACCCCGAGCGGATCGCCTACGAGCTCCCCGAGCTCGAGCCCGTCCTCAAGGAGACTCGCGGCATCATCGTCTACCAGGAACAGGTCATGCGCATCGCCACCGACCTGGGCGGGTTCAC
>JBGOYY010000110.1:0-6020 GCA_041479905.1 Candidatus Aminicenantia bacterium
CTGCTGATCGCGGCCCTGGTCCTGGCGGCCCTCATCCTCATCGTCCCCGCCTGGCCCGGGACCCTGCCCACGTCCATCGTCCCCGAGGGCGCCCGCTGGGTGGCCCATCTGGACATGGAGAAGTTCGTCGCCACCAAGCTCTACGAATACCTGGAAAAGGACGGTCGGCTCCAGATCAAGTACCGGGACATCGGCCGATGGCTGAAGATCGACCTGTTCAAGGACATCACCGGCCTGACGATTTTCGGGCTTGAGCCCGGCGACAAGCAGGCCGTCTTCGCCGTCACGGGAAAGTTCGACAAAGCGGGCCTCCTGGCCCTGCTCGCCCTCGAAAAGGACTTCCAGCAAGTTCCCTACGGCTCCACCACGCTTTACTTGACGGGCAGCGACGAGTTCGGCGCTTTCGTCAACGACGGCTTGATCGTCTTCTCCGAGAACCGGAAAGCCGTCGAGAAGGTCCTGGACACGGCGGCGGGGAAAACGAAAAGCTTCGCCTCTTCCAAGCTGAACGCCGCCTTCAAGGACGTCTCCTCGGGCACCTTCCTCAGCGGGGTCGTCGAGGACCTGGCCGGGCTGGGCAAGGAGATCAACCAGTCCAAGTTCGTCGAGAAAGCCAGCATGATGTTTTTCCTCGCCCAGGAAAAACAGGACAACCTCCAGGTCCGGGTCCAGGTCACGGCGGATTCCCCGGAGAGCGCCAAGAATATGGCCGATGTCGCCCAGGGCCTCATCGCCATGGTCCGGCTCGGACAGGGGGATGGCCCCGGGGGCATCCCGGCTTCCCTCGTCGAGGGTCTTCAGGTTAAACTGGAGGGGAAGACCGTTCGCCTGGAACTCGACATGCCCTCGCGGGAAGTCGCAAACCTGGCTTCGCGCGGACGGGGACTGGACTTGTTCGACTGAGTTCCGGACCGGGCGCCCCGGTGACACGAGAGCCGGAGCTCCGGAGGAACGGGTTCTTGGGGAGAACATGATCGACCTCGGACCCATCGAAAAAATGACCGACGAAGAGCTGGCCCGCGAAGCGCGGGCCGGCTCGCGCCGGTCTTTCGAGGAGCTGGCGCTCCGTTACAAGCGCCGGCTCTTCGTCTATTTTCGGCCGCGCCTGGGGAGTGACCAAGATGCCGAAGACCTGGTCCAGGAGACGTTCCTCAAGCTCTACAGGAACATCCACAATTATGACCCGGCTCTCCGGTTTTCCACCTGGCTCTATACGTCGGCCAACCGGCTGGCCATCAGCTCCTACCGCAGAAAAAAAACCGTGGCGGGGAGGCTCGGCCCCGAGATCGCGGATGCTTCAGCGGACCTCGCTGTTCGGGCGGCCGCCGGGGAGACTCGGTCAACGGGCCTCTGGGACGCGGCCCGGACGCTCGGCCGGAACCAGTATCGCGTCCTCTGGCTGCGTTATGGCGAGGACCTGACCATCGAAGAGATCGCCGCGTCCATCGGCAAGAGCGGACTGGCCGTGCGCCTTCTTCTTCACCGCGCCCGGACGAACCTGATGAAGCGGGTGGGGCCCGCGCCGGGACGGGCGGCGGCAACGACGAAGACCGCGGCTGTCAGGGAAACGCTGCTCGGATGAAGCGAAGGAGAAAGACGATGTTCTGCAATCTGACCCGCTGGCTGATATCGAGGGCGGAAGACCGGGGAAAGAAAATGCCGCGCTTCGCCGAACGCCACGCGGCGCGGTGTGGAGCGTGCCGGGAATACGCCCGGTTCACCACGTCTCTTTCCGCCCGCCTCTCCGCGGAGACTTCCGAGTTCCTCGCCAAGGCCCCGGACTCTCCTTTGGACCCGGCCGCTTGGGCGGCCGAAGGGGCCGGACGCGGGACTCGCGCTCCTTTCCGTCGCCGGTTCGTCCTCCATCCTTTTCCCGCGGCCGCTGCAGTCCTGGTGGTCGCGGCTTCCGCGCTGGCTCTCTTCCTGGTCGTCCGGCGCGAGCCCGGGCCCGGGCTGACTTCCGCTGAGAAACAGGAGGTTATCGCCAGCCTCAGGTCCGTCACTGCCGTTCCGGCCGAGTTCCGGGGGGCCGTCGCGGAGGCGGAATCGTCGCTGGCCAAAGAACGGCTCATCCTGGAAAACTCCGTCCTCTCGGCGGTCGAGTATCTCCAGACCCGCCTCAACATCAGGATCGAGAGAAAAGAAGCACCGAAGTCGCTCTAGGCGGTTTAAAGCCTGCCGCGGAGGCGGTGTTAAGCGGGAGGGGGTGGGCTTACAGGCGCCGGTTGGCCCTTATTTAATAAGGTGGAACGACGTCTGCCGGCCGGCCAGAAAGAACGCCCGCGCGCCGTCGAAGAGGATGTCCTGCTCGAGAGGTACGCGGAAGTCCGCGCCGCCCCATTCCGGGACGGGACCCGTGACGCTCATTTCGGCCGTGAACGCGCTCATGGCGACGAGCTTGACGTCGCCGCGGCCGACGTTGTTGACCTGCTCCCAGGGCAGGCCGATGAGCGGACCGGGCTCGTGGAGGAAATAGCCGAGCGAGTGGGAATAGATCCGCGGGCTAGGGATGCCCAGCTCGCGAGCCTTCTTGAGAATGTTGCCGAGGATCTCGTTCCCGGAGAGTCCGGTCCGGAATTCGCCGCAGTAGACGTCCTGGAGGCGGTTGGCCTCGGCCATGAGCTTCTTGAACGTCTCGGGCGCGTCCGTTTCGCCGGGGCGCAGGACGTAAGCCATCTCCTGGTGGTCGCTGTTCCACCGCATGTACTTGAGACCGACGTCGCAGTGGAGGAGGTCCCCCGGTCGGATGACCTTATCGTCCTTGCCCCATTTCTCGATATCCTTCGGGCTTCGCCCGCGAATGGAGACAAAGGGGGAGAAGGAGACCTTGAGGCCGAGGTCGGCGACGCGCTGCCAGTAGTACCAGCGCAGGTCGTCGCTTGTCGTCTGCCCGACCGTAACGACCTTCGACGAGAACATGTCGGCGATGATGGACCGAGAGAGGGCCGCACCCCTCTCCATGAGTTCGACCTCCTCCTCGAGGAGCGTTTCCGCCCAGAGCGTCGCCAGGGGCTCCGCGGACTGGAAGCGCGCCGCGTATTTGGGGCCGACCGCTTCGACGAGCTTCTTCTTCAGGATCGAGGTCAGCGCCCCGGCCGCCCACTGGACCTCGCCCTCGTTGAGGCCGATCCGCTTCGGGTCGCGCTCACGGACGACGCGGCCGAGGGCGTCCCATTGGCTCTCCGCTTTCTTCGTATCCCAGGCGGCGGCGTCCCAGGCGTTTTTGAAAAGACCCTGCGTGTCGGTCCGCGCGACGTTCAGCCGCTCGATGCCCTTCTCCGGGCCCTGATCAAAGAGGACGAGGATTTGCGTGATCGGGTTCCAGTTCTCGTAAGGGACCATGGTCTCGAAGATGGGGTCGAGGTTGTCCTCGTTGCAGGAGATGATCCACATGTCGAAGCCGGTCTCGCGCATCATCCGGGGGAGGAGCGTCTCGAGCCGCTTGGCCGTGATCTTGTGGACGAGCGCGGCCCGCTCGCGTATCGGCAGGACCGACGGTGTGCCGCCGTGCTGCGCCCAGGCCGGGATCTCGAGCCCCGCCAGAGCGATGATCCCGAGAATGATGACTGCCATCGCCGCCTTCTTGAACATGCTCGCCCTCCTTAATCCTATGATGGTATTTTTCTATCATCCCGGTCGCCCTCGGTCAAGCTCGAATCGGCGAGGAGGGCGGTCGGACCCGAGGTTGCGGGAGTTACGTCAGGCAGTTTGCGTTAGAAGAACGTTAAAGCCGCCCGGGCGGTGACACTTGGAAGGTTGACCCTGTCGGGCGAATTTGCGAGAATGGCTGACTCCGGGTCCCTATCCGACCCGCGCCGGGTGCGGCCCGGCAAAGCTCTCTCACCGGAGGTACCGTTACGTGACCCTTCGCAGACCTACAAGCTTCCTGATCCCCTTCATCTTATGTCTTGCGCTCGGCCCGCTCGCAGCGGCCGACCTGACCTTCGACCGCTACCATAAGCCCGAGGAACTGGCCGCGGCGGTCCAAGACCTGGCCCGGGCCAACCCCGGCTTCGCCAAGGTCCACATCCTGGCCAAGAGCCCCGGCGGCCGCGAGCTCGTCCTCCTCGAGGTCGGCCCCGAGACCGCGAAAACCGCCAAAAGCCTTCCCGCCGTATTCATCGCGGCCAACATGGAAGGAACCGTGCCCATCTCCGGCGAAGCGGCCCTCTACCTGGCCAAACTCATCTGCGAGAAAGCCGACCTGCGCTCCGACCGGACCTGGTATATCCTCGTCTGTGGCAACCCGGACGCCGCCTCAGGCTATTTCGACAAGCCCCAACGCCGCGACGCCCGCAACGCCAGCCCCCGCAACGACGACCAGGACGACCAGGTCGACGAGGACGGGCCGGACGACCTCGACGGCGACGGCATCATCACCCAGATGAGGGTCAAGGATCCCGAGGGCGCCTGGATCGCCGTCCCCGGCGAACCGCGCCTGATGAAGAAGGCCGACGGGTCCAAGGGCGAGAAGGGCGTCTGGAAGCTCTATCCCGAGGGCCTCGACAACGACGGCGACGGCCAGATCAACGAGGACGGGCCCGGCGGTGTCAACATCGGCACCTCCTTCCCCCACCTCTTCAATTACCACGCTCCGGATTCCGGCCCCTGGCCGGGCAGCGAGGCGGAGACCTTCGCCCTGCTCAAGTTCTTCGACGTCCACCGGGAGGTCGGCCTGACTTTCGTCTTCGGCGAAGCGAATTTTTGCCTGACCCCGCCCCGCGGCAGCCGGAAAGGGGACGCTGACCTCAACCAGATCAAGGTCCCCGAGAACATGGCCGGGTTCATCAACGCCGACCCGAACAGGACCTACACCATCGCCGAGATCATAGATATGGTCCGGCCGCTCGTCCCGCCAGGCATGGAGGTGACCGAGGGATTGGTCGCCGGGTTCCTGGGTCTCGGGGCGGCGGTGAATCCCCTCGACGACGACCTCAAGTTCTACAAGGAGCTCTCCGATAAATACAAGGAGTTCCTGAAGGCGGGGAAACTCGACGGCAAGCGCCTCGATTCGGCGCCCGACAAGGACGGGTCGCTCGAGCTCTATGCCTATTACCACCTCGGCCTGCCCTCCTTCGCCCTGGACTTCTGGACCCTGCCCGAGGTCAAGGAGGAGAAGGCGGCCGACGAGATCACGCCCGAGAAGCTCGAGAAGATGACCAACGACGAGTTCATCGCCCTGGGCGAGGAGAAGATCGACGCCTTCCTCAAGGCCTCGGGCGCGCCCGATCAGTTCAAAGCCAAGCAGGTCATCGAAGGGCTCAAGGGTGGCATGATGGACACCAAGAAGATGGCCGAGATGATGAAACAGATGCCCAAGAAGCCGAGCGAGGAAGGGGCCGACCCGAAGGAAAAGGCCCTCCTCGCTTGGAGCGATAAGGAGCTCGGCGGTAAGGGGTTCGTTGCCTGGAAGCCGTTCAAGCACTCGACCCTCGGCGACGTCGAGATCGGCGGAGCGGTGCCCTTCACCGACAACACGCCGCCGGCGAAAATGGTCGACGCGTTGCTCAAAGGGCAGGTGCCCTGGGCGCTCGAGATCGCCAAAAAGATGGCCCGCATCAAGATCGCCGATGTTGCGGTCAAGCGGCTGGGCGCCGGCGTCTACGAAGTCAAGGTCTGGATCGAAAACACGGGCGACCTGCCCTACCCGACGGCGATGGGCCGTCGCGACGAGCGCGTCCTGCCCGTCATTGTCACCCTCGGCGGTCAGGGCTTTGATATCGTCCAGGGGAAAAAGAGGAGCCTCGTCCCGGCCGTTCCGGCCCGCGGCTCCCAGCTGGTGACCTGGATCGTCCGGGCCGCGATACCCGTCAAGCTCGAGGTCAAGGCGGAGACGCAGATCGCCTGGGGCGATTCCCGCACTGTCGACCTGGGAGGTGCAAAATGAAGAAGCTCGCCTGTTTCGCTCTTTTGATCATGCTCGCCGCGGGGACTCTCCCGGCGCAGAAATCCGAGATCACCGTTCCCCTAAGGTTCGACCAGTATTACTCGCTGGACCAGATCTTCGAGGCTCTCCGGGC
>JBGOYY010000111.1:0-5984 GCA_041479905.1 Candidatus Aminicenantia bacterium
GGCTTCTTGATCTCGATGCGGGGGAGGCGGGCCGTTTTGAGATAGAGGGCCTCGGCGGCGATCTGGATGCCCGGGGCGATCGCCCCGCCCAGGTACTCGCCCTTGGCCGAGACGGCGTCGAACGTCGTCGCCGTGCCGAAGTCGACGACGATGGCCGGACCGCCGTACTTCTCGAAAGCGGCGACCGCGGCCGTGATCCGGTCCGCCCCGACCTCGAGGGGGTTCTCGTAGAGGATGGGCATGCCCGTCTTGAGGCCCGGGCCGACGACCGCAGCCGCCGTCCCGAAATACTCCCGGCACAAGTCCTCGATGACGGGCGTCAACGGAGGGACGACGCTCGAGA
This sequence comes from Candidatus Aminicenantia bacterium, assembly GCA_041479905.1. GTDB lineage: Bacteria > Acidobacteriota > Aminicenantia > Aminicenantales > Saccharicenantaceae > RBG-16-66-30. The sequence goes on from JBGOYY010000111.1 coordinate 344, forward strand.
TGATGGCGCTGGATATCGTCTTGGCTTGCAGCCCGGCGACCTGGATCAGGTTGAACAGGATAGCCCCGTATTCGTCGCCCGTCTTGTCGCTGTCCGTCTTGATCTTCCAGCTCTTGACGAGCTTCTTGCCGCGGAAAAGCCCGACGGCGATCGTCGTGTTCCCGACATCGAAAGCCAAGAGCATCTCGGTCCTCCTTGTCATGCCTCGTCGAGGCCGAGGACGGCGTCGAGGGCGACCGTGCCCGCCGCGCCGGCGCGTTCGACCACGAGCCGGCCGTCCTCGTCGAGGCCGCGGCATGTGCCGGTGAACGTCCCGGCGGCCGCCGTGACCCGGATGAGCCGGCCGGCCGGAAAAGCCAGCCTCTCTTCGAACGTCCTGATGACCGACCCCTTGTCTCCCCGGGCGAGGGCATTATACCAGCAGTGGAGCGCCCGGCAAAGGCCGTCGAAAACGGACTCGATCGTCACCGCCCTGCCTCCGATGATCCGGAGGGAGGTCGACGACGCGCGCAGGTCGGCGGGGAAGTCCTGAAGATCGTGACCGACGTTGATGCCGACCCCGACGACGGCGAAATCCCCGGCCGGCCCGCCGGAGACGCCCTCGGACAGGATGCCCCCAAGCTTCTTCCCGTCATGGACGAGGTCGTTCGGCCACTTGAGCCGGACGGCGGCGCCGGCCGCGGCCAGGACCGCGTCCGATGCGGCCAGCCCCGCGGCGAGGGGCAGGAGGTGAAGGAAGGGAACCGGGCCCGCCGCCGGGCCGCGGAGGATGAACGACGCATAGAGCCCCAGGCCGGGCGGCGAATGCCAGGCCCTGCCTTTCGTGCCCCGGCCCCGGGTCTGTTCCCCGGCGACGACGGCCGTACCGTGGTCGGCCCCGGCCAGGGCCAGCTCACGGGCGGTGTCGTTCGTCGAGGCGACGCACTCTCTCCGATGGACGATGGTTCCGACGGGCATGGGTCCCCGCTTCCGGCTTCAGGACGCGGCGGCGACCTTGGCCAGGTTCTGGCCGAGCTTCTCCCGGCGGGCCCTGAGCTCTTCGAGTCGGACCCGGTTTTCCTCGACCACGGCCGCCGGCGCCTTGGCCACGAATTCGGCGTTCTCGAGCTTGCGTTCGATCTTGGCCGTTTCCGCTTCGACCTTGGCGATCTCCTTCTGCAGCCGCTCTTTTTCCTGGCCCAGGTCGGCCGGCTTTTCCAGGATGATGGCGACCTCGAACGGCCCGGCGACGCCCTTGAGGACGCTCGGTCCCTCCGGCAAGGCGGCCGTGAACTCGAGCGTCGAGAGACCGGCCAACGCCCGGACCGATGCGGCCTGGGCTTCCAGCGCGGCGGTTTCTTCCCGGCCGGCGGGCTTGACGAGGAGGCGGAGCTTTTCCTTGGGCGCGATCTTGTTTTCGGCCCGGACCGTCCGCGTTTCGACGATGACGGCCTGGACGAGGATCATGGCCTTGGCGGCCTCCTCGTCCTTCCAGCCCGTTTCGGGAACCGGGTAGGGCGCGACGGTGATCGACTTGCCCGCCCCGGGCAGGTGCTGCCAGATCTCTTCGGTGATGAAGGGCATGAAGGGATGGAGGAGGCGCAGGATGCGGTCGAAGGCGTCGGCCAGGACGGCCTCGGTCGTCCTGTTGCCTTCCCGGAGCCCGACCTTGGCAAACTCGATGTACCAGTCGCAGAACTCGTGCCAGATGAAGTGGTAGACGAGGTCGGCCGCTTCATAGAACTTGTATTGCTCCAGGCTCGCGGAAAGCTCCGCCGTGACCTCGGCGAGACGGTTCCGGACCCAGCGGTCGGCAAGCGTCAGCTCGGCGTCCCGGACGGCGGGACGGTCCTCGCCCAGGTTCATCAGGACGAAGCGCGAGGCGTTCCAGATCTTGTTGGCGAAGGCCTGGTAGCCGGACATGCGCTCCTCGGACAGGGCCAGGTCCATGCCGGGCACGGCCAGCGCGGCCAGGGTGAAGCGCAGGGCGTCGGTGCCGTATTTTTCGATCATCTCCAGCGGGTCGATGATGTTGCCCTCGGACTTGCTCATCTTGCGCCGCTTGAGGTCCCGGACCAGGCCGTTGATGAAGACGTGGCGGAAGGGGATGCGGCCTCGGAACTTGAGGCCCATCATGATCATGCGGGCGACCCAGAAGAAGATGATGTCGAAGCCGGTAGACATGAGGTCGGTCGGGTAGAACGTTTCGAGGTCCTCGGTCTCGTCGGGCCAGCCGAGCGTCCCGAAAGGCCACAGGGCGGACGAGAACCAGGTGTCGAGGACGTCCTCGTCCTGATCGAGCGCGCCGCCGCACTTATCGCATTTCGCCGGCGCATCCATGCCGACCATCACGCGGCCGCAGTCCCGGCAGTACCAGGCCGGGATGCGGTGCCCCCACCAGAGCTGGCGGGAGATGCACCAGTCGTGGATGTTGTACATCCATTCGAAATACGTCTTGGCCCAGTTCGCCGGGATGAACTCGATCGAGCCGTCCTCGACGACGCGGATGGCCTCGTCGGCCAGCGGCTTGATGCGGACGAACCACTGCCAGGAGAGGTGCGGCTCGATGACGTTCTTGCAGCGGTAGCAGTGGCCGACGGCGTGGTCGTGGTCCTCGATCTTGACCAGGAGCCCTTGCTCGCGCAGCTTTTCGATGACCTTGGCCCGGCAGGCGAAGCGGTCGAGGCCGGCGAAGTCCGGGCCCGCCGCCTCGGTCATCCGGCCCGAGCCGTCGATGACGATGATCTGCTCCAGACCGTGTTTTTTCCCGAGCTCGAAGTCGACGGGATCGTGGGCCGGGGTGACCTTGACCGCGCCCGTGCCGAACTCCCGCTCGACGCGCTCATCGGTGATGACCGGGATGGAGCGGTTCTGGAGCGGCAGGATGACGCGTCTTCCGTGGAGGTGCGTGTAGCGCTTGTCGTCGGGGTGGACGGCCAGGGCCGTGTCGCCGAGCATGGTCTCCGGCCGCGTCGTCGCTACGGTCACGGACTCGGCCGACCCCTCGATGGCGTAGCGGATGTGCCAGAGCTTGCCGTGGAGGTCCTTGTGCTCGATCTCGATGTCGGAGAGGACCGTCCGGCAGTGCGGACAGCGGTTGACGAGGAAATAGTCGCGGTAAATGAGCCCCTCGTCGTAGAGGGAGACGAAGACCTGTTTCACGGCCCGGCTGAAGCCCGGGTCCATGGTGAAGCGTTCCCGGGACCAGTCGAGCGAGGCGCCGAGCTTCTTGAGCTGGCCGGTGATGGCCCCGCCGTACTTCGCCTTCCATTCCCAGGCGATGCGGAGGAATTCCTCGCGGCCGACTTTCTCCCGGGTCAGGCCCTTCTCGGCCAGGCTCCTCTCGATGACGTTGTGGACGGCGATCGAGGCGTGGTCCGTGCCCGGGAGCCAGAGGCAGTTGTAGCCCTGCATCCGTTTCCAGCGGACAATGATGTCGGGCAGGGTGAAGCAGAGGGCGTGGCCCATGTGCAGGATGCCGGTGACGTTCGGCGGCGGCAGGACCATCGAGAACTTGGGCTTTGGGGACTTGGGGTCGGCGACGAAGAGCCCTTCGTCCAGCCAGAATTTCCCCCATTTCTCCTCGACGGGTTTGGGGTCGTAGGCCTTGGCCAGCTCGTCTTTGGTGTTCATGGTTTCGACGTCCATTCCTTGAGGTCCGCGACGACGCGCGCCCGGACCCGCTTCTCGATCTCCCTCTCCATGCCGACCATTTCCTCGCGGACCCAGTCCTTGAGGCCATGGTTCGCGGCGTCCGCCGGACCGGTTTTCACCGGCGCGGCCGGCGCCGGCGCCCCGGAATCGCCTCCGGCCGCGGGCCAGAGCGGCTCCTCGGGCAGCGACAATGGCCCGGTCTTCCGGGCGATGAGCTCCCGGACGATGGCGGCCAGCCGCTCCGAATCGAAGGGCTTCTGGACGACCTCGTCGTAATCGGCGGGCGGGTTCCTGTCCGTGTCCAGGGACTCGAACGTCCCCTTCAGGCCGATGAGGGGGACCGTCTCGAGTTCCTTCCGGCTCCTCAGGGTCCGGCCGACCTCGTAGCCGTCCCGGCCGGGGAGCGTCAAGCTGACCAGGAGCGCGTCCGGCCGGACGTCCGCGACCGATTCGAGGAGAGACGCCCCGTCCTCGAACACGAAGACCCTGAACTCCGGCTCGGCGAAGACGAGCTGAACGGCCTTCTGGACCGAAGGGCTGGGGTCGGCAACGATGATCCTGTAGGACACATTAATCCTCAGAAAATCATGAAAATGGTCAACTTAATCTACCCTTTTCGCCCCGGCCCGTCAATAATCGACCGAGACCGACTTCTCGCCGAGCAGGGCCTCGACTTTCTTGATGAGGTCCTCCGAAGGCGTGACCTTCTGGACCTCGGCGCTCTGGGCCGTCAGGCGGTAGGAGCGGGGCGTCTCGAGCTCGAAGAAGACGGGGCACTTCCCCTCGTGGGCGTCCAAGATCGCCTTGAGCTCGGAGAGCGTCGCCTCCTCGAGGCCGGGCAGGAAGATGCGGACGACGACGCGCTTGGCCTGCTTCTCGAAGGCCTCGGCGAGAGGCATGGCCTGGCTCAGGCTGATGCGGCGGTTGTCCTCCTCGCCCATGTACTTGCCCTTGATCCAGAGGAGCTGGCCTTCCCTCAGGTACGTCCCGTACTTGCCGTAGCACTCGGGGAAGGCGACGACCTCGATCTTGCCGGTCAGGTCCTCGAGGATGAAGGTGGCCATGCGATCGTCCTTTTTCGTCTTGAGCTGTTTGAGCGAGCTGATGATGCCGGCCAGGCGGACTTCCTTGTCGAAGTCCCGCTCGGAGTCGAGCTCGCTGAGGAGGTGGCTGACGAGCTTTCGCACCCGGTCCTTGTGCTGGGCCAGGGGATGGCCGGTGATGTAAAGGCCGAGGGCGTCCATCTCGTAGGACAGGACGTGGGACTCGTCCCACTCCCGCATCTCCCGGACTTCCTGGGGGATGGGCGAGGGCTCGGCCCCGCCCGAGCCGAAGAGGGACGTCTGGCGGGTAGCATGGGCCTTCTGGACCTCGTGGCCGAAGTCGATCATCCGGTCGAGCATGTGGTAGCACTGCGACCGCTTCCAGCCTAACGAGTCGAAGACACCGGCCTTGATCAGGCTTTCCACGGCCTTGCGGTTGAGGACCTTGGTATCGTGTTCGAGGAAGAGGTCGAACGGCGACTTGAAGCCGCCGGCTCTCTTGCGGGCCGCGACGAGCTCCTCGACGGCCGCCTGGCCGATGCCCTTGACCGCGGCCAGCCCGAAGCGGATGTCGCGGCCCTCGACCGTGAACCGGAACTCGCTCTTGTTGATGTCCGGGGGCAGGACCTGGATGCCCATCTCGTGGCATTCGCCGATGTACTTGACGACCTGGGGCGTCGCCCCGCGCTCGGCCTCGGACGTCAGCAGGGCGGCCAGGAAATGGACGGGGTAATGGGCCTTGAGGTAGGCCGTCTGGAAGGCCAGGAAGGCATAGGCGGCGCTGTGGGACTTGTTGAAGCCGTACTCGGCGAACTCCTTGATCTGCTCGAAGATCTTGTCCGCCTTGGACTGGCTGATGCCCTTCTTCTTGGCCCCCTGGACGAACTTCTGCTTTTGGGCCTTCATCGTCTCCTTGTCTTTCTTGCCCATGGCCTTGCGCAGGATGTCGGCCCCGGCCAGGGTGA
>JBGOYY010000112.1:0-5858 GCA_041479905.1 Candidatus Aminicenantia bacterium
CTTCGGCACGGCGACGACGTTCGACGCCGTCTCGGCCAAGGGCGAGTACCTGGGCGGGGCGATCGCCCCGGGCATCCAGATCGCCGCCGAGGCCCTCTATCTCAAAACGGCCCGCCTCCCCCGCATCGAGATCAAGAAGCCAAAGCGGGCTATCGGCCGTACGACCGTGTCCAGCATGCAGTCGGGCCTCTACTTCGGCTACGTCGGCCTGGTCATGAATACGATCGAGGAGATCCGCAAAGAGCTCGGCAGGAACGCCCGGGTCGTGGCCACGGGAGGCTTCGGCAGCCAGATCGTGGCGGAGATTCCGGCGATCGAGGCCTTCGAGCCGGACCTCGTCCTCGAAGGCTTGAGGATCATCCACGAGAGGAACCGCGACGCCCAGCCCTAGACCGCGCGCCGGCCGGACGACCATGGACACCGAAGACAAGGGACAGAGCGGGTACTATCAAACGATCGCCCGCGAGTTCCTCGCCCGCCGCGGCGCGCCGTTCTTCCTGTCGCCGCGGGACCAGTCCACGATCGCCTCCTGGGAATCCCGGCGAGTCCCTCTCCAAGTCGTCCTCGAGGGCATCGGCCGGGCCCTCGACGGCCTCAAGACGAGGGGCCGGGGGACGAAGGGGGTCTCGCTCGCCTTTTGCGACAGGCAGGTCGACGCCGCCCTGGCCCAGCACCTGGACCGGTCGGCCGGCCGGAGAAACGCCGCCGGGCCGCGGCCCGGAAAAAAGGACCGGGCCCGCCGGGAGGTCGAGAAAGGGCTCCGCGGCCTGGCCCCGGACGACCGGGAGATGGCTCGCCTGCTCGAGGCGGCCCTTGCGGTCCTGGCCGCGCCGAAGCCCGACGAGGCCGCTCTCGAGCGGATCGACGCCGAGGTCGAAGAGCTCCTCTGGGGCCGGGCGACGGGTCCGGAGAAGGGTGCGGCCGAGGCCGAGGCCCGCAAAGGGCTCCGGGGCCGGCGGCCCGAAGGGCTCGAGGCCATGGTCCGCCGCCAGGTCGTCAAGGAGTCGCGGGACGGCCGCAGGATCCCCCACGTCTCCCTCTACTATTACTGAGAGGACATCCCCATGACCGCCCTCAAGCTCCTCGCCCTGCTCAAGAAACACAAGGGAGGCCTGCCCTTCGACGAGATCCTGACCGAGCTCGGCGCCAAGCGCCGGGACAGGGCCAAGGTGCTTGCGGAGATCCGGAAACTCGAGGCCCGGGGGGACGTCCGTTTCCTCCGCGGCCGCTTCCTCCTCGCCGAAAAAACGGGCCTCGTCCGCGGGCGATTCGTCACCGCCCGTCCCGGCTTCGGGTTCGTCACGCCGGAGGGCGGCGGCAAGGACATCTTCATCCCCGCCCGTCATGCCCAGGGGGCCCTTCCGGGCGACGAGGTGACGGTCGTCGTCGACGAACGGGGCAAGTTCGGCAAGCCCGAAGGGAAAGTCGAGCGCATCCTCAAGAAGGGACGGACGGCGCTCCTCGGGGTCTACCGCGAGCGGGGCGGCGCCGCCTTCCTTCAGCCGTTCGACTCGCCGTCGCAGGACGACGTCCCCCTCAAGTCCCGCGGCAAACTCGGGCCCGCCCCGGGCATGATCGTCGAAGCCGACCGGGCCACCCTGACCGTCACGCGGGTTTTCGGGATGCCCGAGGACCCGGGTGTCGACGCCCAGGTGGTCATCCGGCGGTACGGGCTCCGGCCGCAGTTCCCGGAGGAGGTCTTGAGTGAGGCCGCCGGGATCCCGGACGTATTATCCGCCGACGCGATCGAAGGGCGGCGGGATTTCCGCGACTGGCCGTCCGTGACCATCGACGGGGAGAAGGCCCAGGATTTCGACGACGCCGTCAGCATCCGTCGGCTCCCCGCCGGGGGCTGGCTCCTCGGCGTCCATATCGCCGACGTCTCCCACTACGTCCGGCCCGCGAGCCCGCTCGACCGCGAAGCCTTCGAGCGGAGTACGAGCGTTTATTTCCCCGACCTGACCCTGCCCATGCTCCCCGTGAAACTCTCCAACGACCTCTGCAGCCTGCGGCCCCGGGAGCCCAGGCTCACGGTTTCCGTCCTGATGGACATCGGCGACGACGGCCGGGTCCGCCGGGCCGAGTTCGCTCCTTCCATCATCCGCACGACCCACCGGATGACCTACACTTCGGTGTTCAAGATCTTCGAAGGGGACGCCGTGGAAGCGAAAGCCTACGCCGATGTCGTCCCCGACCTCCTGCTGATGCGGGAGCTGGCCCGGGCCCTTCGGGAACGGCGCCTGGCCGAGGGGAGTCTCGACTTCGACCTCGTCGAGCCCGAGCTCGTCTATGAGGAGGGGAAGCTCCTCTCCGTTGCGGCCGCGGAAAGGAACGAGGCCCACCGTCTGATCGAGGAGTTCATGGTCGCCGCCAACGTCGCCGTGGCCACGGCCTTTTCGGAGAAGAAAATCCCGGCCATCTATCGGGTCCACCCCCAGCCGGACGTCGGCGACCTCGAAAAATTGCGCGACCTCATCCTCAATTTCGGTTTGACCCTGCCGGAGCCGGCTAAGGTCCGGTCGAAGGACCTCCAGCGCGTCCTCGAAAAGGCCGAGGGCCTCCCCGGCGAGAAGTTCGTCGGCCGGCAGGTCCTGCGGGCCCTGAAGCTCGCCGTTTATTCGACCGAGAACGTCGGCCACTACGGCCTGGCCCAGGTCCACTACACGCATTTCACGTCGCCCATCCGCCGCTATCCCGACCTCGTCGTCCATCGCATCCTCAAGGGCCTCCTCGCCCGGGAGGAGCCGGGCCGGCTTCCCCTCGATCCGATCGCCGCGAAGTCCTCCGAGCGGGAGCGGAACGCCGGAGAGGCCGAGCAGGCGCTCCTCGAATGGCGGATCTTCCGCTTTCTCAAAGACCGCCTGGGCGACGAGTTCAGCGGGATGGTCGTCGACGTCATCAAGGCCGGCCTCCTCGTCGAGGTCGACGAGTACTTCGTCTCCGGCCTCCTGCCCTTCGACTCCCTGAAGGGGGACTACGAGCCGAAGCCGGCGGCCCGCCGGCTCCGGCCGCGCCGGCTCCGGAAAACGTTTGACTTGGGGGACGAAGTTCGTGTAATTCTTGTCTCCTGCGACCCGGCCTTGCGCCGCATGAGCTTTGTCCCGGCGGCGGACCCGGAGGAACACCGCCCATGAAAGCGCCCGCATTCGACGCCGTCCTCGATTTCCCGCTGGGGAAACACGGCCAAGACGTACGGGCCGAGGTCGTCTTCCTCGACCGCGCCGTCACCGCCCGTTTCACCGAGTATCCGGTCCCCGGCCGGAAGGACGCCCCGTTCGTCCGGGCCCTGGCCATCGGGCCCGTCGACGTCAAGTGGGGGGACCCGTTCGAAGTCCGGACGGCGGACGGCGGCATCCTCGGCCGCGGCACCTGCCTTTATCCGGGCTCGCCGTCGCCCGACGAGCTCAAGCTTTCGAGGCGCAAGGCCCTCCTGACGCGGTTCTCGCTCGGGGAAAAAGACATGATCCTGGCCCTCGCGGAGACGGGCGGCCTGAAAGGCCTGAAGGGGGAGGAAATCGCCGATTTCTGCCGCCTGCCCGGGTCCCGCGTCGAGGCCCTGGCGCGCCTCCTCGAGGAGGAAGGGAAAGTCCGCATCCTCGCGTTTTCGCCCCTGTTCCTCGTCTCCCAGGGCACCCTGGATTTCCTTCGCGGCCGGGTCGTTTCCTTACTCACCCAGTACCACAAGAAACACTCCTCCCAGAGAGGGGCTCCCCTCGAGAAGATCGAGAAGCGCTTCGACGCCCCCCGGGCGGTCCTCGTCCTGGCCCTCCGGCTGCTGGCCAAGGAGGGGCGGATCCTTGAGGAGGGAGGGATCGTCCGGCTTCCCGATTTCCGGATCCCCCTCACGGCCGCAGACGAAGAGACCGTGGCCGCGCTCGAACGGATGGTCCTCAGCGGCGAACTCGGGAGCGTGACCTTGGACGACATCCGGGCCCAATTCAAGCTCTCCCAGGGGAAGCTTCAGACGCTCCTCGCCGTCCTCGCCGAGCGGAAGAAGATCGTCGAAGGCCTGGACGGGTTCATCCTCCATTCCAGCTGGCTCGACGAGATCGTCCGTAAGATCCGAGGGTCCGGGAAGCGGGAATTGACCGTCGCCGATTTCAAGGCGATGACCGGCCTGTCGCGCAAGTACAGCATCCCGCTGCTTGAACTCTTAGATAGCATGGGGATAACGCGAAGAAAAGGATCGGTCAGGGACATCCTGTAATTCACAACGGTCGTATTTGTTTTGTCCCGGATGGGATGCAGTCCTAATCCTCGTCTCTTGATGAGGATGAGGACTGCATGGGGGTGACACGGCGGAAAGGCTCTGTGCGGGATATTCTTTAAAACTCGTTCCAGATATTTACCAGAAACGCTCCTCCGGGTTACTCCGTCGCGTTTCTGCCGATCGCTCCGAAGACTCCGCTCTCTGCCGCTCCGTCCGGAACATCTTATAGCCCGGACGTTTATGAAAGTCCGGCGCTGTTTCGCGGCGATTGACAGGGCCAAAGGGCCGAAGATATACTTCCGGCATGTCGAGGCGGGGAGATTTATAAATTCCTATCGGTTCCTGGGAGGATGCAAATGAACCAACCGATCCGCATGACACGAACAGGTCTGATGGTCTTGGCGGTAGCATTTTGTTTCACCAGCGTGGCCGCTGCTGAAAAGCTGGTGCGCGAGGCTCTGACGAAAATCTGAGCCCTGGGGGCAGACGCGCAGGTAAAGTGTCAAGGAAAGAGAGAGGAGATAGACCATGAAAAAGGCATTGATCGTTTGGATGAGCGCGTTGTTATTCTTGCCGGCGACGGGCATCTTCGCGCAACAGGACCAGGCCGGCTGCAAGGACCACCCGCTGTTCCCCACGCGCATGCCGGAATACCGCATCGCAGACTGCAAGGTCGAGGATTTCGGGGTCTACGAATTCTTTGCGACGAAGGGCCCAAAAACTCCGGTCGAAGGCAAATTCACCTTCATCACCTATTCTTTTACCGGGCAACAGGCCAGCGAACCGAGCGGCCTCGCCGTCGTCCGGAACTACGAGAACGCCATCCGGAAGGTGGGGGGCACGATCCTCCAGAGCGACCCGCAGAGGTGGGTGAACGGGAAGATCGTCAAGGACGGCCAGGAAACGTGGGCGCAGATCGAGAAGGGGAACGGGAAGATCTGGCTGCGGATCGTCGAGAAGAAAGCGATGGAGCAGTACATCGTGGGGGACGCGGCGGGCTTGGGCAACGACATCCAGACCACCGGTCACGCGGCGGTCTACGGCATAAATTTCGACACCGGGAAGTCCACCATCAAACCCGAGTCGGCGCAGGCCATCGGGGAGATCGCCAAGCTCCTGACGGCCGGCCCGAGCCTCAAGCTCTTTGTGGTGGGCCACACGGACAACGTGGGCGGCGTCGACAGCAACATCAAGCTCTCCCAGGACCGGGCCGAGGCCGTTCTCCAGGCGCTCGTCCGCGACCACGGCATCGCCCCTGCCCGTCTTAGATCCTACGGGTGCGGTCAATTTGCCCCAGTCGCCGCCAACGACACCGAGGAGGGCCGGGCCAAGAACCGCCGGGTCGAACTGGTCAAGCAATAGGACCGCGAACCCGGGGGAAAGCCTACTTCGTCTCGTCTTCGGGCTTCTTGTCTTCCTTTTTCTTGAGGGCGGTCTTGAGCAGGTCGCCGAAGATGCCGAACTTAGGCTGCTCTTTCGGGGCCGGCTTGAACTCCTCTTTCTTTTCCTTGGCCCGCTGTTCGAGGCCCTCTTCCGCTTTTTCCTTGACGGCGGCCAGGGCTTCCTGGACCGATTCTTCCTCGACGAGCTTCTCTTCGATGACCCGGCGTTCGCTTTTCTTCGGGCCCTGGCCCTTCTCGCCCTCGGA
>JBGOYY010000113.1:0-5841 GCA_041479905.1 Candidatus Aminicenantia bacterium
AGGCCGACGTGGCCCATGACCGGGATCTCGGCCTCGACCATGGCTTCAACGAGCTTCAGGCGTTTCCGCGAGGCTCCCTCGATCTTGACCGCCGCGGCGCCGCCCTCCTTGAGGAAGCGGGAGGCGTTGCGAATGGTCTCGTCGGCGCTCAGGTGGAACGAGAAATAGGGCATGTCTCCGACGACGAGGGCCCTCTGGACCGCCCGGCTGACGGCCCGGGTGTGGTGGATCATCTCGTCCATGGTCACGGGCACGGTGTTCTCGTAGCCGAGCACGACCATGCCCAGGGAGTCGCCGACCAGGATGAGGTCGACGCCGGCCTCGTCCAGGATCTTCGCCGTCGGGTAGTCGTAAGCCGTCAAACAGACGATCTTCGGCCCCGAGGCCTTCCTGGCCAGGAGCAAGGGGATGGTGATCTTGTCGCCGCGTGGATTTTCCATCGTCCGTCCTTTCTCCCCATCCCGCCTTCCCCGCGGGATTGAGGTAAAGTCTTTTCCGTCGAGCGGAGCGTCCGGTCCCAGCCCCGCGCTTCGCGGGGTCCGGGCCATGTCCGTTTGTTCAGCCTTTCTTCGCGCCCTTCCCTCCGTAGCTCTGGGGGACGTAGTAGAGGGAGCTTTTCTTCATATCCCGGAGCTGGTCGAGGAGGTCGAGGACGTCCTCCTCGCGGCCGAAATCGATATCGTCGGCCTTGACCACGAGGAGCGGCGCCCCTTGGTAGTTGAAAAAGAAATAGTCGAAGGCCTCGACGATATCCTCGAGGTACTTCTCGGAGATGTTCTTCTCCAGAGTGTCGCCCTCCTTGGCCACCCGCCGGGTGAGGGACGCAAGCGAGATCTGGAGATAGATGACCAGGTCGGGCTTGGGGACGCGCTCGGACAGGATGCCGTAGATCTTCTCATAAACAAGGAGTTCGTCGTCGGAGAGGGTCTGGTAAGCGTAGATCTTGTCCTTCTCGAAGAGGTAGTCGCAGATGATCCGGTCGATGAACAGGTCCCTCTGGAGGAGGCGGATCTGCTGGTTGTAGCGGTTGGCCATGAAGACGAGCTGGGTCAGGAAGGCCGACCCCTCCTTCTCGCTGTAGAAATCCTTGAGGTAGGGGTTGCCGACGTTGTCGAAGATGACCTTGCCCCCGATCTTCTGGGCCAGGACGTTGGCCAGCTGGGTCTTCTTCGAACGGAAAACGCCCTCTATAGCGATGTGCTTGAACGGGATCTCGAGAGCGCTCTTCATGCCCATCTTGAAAACCGATTAGTTTATAGCCGATGTCTGACTATAAGTCAACGGCCAAATCCGCCGGGCCTCCCCTAGGGCTTGGGCCCCTCCTGAGGGACGACGATCCAGGCGATGATGTAGAAGAAGGTCATGGGCAGGACCGCCGTAACCAGGCCGATGCCGACGAAGAGCAGGCGGACGAGCGAGACGTCGAGGTCGAAATACTCGGCCACGCCGCCGCAGACGCCTCCGATCATCTTTTGGCTGACCGACCGATAAAGTTTCTTGGTCATTGTTTTTCTCCTTTCCGGGGGGAAGGCCACGCCCTCCACCCGTCTATTATACGTAATTCCCGGCTTTTTCGCCCTTTTCGCCTTGACTCCGCCGGTTAGCCCGGCTAGGATTGTGGAGGAATTTTATATCTTCTGGAGGACATAACATGAACGGGTGGACCGGCCAGATCCTGAGAGTCAACCTGACCGCGAAGACCTTTAAGAAAGAATCGTTTTCCGAGGAATTCGCCCGGAAGTGGGTCGGCGGACGCGGCTTCGCCGCCAAGATCCTTTACGACGAGCTCAAGCCCGGCATCGACCCCCTCGGCCCCGACAACAAGTTCATCGTCGCCCTCGGCCCCATCGCCGGCATCCCCGCCCCTAACACCGGGAAAGCGGTCGTCGCCGGCAAGTCCCCGATGACGGGCGGCTACGGCGACGGCAACCTGGGAACCCGGGTCGCCGAACAGCTCCGCAAGGCGGGCTACGACGCCCTCGTCGTCGAAGGCAAGGCCGAGCGCCCGACGATGCTCTACATCGAGGACGACAAGGTCGAGTTCCTGCCGGCCGACGCCGTCTGGGGACAAGGCACCTACGCCACCAACGACTGGATCTACGCGAAATACGGCAAGGGCGTCGGCGTCCTCAACATCGGACAGGGTGGCGAGAACATGGTCCGTTACGCCGTCGTTCGCAGCCTGGAGGGCCGGGCCGGAGGACGGACGGGCATTGGCGCGGTCATGGGCTCGAAGCTCCTCAAGGCCGTCGTGGTCAAGGGCACCAAGCCCATCCCCCAAGCCGACCCTGCCGGCATGAAGAAAGTCGGCTACGACGACCTGCGCCAGGTCCACCAGATCGACAAGCAGACCGGCTGGTCCATCCAGAGCACCAACGGCGTCCTCGCCTGGTGCAACGAGGTGGCCGCCCTGCCCGTACGGAACTTCCGCAAGACCCACCACCCCGATGCCTGGAAGGTGGACGGCGAGCGCCTGAACAACGCCCGGATCGCGACCTACGGCTGTCCGAACTGCACCATGCGCTGCGGCATCACCATTCACGACGACGAGGGGCGCGAGTCCGAGCTCGACTATGAGAACATCGGCCTCCTCGGCCCCAACCTGGAGATCTTCGACCTGCCCCAGGTCGCCTCCCTCAACTACCTCTGCGACGAATACGGCATCGACACGATGTCGGGCGGCTGCGTCCTGAGCTTCTACGCCGACGCCATCGACCACGGCGCGATAGCCGGCGACTACAAGTTCGGCGACTCCGCGGCCTCCAAGAAGCTCCTGGGCCTGATCGCCCGGCGCGAGGGGGAGATCGGCAACCTTCTCGCCGAGGGCTCGCTCCGGGCCGCCCGGAAGTTCGGCCATGGCTCCGAGGCCTACGCCATGCAGGTCAAGGGCCTCGAGGTCGCCGCCTACAACTGCAAGTTCATCCCCGGCATGGCCCTGGCCTTCGGGGTCAGCCCTATCGGCGCCCATCATAAGGAGTCCTGGGTCATCACTTTCGAGCTCAAGCAGACCTCGCGCGAATCCTACGGCCCCGAAAAGGCCAAGAAAGTCATCGAGCTCCAGAGGATCCGGGGCGGACTGTTCGAGTACATGGTCTCCTGCCGCTTCCCCTGGATCGAACTCGGCTGGGGCCTCGAGAACTACCCGAAGTACTTCAAACTCGCCACCGGGCTCGACTGGACCCTCGACGACTTCTGGACGGTCTCGGACAGGATCTACGCCCTGATGAAGCTCTTCTGGCTCCGGGAATATCCTCAGACCGACCGCAAGCTCGACTATCCGCCGGCCGTCTGGTTCGACCCGGCTAACGCCGACACCGAAGGGCCGATCGCGGGGAAGCACCTCGAATACGACAAGTATGACGGGCTGCTCCAGCACTACTACGATATCCGCGGCTATGATAAGCGCGGCATCCCGACAAAGGCGACACTAGAGCGGCTGGGTCTCGCGGAAGAGGCGAAGGCGGCGGAAAGATTCGGGTCGCTGACATGAAAGTCACGGTCAAACTGATCGGACCGTTCGTCCAGGCCTTCGGTTTCAGCGAAAAGGAGCTGGAGTGTCCGGCAGGGACGACGGCCGACGGGCTGGTCGCGCTTGTCAACATCGATAAAGCCCGGCCCAAGATCGTCACCCGGAACGGCCGGGCCGTCGCGCCCGACGAAGCTCTTGCGGACGGCGACCGGCTGGTCATCTCGCCCATCTACTCGGGCGGATAGGTTTAACTAGCGGTAGAGACAGAGGTAGGCCGCGTCAGCCGCGACCTTGAGCTGGAATTTCTTTCCGGCCACGACTGTAAAGCTCCCCCCAGCCTTGTAGTGATTCCAAACGTCGCTTCCTGGCAGCTTGACCGTGAGCAAACCGCTGATGACGGTCATGATCTCCAGGGTGGATGTGCCGAACTCGTAGTCGCCCGCGGCCATGACGCCGATCGTCGCCGGGCCGTCCGCCGTCTCGAAAGCCAGGGATTTCACATTTCCGTTAAAATACTCGTTAACCTTGAACATGACGACCTCTCAATTTAGTCAATAGCTCCACGACCAGATTGGCCTGCATGGCCGCGACCAGGGCCACGCGCGGGGCCATCGGGCTGACGCCCTTCGGACACTGGCTCTCCTCGTCACCGCAGATATAGAGATTCCCCATCCTGCGGGTGTGGATCTTCCGGTTCCCGCCGTAGCCGGCCAGTCCCGAAGCCGCGACGATAGGCCGGCCGGGAAACCGCGTCAGGCAAATCTCGATGAGCATCTCTTTGGCCGCGGCGCGGTCGAAGGCCTCGACGAGGACGTCGACCTGGGCGAATATTCGCGCGGCGTTTTTCCGGCTGACCCGGACGTCGTGGACCTCGTAGAGCGAATAGGGGTTGATCAGGAGCAGGTTTTCCCGGAGCGCCTCGACCTTGCACCGGCCGACCTGCTCGATGAAATACTGCTGGCGATTGAGGTTGGAGGGTTCGATCTTGTCGAAGTCGGCGATGACCAGGCGCCCGACCCCGGCCCGGGCCAGAAAGACGGCCACGTTGGACCCCAGGCCGCCGGCGCCGGCGATGCCGACCGAGCTCTGCCGCAGGACGGCCAGGACGGCCGGTTCCCTGCAGGAGAAAAACTCCCTGGCAAAGGCGAGCGAGTCGGGATTCAGCGGGGCTTTCATCGGCTTCAGCGCGGCTTCGCGGCCGCCTCTTTCCTGTCGATGACCAGTTCGATCCTCTTCGGCTCGGGGTCGATCCCGCTCAAGGACGTGACCATCCCCAGGACGGTCCGTTCGATGAACGTCCGGACGAACGGGTTCAGGTTGACCTCCCGACCGTCCACTTCGAGCTTGATATCGGCCATGTTGCCCTCCTCTAGCCTAAGGATCAAATCGCAGATCTCCGCCGTCTCTTCGGGCTTGAAGATGGGGACCGGGAGCCCGTCGGGCAGGGGAAAGTCCGCAACGACAGCGAGAAGCTCGTCGGGGCGGCTGACCAGGACTTCGGACACTCCGGACCTGAGGACCTCGACTTTACCCAGGCTCCGGACGTGCTTCCCTCCCTCGACGAGGACGACATCCGCGTCAGGGAAAAGCCGGCCGGCCAGCTCCGGGACGTCCGCGACCGGCGACTTGCTCAGCGCCGCCCAGCCTTCCGGCGAAACCATGGCCACGCCGTCGGCGCCGGCCCTGGTGAAGTCCGAGGTGTCCTTGCCCTCGGTGTCCAGGGAAAAGCCGTGCGAGCAGCGCTTGACGGCCGAGGTCCGGAGCCCTCTTTTCTTGAACTCTCCGATGAGCCGGGCGATGAGACGCGTCTTCCCGCTCTTGGAAAAGCCGACGACGGCGACGATCTTCATCCCTTTTTTAATAACACACCGCCCCGCGGCAAGTCAAAGCGGGCCGGGCCGCACGAAGGGGGTTGCTTTCCGCCCGGACTGGGATATAATCCTTCTCTTTAACGCTCAAGAGCGAGGTTCGGCATGAACATCTGGATCACGAAAACCCCGGCCCAGATCGAAGAGGCCGCGGCGCACACCCAGCTCAAGAAGAACTTGACCGCCGTCGACCTGGCCGCCCTGGGCATCGGCTCCGTCGTCGGGACGGGCATCTTCGTGGCCACCGGGCAGGGGGCCCAGCTCGCCGGCCCCGGCATCTTACTCTCGTTCATCATCGCCGCCGTCACCTGCGGCTTCTGCGCCCTGACCTATTCGGAGCTGGCCTGCATGTTCCCGGTCGCAGGCAGCACCTACTCGTATTCCTACGTCGCCTTCGGCGAGGTCATCGCCTGGATCATCGGCTGGGACCTCATGCTCGAATACCTCGTCGCCGCGAGCGCCGTGGCCTCGGGCTGGTCGACGACCTTCATCGGCCTTATCCAG
>JBGOYY010000114.1:0-5757 GCA_041479905.1 Candidatus Aminicenantia bacterium
ATTTATGATCATCGTTTGCTCCCCTGTCGTTTTTAAAAATATTGGGGCTATCATGCCTTGAGAATTATGAATGGCAAACGACCGGGCTGAATCACCCCAAAGGGGGATTCAAAAGGGCATTTAGGCCGAATTATGGCTAGCTGGTTTGTTGAACGCATCCTCAGATGAATCTGAGGATATGTCCCCTAGCATGCTGATTTGTTCAATAAATGAAAAATTGGGAGAAGCGCGAATTGGGACCGGGCCGTTGCCCTAGAGATAGCGGTTCGGGCAAGTACCAGTAAGTGACTTACTTCCCGTCCCAACCGGCTAGGTGAGCCCATAGCCACCAGGCCGCATAAGCTTTCATGTTGGCGTTTAGAGGCTGGGTATGAGCCGCGTTGCAGATATACCACTCACCGGGATGAGCATTCTGCCAATCAATAGCCCAGTTCCTGTCGCGGGTGCCGTCGCCATTGCTGTCATAGCTACAATCTGCATCTACAAGTTTGTCACCATAATAATTGCCATCCGGGTCGTAACTTTCGATGTCCGCAAAATCATATAGAATCTTATTATTCGTGATGCAGTAGTTGCGGATCTGTTGGTTCCGAAGCGGGGTGGCAATCAGCCAGGGGTCGCCTGTCAGAGGTGCTCCATCCACATGACCGGTCATGTAGACAAACTTAACGTTAGGGAAGTCTCTCTCCAGCTGATTCATAAGATCGAGATAAAGCTGGATCTCCGCTTCTGTTCCCCCTACTTGGTAGCACCAGGCCCAAATAACAACGTTAATTTCCAGATGCTGTGGGAGATAAGCTCTGGTCGCTCTTTCCCAGGCTCTTCTATCAAGGTTGTCATTGATATCTGCACCCAAGTCGTTGGCAATCCCCAAGCCCCCGAAATTCCCATAATAATCCCTGATGTCAAGCGCCCCTCCAGAGCCACCGGAGTTCCAGGCATAGAGAGAACCCTTCCATTGGACGAGGCCCGTCATCCCGTCCGTAAGTTGACTTCCGTGAGAGGTGTGACCATACGCGATGTGCAAGGTTTGCTTGGCCTGGTTGATCCAAGTCGTCGCGATACTTGAGAGATTGATGCAATTATGGTTGATAATTGTCGCCGAACCGGACATGACATTGACATTTCGGCTTGTAGTCTTCGATGCTGAACCGTCCGAAATCGTCAAGCTCACAGAATAAGCAGCCGTTGCGGTGAACGCGTGGCTAGGATTCTGTGTGGTACTTGTGGACCCGTCTCCGAAACTCCATGACCAGGAAGTCGGACGCCCGGTCGACGTATCTGTGAACTGAACGGACTGACCGGGAGTGGGCGAAGCGGGAAGATAGGTAAACGCAACGCTGAGCCCGGAATCATCAGGTCCACTACCGACGGAACAACCGCTCAGAAATCCAAAAGTCATAAACAACAATCCGGCCCAAAAAAAGCTTGTGAGAGAACGGGATTGAACGCGCTGTCCGGAAGCCGTCCGAAGAATTGGGTAGTCCATTAATAATAAACTCAAACTTTTCCTGATCTTTGAGGTAACTATCCTATCATATCCGATATATCCTATTAAGATGCGTAGCTCAAAAGAAAAACTCGCCAAGAGGGACTATTCCTCGCGTTACTCCGACTTGCCATCCCAGCCGGCCAGGCGGGCCCACAGCCACCAAGCGGCATAGGCCTTCAGGTTGGCGTTCAATGGCTGAGTATGCGCGGCATTACATGAATACCACTCGCCTGGGTGCGCGCTCTGCCAATCAATAGCCCAATTCCGGTCACGCACTCCATCGCCAGTGCTGTCGTAGTCACAATTATCGTTGACAAGCTTGTCTCCGTAATAGTTGCCGTCCGGGTCGTAACTCTCGATATCGGCAAAATCATAGAGGATCTTGCCGTGTTTCAAGCAGTAATCACGAATCTGTTGATTCCGGAGCGGCGTGAAGATCTGCCAGGGGTTGCCCTTCAACGGCGAGCCGTCGACCCGGCCGGTCATGTAAACGAACTGGATATTGGGGAAGTCCTGTTCCAGCTTGCTCATCAGGTCGAGATAGAGCTGGATTTCTGATTCAGCCCCTCCTACTTGCCAGCACCAAGCCCAGATCACGACATTCACTTCTGGCTTCTCGCCTAAATAAGCCCGGGTTGCTCTTTCCCAGGCTGTTCGATTCAGATTGCCGTTGATGTCGGCACCAAGATCACCGGCGATGCCCAACTTCCCAAAATCCCCATTATAAGCCCTCAAGTCCAGGGCCCTGCCCGTGCCGCCATTATTCCAGGCATAAAGCGGGCCCCTCCACAAGGCAAGCCCCGTCATGCCGTCGGTAAGCTGGCTGCCATGTGATGTGTGACCGTAGGCAATGTGAAGATTCTCTTTAGCCCTGGCGATCCATACCTCGGGGATCTCCGAAAGTCTGGTATTCTTATGATCGATGATGATCGCCTGAGCTCTGCCGGTAATAGGGCTTGCGGCTCTGGGAATGGGCAGGACTAAGGCGAGGACTAAAGGGGCGAAAACTCGCCGCCTACGAAAATCCCTGGGGAAGATCATATTATTCCCTCCTTAAAGCATCCTTAGAAATTATGGCAGGCCGTCCAATATAAGTCAACGTTATGTGAGAGACGCGTGCGGATGCCCAGCGCGTATGAGAAAAGTGAGAGATGCATATCAATAGAGCCTGTGTCTGTCTGGATGCTCAAGAACCGTTTGACATCCAGCCCATAACTTAATATGATATCGAAACTTGGAAGCGCGGCTCATTCGTCTAGGCTATATATCATGAAGGAAGATGTCGCCGGCGTGCATAAAACTACAGGGCGAGGCCTCCGCATCGCCCTCCTCGCGGTCTTCCCTACAGTTCTTGTCTGTCTGGTCATCCTGGAGATCGGATTGAGGGTCATCGGCCGGGTCCCCTCGAACATGTCGGACGGGATCTTCGAGAAATACAACAATTCATACAGGCTGAAAAAGAACATTACCAAGGTCTCGAGGACCCCCGTTTATTCCTGCATCATTCATATCAACGAGCTCGGATTCAGAGACGAGGCCTCCGGCCCTAGGACGCTGGGCCCCAAGCCCTATGACCTTTTTCTGGGAGAATCCTTGACGTTCGGGAACGGCCTCGATTATGACGAAACCTTCGTCGGCCTGTACGCGCAGTTCATGAAATCGCGCGGCACCGATGTCGTCAACCTCGCCATTGGAGGTCACAAGTTCCTAGACCAAGAAGACCTCTTCCGCGATTTTTCTCGGACGACGATGCAGATGCCGTCAAGAGTCATTATTTTCTTTTCTCCCCTTCTCATTGATGGTTTCGACCGGCCGTACATCGATATCGTCATCAAGAACGGGTATATTTTTCAAAAAGGCAGTTGGCTTCTCCCCTATGTCAGGATTGTCATGGGCAACACATCATCGGCCTATTGCTTCTTTCGGGACAACATCAGGAAGATCCAAGCTCGCGTTTCCAATTATAATCTCGCGGTCGCCCGTGAGCTGATGAGTTTTTATGCCAAGGATAATCGCTTGGCCGAGCCGTCCGTGGCGGAGCGCCTGGAAGCGAGCTTAGATAGACTCGACGGTCTCATCGACAGTGTCAGAGCGGATCCAGTCTACGTCTATCTTCCTCTCTCGACGGATTTCATGCTGGAGGATCTCGTCCGTCAGGCCGGTAGGGATCCTAACGATTACGATGTCTTGTTCTATTATAAGCTGATCGAAAAACATTGCCAAAAAAGAGGGATCCCCCTAATCAATGTCTCCCCTGCTTTGGAGAAGCTTTTTAGAAAAGGGCAGGTCCTGAATTTTATCCGAGACGCCCATTACAACGCAGCCGCGAGTCGAGTTATCGCAGATAGCATTATTCAGGAAATGCAGGCTCAGGGAGTCCTTCGGTAATGACACGGGTCATGACGCTTGGGGCAACGCTCCTATGATCAAGTTCAATTTTTACTACAGCTTATTGTTCTGGGGGGCGTTTCTCCTCGTCGCCTTGTCCTCCAGGATCTTCGATCAGAACCGAAACGTTCGCCCCTATTTCTTCCTTGTCACCTCATCGTTGATGATTCTGGCCGTTCCCCAGTTTTCGATCAAAGCTTATTTCGCCGTCGTAGCGCTCTCGTTTTTTTCTTTTTTGATCGGTTACGTCCTGAGCACTAAAAGCCTCGTTCTCAATCCCCTGAGTAGAAAGGGCGTTGCCCTTCTAGGAATACTGGGAATCCTGGTTTTTCTCGCGTTTTTCAAGTACCACTTCCTCCAGGATTTTTTTATGGGGGGGCAGCAGTCTGCCCCTCCGGCCTATCTGTTCCTGATCGGTGTGTCTTATTTTTCGTTCAAGATGATCCATTTTGTCGTGGAATCGTACCGCCGGAAAATTGAGAACCCGGATCTGCGATATTATCTAAACTACATTCTGTTCTTCCCCTCGTTCATCAGCGGACCGATTAACCGCTATGCGCATTTTTCAGTACAACTCGCCAGCCCACCCAAGACAAGTTTCTCGAAAGATATCGTCATCGGGAGCGAGCGGATTATCCATGGCTTGTTCAAGAAATTCGTCCTGGTACAACTCCTCTACCCTCATATCTTGGGTCAACAGGCCAAGCCGCTGACTCAGATCTCTTTCGGTGAGATTATCGTCGGCTTATATGCCTATGCCTTGTATTTCTATTTCGATTTCTCGGCCTATTCTGACCTAGCCATCGGAGGTGCCAGGATTCTGGGATTTGAGCTCCCAGAGAATTTTAACAGGCCATTTCTCAAGAAAAATATCCGGGAATTATGGATGAACTGGCACATTTCCTTGACCGGATGGCTCGTCGACTATATCTATTGGCCCCTAGTCAGAAAATTGAGAGGCCTGGACTTTTTCAGGCCTCGGCCGGTCCTATTGTCCAACGTGGGAATGATCGTCACGTTCATAGCTTGCGGGATATGGCACGGAGAAACGCTCAACTTCGTCATTTGGGGTGCTTACCACGGACTCGGGATATCGATCGTGAATATTTATCAACGGGAAAAGAGAAAAGTCAGTTCGCCTATTCTTCAAAGATATTTTCGTTCGCGGGTCAGCGCCGTGCTAGGGACGTTTTTAACGTTCAATTTCTTTACATGGGGACTATTGTTTTTCGCCTATGACTTCAGCAACTTGAAGATCCTAATATCCCGTGTGTTATCAAAAGGATAAACCTCAACTGTATCGAGTTGACCCATGAAAAGCATACGCGCTTTCTTCACGAGGAATCGGAAAACAATTCAGATCACTTTCGAGATCTTCTGGATTCTGATTTTTGTCCTCGAGATGGTCGCGAATCAAACAAACTCCTCGATCCCCCAATTCGTTTACGTGAATTTTTAGCGTTCGCCGTTTACGAAAAATTCAATCTAGCGGAGATGCCGCTGGGATTCTTACATCTTACGTTCTAATCAACTAGTCCAGATGGGCTTCTGTCCAGAGGAGGACCGGCGGAAACATCGTTCAGCGGCTTTCGAACCTAACTTGGGCCGGGATCTTATTGGGGCTGCTGGGGTTGAAGCCCGCCTTCTCCGGCGTGAACGGCGGCCAGGCTAGGCTCCCGAACCACGACGGTTTTGTCGTCAGATACAGCGAGTCCGGGATGTTATGGTCGGCGATATTGGGGTCCCATTGCACGGCGTTGGTCGGACCCTCCCAGTTCCCCGTCCGGATCAGAGTTTGCCTCACCTTGGCATCCGAGGGGTTTCCCAGGGCAACCCCCGAAAAGCCGATCTTCCAGAGGACGGGGTTGTCATAGGTG
>JBGOYY010000115.1:0-5698 GCA_041479905.1 Candidatus Aminicenantia bacterium
GGCAGCACCTACTCGTATTCCTACGTCGCCTTCGGCGAGGTCATCGCCTGGATCATCGGCTGGGACCTCATGCTCGAATACCTCGTCGCCGCGAGCGCCGTGGCCTCGGGCTGGTCGACGACCTTCATCGGCCTTATCCAGAGCGCCGGGGTCAAACTGCCGAAAGCCTTCCTGACCCCGCCGATCACGACGGTCGACGGCCGCATCGTCCTGTCCGGCGGCATCGTCGACGTCCCGGCCATCGTCATCACCCTCCTCATCACCTGGATCCTCTACATCGGCATCCGCGAGAGCGCCAAGATCAACAACATCATCGTCCTCGTCAAGATCGCCGTCATCCTCCTTTTCGTCTTCCTCGGCGTCCGCCACATCAACCTGGCCAACCTCCATCCCATGATGCCTTTCGGCTGGAAGGGCGTCATGGCCGGCGCGGCCATCATCTTCTTCGCCTACATCGGCTTCGACGCCGTCTCGACGGCGGCCGAGGAGACCAAGAACCCCAAGAGGGACGTCCCGCTTGGGCTCATGCTCTGCCTGGGAGTCGTCATCGTCCTCTACGTCTCCGTCGCCTTCGTCCTGACGGGCATCGTCCCCTACAAGCTGATCGACGTCGGTAACGCTCTGCCGGCGGCCTTAGCCCGTATCGGCATCCAGTGGGGCGGGGCCCTGGTTGCCACGGGGGCCATCATCGGGATGATCTCGACCCTGCTGGTCACGCTCTACGGCCAGATCCGCATCTTCATGGTCATGGCCCGCGACGGCCTCCTGCCCGCGGCCTTCGCCAAGGTCCATCCCAAGCATCAGACGCCTCATATCTGCACCTGGATCACCGGCATCGCCACGGCGCTCATCGCCGGCCTCTTCCCCCTGCCCATGATCATCGACCTCTGCAACATCGGCACGCTGTTCGCTTTCATCCTCGTTTCCGTGGGAGTCGTCGTCCTGAGGAAAACGCGGCCGGAGGTCGAGCGGAAGTTCAAAACGCCCGGCGTCCCCTTCACCCCGCTCATCACGGTCGTCTTCTGTTTCTACCTGATGGCCAGCCTGCCGAAAGTGACCTGGATCAGGTTCGGCATCTGGCTGCTGATCGGCCTGGCGATCTATTTCATGTACGGCGTCCGCCACAGCAAGCTGCAGAGCCCGGCGGCGGGGAACTGAGCGTTTTTAAGGGAGGATGAAGGATTTAGCCCAGGCCTAAGTCCTTGTCGATGCCCTGCATAGCGGCGATAGCGATCGAGAGGAACTCGTCGAGCTCAAGGCCGAGGTTGCGTGACTCCTCGATCTCCTCGCGGCGGGCGCCCTTGGCGAAACTCTTTTCCTTGTAGCGCCGCTTGACGAACTCGAGGTCGATGGACCTGATCTTCTTGTCCGGGTGCATAAGGGTCGCGGCGATAATGAGGCCGGTCAGCGGGTCGACGGAGTAAATGGCCCAGTCCATGGGCGACTCGCACGGCACCTTGCCGGCGTGGGCCTGGACGGCGTGGATGACCGGCTCGGCGATGCCCTTCTCCCGAAGGATCTTGACCGTTTCCGTGGTGTGGTGCTCGGGGCTTTTTTCCGTCACTTCGTAGTCGAGATCGTGGAGGATGCCGGCGAGCGCCCAGGGCTCGGGGTCGTGACCCAGCCGGACGGCCAGGGCCCTCATGCAAGCCTCGACCGACAGGCAGTGCTTGACCAGGTTTTTGTTTTTCAGATGTTGTCTGAGCAGGTCTAGGGCTTCATCGCGAGTCATGGTCTGTATCCTTTCAATTGTAGGCCGCCATGACCGCCCGGTCCTCTTTCATCAAATCGCCGGCGATCTCGGCCATCTTCATGTCGTCCCAATAGGGCAGACGGCGGTGGGCCTCGAAATACTTCAGGGGGATGGGATGAGTACCGACGACTACCGGGAGACCATAGCGCGTCTCGATGAACTGCTTGAACTGAGGAATGTAGGGGCAGGGCGGGTAGCCGACGATAAATCCGGTGGCCAGGTGGATGACCTCGGCCCCGTTCTTTTTCATCTCCTCGGGGACGTACTCGATATTGCCGCCGGGGCAGCCGCCGCAATTCGAGAACCCGACGACTTCGACGGGCTCGTCCTTGGGATAGCGGGCGAACCCGCCGGCACGCTCCCGGACGGCCCGGAAGCATTTCCCGCCGCCGCAGGACTGGTAACGGCTGCAGATGATGATCCCAATTTTCTTCATATCGTCCTCCGCATGGTCTTCGTTAGGATAACCCAACGGCGGGGATGCTGTCTACGATGATCCTAAAAGCCGTGAGAACGGCCCCCCGCCGCGGCGGATGCGCTGGCCGGCTGTGATCTGAGGAAAACCAGGCTCTGGCGTCCCGACCCCTCATCGCCCACGACGAGCACGATGAAGGGCGAAACCCAGAGGGCTCCGGCGGCGAGGGGACCGGAGGCGAGGTGCTGACCGACGCGCTTTCCGGTCGAGAAATCGAGAGCCACGAGGTCGGGGGCGGCTGAAGAGACGAGGATCGAAGGCCCGGCGATGGCGATTTCGTGGACGATCCTCGAAGGGACGGCTTCCCAGGAGAGGATCGACCCGCCCCGGCGGGAGAGAAAATAGACGACGCTGTTCGAAGCGGGCACGGCAAGCCGCCGGCCGTAAATGAGAGCCGGATGAAGCGGAGCACCCTGAAGACGGCGGGCCCAGATCTTCTTGCCGATCGCGGCATTCAGGCAATAGAAGAACCGTTTCTCCGTGCCGAAATAGAGCCGGCCGTCAGCGAAAGTTGGGTCTGCGGTTATCGCCCCCATGGCGGCAAATTCCCAGACGAGCTTCCCGGCTTGGTCAAGGGCGATAAGCCTGCCGTCGGCGGCGCCGAATATGACCATATCCCCGGCGAAGACCGGGCCGGCCGAAATGGCCGCGGCGGGCGCGGCAGCCGTGTACTCCCATAGCTGTTCCCCGCCGGTCGAGAGGTCGAGGATGATCACCCTCCCGCTAGCTGTTCCAAAAGACACTCTACCCTTGTTTTCCCGGGCCGGGGAGGTCACGGCCTCGTCAATATGTTTCTTGAGGACAACTGAGCCGTTGAGGTCGAGGACGTAAATGACGTTCCCGTCGTCACGGATAACAATATGGTTCTCGCCAAGTTCGGGCGAAACAGAAATCGTGTGATCGGCCTTGACACGCCAAAGGACCTGGCGGGCCGGAGCGACGACCGCGGTAAGGAAGCCCTCCCTTGTCGCGAAATAGACGATCCCGTCCCGCGCCCGCGGCTGGCCGACGACTGCCTCCTCGATCTCGAGCATCCCCGCCTCGACGAGCGGGAAACGGACGGCCGAAGGGTCAACCAGCGGCCTTTTCGCCGGCCCGGCACACATGGCCAGGGCGAGGCTCATAATGGCCGCAATCCTAAACGCCCTTCTTTTGAACATGACGCTGGGGGGATTATACAACAGAATGGCAGGGCCGCGCGGACAGCCGGCAGGAATCCACAGGAGGCCGTGGGAAAGGGGCTGAGGGGGTCGTCGGAGGAAGCATAAAGCGGGGATTTAGCCTTCCCGGGACGGATACGCGGACTCCTCCCATCGAATCCGGCCCGGGAAGACGTGAAGAATCACCGCGGTGGACGGAGACGATGCCCGAGGCCCCTCGACGGCCGACGGCTGGAATACCCCGAGCGAGAGGAGTTGATTCCGTGCTGGCTAATTCCGAGGCCCCCTTTTGCAAGGGCAGGCCAAAACTGGTATCATTTCCGGCTGAGAGCCGGGCATGGTCAATTACATTCTGCTGTACAAAATCCGCCGGATCGTCAAAAAGATCCTCAAGGACAAGATCGCCGACGACGAGATCGCCACGACCCCGAAATCCTGCATCGGCTGCCTGGCCGACGACATCAGCTGGGAAGTCTATTACCTGTTCAAGGAAAAGGAAGACAAAGCAGGCGGGCCGCAGCACGACGGCTGACGCCTAGGTCTTCTTGCCGCCCCTGATCTTCTCTTTTAGGGCCTCCCACCACTCCATCCGCTTCCTGACTTCCTTTTCGAAGCCCAGGTTCCCGGGGTCGTAGAACTTCCGGCCTTTGAGCCGCGCGGGCATGGTCTCCATGTCCGTCGTCGAGAGGGCGTGGTCGTGGGCGTACTGGTAATCCTGGCCGTAGCCGATCTCCTTCATCAGGGGCGTCACTGCGTTCCGGATGTGGAGAGGGACCGGCTCGTGGGGGCTGTGTTCGACGTCCTTCTGGACGGCGCCGTAGGCCGTGTAGACGCGGTTGCTCTTGGGCGCGGAGGCGAGATAGACGACGGCCTCGGCCAGGGCTAATTCGCCCTCCGGCGAGCCGAGGAAGTCGTAGGCGGCCTTGGCGTTCAGCGTGATCGCCAGGGCCTGCGGGTCGGCCAGGCCGATGTCCTCGGAAGCGAAGCGGACCATGCGCCGGGCGACATAGAGCGGGTCCTCGCCCGACGCCAGCATCCGGACGAGCCAGTAGAGGGACGCGTCGACGTCACTGTTGCGCAGGCTCTTGTGGAGGGCCGAAATGAGGTTGAAATGCTCCTCCCCCGACTTGTCGTAGAGGAGCGTCCTTTTCTGGAGGGCCTCCTGGACGTTCTCTATCGTGATCGTCTTGCCGCGGGCCAGGCTGGCCGCGATCTCCAGCGTGTTCAGGGCCCGGCGGGCGTCGCCGTTGGCGAAATCAACGAGCATGTCCAGGGCGCTCGGGTCGATGGTGAGGCCCGATGTGCCGAGCCCGCGCTCCTTATCCTCCAAGGCGTCATGGATGATCCGGACGAGCGCCTCGCGGTCGAGCTCCTTCAGGACGAGGACCCGGGTCCGCGACAGGAGCGGGGCGATGACCTCGAAGGACGGGTTTTCCGTGGTCGATCCGAACAGGATGATGTCCCCTTTCTCGACGTAGGGCAGGAAGGCCGCCTGCTGGGCCTTGTTGAAGCGGTGGATCTCGTCGATGAACAGGACCATGGGCTTACCGAAGAGCTTCCGCTGCTGCTCGGCCCGGGCCATGAACTCTTTGACCTCCTTGATCCCGGAGAGGACGGCGCTGAAGAACTCGCAGGGCAGGTCGAATTGGCGGGCCAGCATGTAGCCCAGGGTCGTCTTGCCCGAGCCCGGCGGGCCCCAGAAGATGATGGAGACGAGCCGGTTCGAACCGATGAGCTCGGACAGGAGCTTGCCCTTGCCCAGGATGTGGTCCTGGCCATAGACCCGGTCGAAGGTCTGGGGCCTCATCCGCTCGGCCAGGGGCGTGTGGGTTTCCCTCTCCTGCGGTTTTTTCTTTTTTTCCATCGGCCGCGACCGGCCCGGATTATATCATAACCGGGGCCGCTCCGCGCCTTGACCAAACCCCAAGAAAATGCTAATGTTGGGCCTCTGACGCCCGTGAAAAAAGAAGCCGCTCAGCCGAAACTCTTCAAGGACGGAAAAACGAAGACGAAGCTCGTTTACAAGCTCGACGAAGTCAGCCGGATGACGGGCGTCGACCGGGCCACGCTGGCCTCGTGGGAGGAGGAATTCCCCTTCCTCAATGCCGGCCTGACGGGCAGCGGCGAGAAATTCTTCCGCCAGCAGGACGTGGCCATCATCGCCCGGATCAAGGAGCTCATGGCCGGGAAAACCCTGACCCTGGCCGGGATCAAGCGGAAGATCGAGGAAGAGTTCGGCCTCGTCCGCTCGAACCCCGTCCATCCGGAGCGGCTCCGCAAGGCCCTCAACAATGTCCGCGACGAGCTCCA
>JBGOYY010000116.1:0-5577 GCA_041479905.1 Candidatus Aminicenantia bacterium
CTCGACCTTGAAGCCCTGGGATTCGAGCCAGGGCGCGAAGATGTCGACACATTGCTTCGGCTCGTGGCCCTCCCAGCCGCCCCAGACCATGAGGGCGGTCCTCGGCTTCTGAGGGGCCTGGCCGGCGCCGGAGCAGACGAGGAGGCCGGCGATTCCGAGGATGACCGTAGCCAAAAGGGTTTTCGTCTTCATCATGGACTCCTTCACTCGAGCTCCCTCAGCCAGATATTCCGGTAGCGGACGGGATGGTCGTGGTCCTGGAGGGAAAGCGGAAGCTTCGCGGCGTGCATTTTGTAGGGCGGCCGGGCCTTGTGGGCCGTCGGCCCTGTCAGGACGGCGCACTCGTGGACGAGGATGCCGTTGTGGAAAACGGTCATCCGGGCCGGCGCGAGGAGCTTGCCGTCCGTTTCGAACCGCGGCCTGTGGAAGACGATGTCGTAGGTCTGCCATTCGCCGGGCGGTCGACAGGCGTTGACGGCGGGCGGGAACTGGCCGTAGATGGCCGCGGTCATGCCGTCGGCGTAGGTTGCGTTGCCGTAGCAGTCGAGGACCTGGACTTCATAGAGGTCCATGAGGAAAACACCGCTGTTACCGCGGTCCTGGCCCGTCCCCTTGGCCGGCGCCGGGGCCATCCATTCGACGTGGAGCTGGCAGTCCCCGAACCCCCCGACGGTGCGGATGGCGCCCGTCTTGGGCACGACCTCCATGTATCCGTTCTCGACTTTCCACTTCACGGGCTGGCCCTTGGCGTCGGTCCACGAGGCGAGGCTCCTGCCGTCGAAAAGGACGACCGCGTCGGCGGGCGGCGGGACGGGCGGGCCGGCCGGGCCCGGCGCGACGACCGGCGGCATGGGCCGGTTCGGGTCGTGGACCGGCCACTGATCCTGGACGGCCCAAAGCGCGGCGGCCAGGAAAATCGAACTCGCGACGAACAGCGTGGCTTTTTTCATCGAGGTGTTAGAGACTCCAGCCGGGCCGGTATTCGAAGTGGAGGAGCTCGTTGGCCTCGGCCAGGTTGGTGAACTCCATCTTCTCGCCGTCCCAAAGGAGCTTCATATTCTTGTCCTTGAGGCGGACGGCGACGTTGGCCAGGAGCATGGTCTCGGTCAGGGGCCCCGAATAGGCGAAGTCGGTCGTCGACTTCGTGCCCTTCTTGATGGCCTCGATCCATTCCTCGCGGATGCCGGGCGAGCGGAGGATGGTCTTCTCGGGCCGCTTGTATTCCTGCATCCGGGTCTCGGGGATGAGGCGGGGGTTCTCGCCGTAAGTGCTGCACATTAGGAGGCCCTTGGTGCCGCGAAATAGACACCCGCCGCCCTCGTCGCCCATCATCCGGCCGGGCTCGAGCTCCACCGGACGGGGCGGCATCAAACCGCCGTCCCACCAGGTCAGGGTTAAGGGGACCATCCCCTCGCGGGCGGCGAACTCGTAGGTCACGACCTCGGCCCGGGGGGCGTAGTCTTTCGTGAACACCGTCGAGGAGGCCTGGACGCTGATGGGGGACCTGAGCTTGAGGGCCCAGAAGGGCTGGTCCATGATGTGGGCCCCCATGTCGCCCAGGGCGCCCGTGCCGAAGTCCCACAGCCCGCGCCACTTGAAGGGGTGGTAGGCGGGATGGTAGGGCCGGAACGGGGCCGGGCCGAGCCAGACGTCCCAATCGAGGGTCGAGGGCACTGAGGGGATCTCCTTGGGAGCGTCGACGCCCTGGGGCCAGATCGGACGGTCCGTCCAGCAGTGGGCCTCGAAGACGTCGCCGATGGCGCCGTCCCAGATCCACTCGCAGATGAGCCGCGCGCCTTCCTTGGAATGGCCCTGGTTGCCCATCTGGGTGACGACCTTGGCCTCCTTGGCGGCCTTGGCCAGGAGACGGGCTTCTTTGATGGTGTGGGTCAGGGGCTTCTGGACATAGACGTGCTTGCCCAGCTTGATGGCGGCCATGGCGATGACGGCGTGGTTGTGGTCGGGGACCGTCACGGTGATGGCGTCGATGCCCTTTTCCTTCTCCAGCATCCGCCGGAAATCGCGGTACTTGGCCGCCTTTTCATACATGGCCTTCTCGGCCGGTTCGAGGTCCTCGGAGCGGATGAGGTTGGCGACCATCTCGTCGTCGACGTCGCAGAGGGCGACGATATTCTCCGAGCGGACGCCGCGCGTGTCCGAAAAGCCCATGCCGCCGACGCCGACGCAGGCGATGTTCAGGGTGTCGCTCGGCGCTTTTTTCTTCTGGGTCGCCCCGACGACGTGGCGGGGTACGACCATCAGGCCGGCCGCGGCCGTCGCCGACGCGCCGAGGAACTTCCGGCGGCTCCAGAACGGCTCGCCGGGTCCGGGGGATTTTGTGCTTTCGTCCATGTTCACCTTCCTATCCGTCAGAATTTACTGGTCGCGCTTTTCCTGATGGGCCGAAGGAAGCCGGCCGCCGCGGACGACTCCCCAAAAGAAAGCTGGGGGCAGCTCGAGGGAAATGCTCAGGGGGAATTTCCGAGGGGGCGCGGGGGCGGCGTTTAGCCTCATGGGATCGGGATTCCGCATACCACAGAGGCTTATATCACAAAGCCGCGATGGGGGTCAATTTCAGGGGAGAAAATCCCAGGCCCTCCCCCTGGGGGGAAGGGCCTGGGCACGCAAAATTCTTAGAACTTGTAGGTGAAGCTGAGGCTCGGGGCCACGATCGTCATGCCATGGACGCCGGGCATGTCGCCTTCATCCTCTGGGACATTGATGCTAGCGCCCTTACCGTACTCGACCGAGAAGTCGATCGCGATCTTCTCGGACATGTAGCCGAAGCCGGCGGTCATCCAGTTGTACTTGAACTCGGGCAGGAGGATGTTCTGGGTTTCGATGGGGCCCGGGTTCGGGTCGAAGTAGTAGCCGGCCCTCAGGGCCAAGCACTTGGAGGCCATGTACTCGACGCCGAAGCGGAATTGGGTCGTGTCTTTCCAGAGAAGCTCGTAGGCCGCGCCCGGCGCGAGAGCGGCCTGCCACTTGACGTTCGTGAAGGTGACAGGGATCGAATCGAGTTTTTTCCAGTTCGTGTACTGGACGTCCGCCGTGAACGTCAGCTTATCGGTCGGCTTGACGGCGATGCCGGCGGCCAGCCACTGCGGCCAGACGGCCGTCCGTGTTCCGGTGTCCGTTGCCGGCATCCCTAAGCCGGCGGCCGCAGGGATGGTGACGTCGCCCTTGAGCTTGGCCGTGAAGGGCAGCTTGTAGGTCACGCCGAAGCTGAACTGCTTGACCGGCTTGATAAGCAGGCCGAACGTACCGCCCACGGCCCAGCCTTTCAGGTCCTCGGAATACTGGGTGGAGTAGGGGGAGAGAGGCCAGGGAATGGGCTGGGCCATCGTGAGCATGCCATAGTTGACGTCCAGCGTGGCGCCAAGCATTATCTGGTCGGTGATTTTCACCGCGATCGAGGGAGAGATCGTGAAGATGCCCAGCTTGCTTTTCCAATCATAATCTGGGATGCCCGTAATATTCGCCAGGTCCGCACCGTCCCATTCCGCGCCGGCACCGGACGGAGCATTGAGGTAGATGCCGACGACGAGCTTGTCCCCGATCGGCTGGAAATAGCCGAGCGCCGGGATCAGGTAATGCTTAAAGGTCGACTTGGCGTCGATCGCGCGCGCGGCCCGCGTGTACGTGCCGAACGGCAGAATGTCCGATCCGTAGAGGGAGAAGCTGGCCTTGGTCATCTGGGCCAACCCGGCCGGGTTCCAGTACGCGGCGCTGAAGTCGTTGGCCAGGCCAACGAAGGCGCCGCCCATGGCGTTGGCCTTGGAGCCGTTGCCATTCAGGTTGAGGCCGTTGGCGAAGAGGCCCGTCGTCAGGCCCGCCGCCAGGACGACGGCCAAGAAGAGTCGCATACATGTTTTCATTTTACCTCCTAGTTTGTCCAGAGATTTTATCCTATCCTTTGAAGAAAATCCACAAAAAAAACGCGGGCGTTCCTTATCATCTTAATTATCAGCAAGTTACATATATAGATCCGGTTCATAAGCGGGGGGAACCGGCGAAAATTCAACAACAATGCAAAAAAACCCGGGCCCGCTCGGGCGGCCGGCCTTTGTAATCCGGATTCAAAGCCGGTATATTCACGGTATATTCATGGAATAAGGACCTAACATGACCCTTGGCGCCCTGTCCGAAGTCGCCCCGATCAAAAGCCTTCTCCTCAAGCACCCCCGCGAGGCCTGGAACGACCAGGGAAATATCCGGAATCAATGGAAAGCCCTGGGCTACACGGAGGAGCCGGACCTCGGGAGAGCCGTCGCGGAATACGACCGCTTCGTCGACATCCTGCGCGGCTTTGTAACCGATGTCCATTTTCTTCCCATGAACGCCCGGACCGGGCTCGATTCGATCTACGTCCGGGACGCCGCCTGCGTCGCCGGGAAAGGCATCGTCCTCTGCCGGATGGGAAAGCCCCTCCGCGGCGGAGAGCCCGGCGCGGTCGGCGACTTCTCTGCGAAGGCCGACCGGCCGGTCATCGGGACCATCCGCGAGCCGGGCACCCTCGAAGGCGGCGACGTCGTCTGGCTCGACGAAAGGACCGCGGCCGTCGGCCACGGCTACCGGACCAACGCCGAGGGCATCCGGCAGTTCCGGGAGATCGTCGGCGGAGACGGAGGCGAAGTCATCGAGGTGCCCCTGCCGCATTGGGACGGGCCCGGGGATGTCCTCCACCTGATGTCCATGCTCAGCCCCGTCGCCGAGCGGACGCTCCTCGTCTACTCCCGCCTCCTGCCCGTTCCCTTCCGCCAGCGCCTGCTCGAGATGGGCTTCGCGCTCCTCGAAGTGCCGGATGAAGAATACGCGACCATGGCCACGAACGTTCTGGCCGTGGCGCCGGGGAAATGCGTCGCCCTCGCCGGCAATCCGCGAACCATCGAAGTCCTGAACAAGGCCGGCATCGAGGTCTGGACCTACGAAGGCGATGAGATCTCGCGCAAGGGCGCCGGCGGCCCGACCTGCCTGACCCGCCCCCTTGTCCGCTTCGCCTGAAGGGGGCGTCCCAAAAATTGACATGGCCGGCGGAGAATTCTATACTGAGGGATTAAAATCCTTCCTAAGGACGTGACAATGGACCTCTTCGAAAAGTGCATTGGCTTTTACTCCGATCCCAAGGTCGCCCAGAAATACGGCTACCCGCTCAATCCGCGCACGGCCCAGGCCATGGGGATTTTCCCTTACTTCATCCCCATCGAGCACCCCGAGGGGACCGAAGTCTACATCCACGGCAAGAAGTTCATCATGATCGGCTCGAACAACTACGTCGGGCTGACCGACCACCCCAAGGTCAAGGAAGCCGCCATCGAGGCCATTAGGAAGTACGGCACGAGCTGCACCGGGTCGCGCTTCCTCAACGGGACGCTCGACCTCCATATCGAGCTCGAGGAGCGCCTGGCCAAGTACGTCGGCATGGAGGCGGCCCTGGTCTTCAGCACGGGCTTCCAGGTCAACCTCGGCACCATCCCGGCCGTCATGGACCGCGACGACATCGTCATCACCGACCAGGAGGTCCACGCCAGCATCATCGACGGCGTCCGGATGGCCAAGGTCTTGAAAAACGTCCAG
>JBGOYY010000117.1:0-5262 GCA_041479905.1 Candidatus Aminicenantia bacterium
GACCGACATTTTGATGTGCCTCGATCATTTCCCCGCCTATCCCTATTCCGAAGAGACGATGAAGGAATCCGTCAGGCTGACGACGGCCTGGGCCCGCCGCTCCAAGGCCCGCTTCGCGGAGATCGACACGCGCCAGCAGCTCTGGGGGATAAGCCAAGGCGGGATCTATCCCGACCTCAGGGCGAAGTCGATCGAGGCGCTGCTCGAGCTCGACTTCTCGGGCTACGCCTACGGCGGGTTGGGCCTGGGGGAGCCGAAGACCCGGCTTTTCGAGACCCTCGAGCACGGCAACGGCCTCCTCCCCCGCGACCGGCCCCGCTACCTCATGGGCATGGGCTACGTCGAGGACGTTGTCGAGGCCGTGGCCCGGGGCGTGGACTTCTTCGACTGCGTCCTGCCGACGCGCAACGCCCGCAACGGCACCCTGTTCACGAGCCGCGGCCGGGTGGCTATCAAAAATCAAAAATATGCCCGGGACGAACGGCCCCTCGACGAGGCCTGCGCCTGTTACACCTGCCGCAACTTCTCCCGGGCCTATCTCCGCCACCTCTTCGAGCGCGGCGAGATCACGGCGGCCGTCCTGATGACCATCCACAACCTGCACTTCTATCTTGACATCTTCCGCAAAATACGCCATTCTATCCAATCTAGCTCTTTCGATCTCCTGAAGAAGAGTTTGATTACTAACGTCGCACTAAAGGAAGAAACAACATGATTTTCGGAGCAACATCGATCCTGGCCGGGCAAGCCGGAGGGGCGCAGGCCGCCCGTCCCAACATGCTGGGCGCCATCCTTCCCTTCGTCCTCGTTTTCGTCATCTTCTACCTCCTCATCATCATGCCCCAGAGGAAAAAACAGAAAAAGCACCTGGACCTCGTGGAGAACCTGAAGCCGGGCGACCGGATCGTCACGACCGCCGGCATCTTCGGCACGGTCATGGGCGTCCAGAAAGACCGCATCGAGCTGAAGATCGCGGCCAACGTCAAGGTCGACATCACCAAGAGCGCCGTGGGCGTCATCCTGGGCGCGTCCGACAAGCCCGAGGGCGAATAAGGCCCGGGCGGAGGGGCGACGCCCCTCGCCGGCCGTGAATCTCTCGCGAGAGTGAAGGTCCCATGAAAAAGAATCTCCAATGGAAGGTCATCCTGACAGTGGCCGTCATCGCCGGCGCGATCATCCTCGCCTACCCCTTCAACGACAAAAAGATCAAGCGGGGGCTCGACCTCAAGGGCGGCATCCACCTCGTCCTCCAGGTCATCACCGACGATTCCATCAACATGGAAACGGACCAGGAGGTCTCCCGGCTCGAGGAACTCCTCAAGAAGAACACCATCACCTTCCAGAAGGTCACGAAGGAAGGCCTCGGCCGGATCACCGTGCAGGGGACGCTCGCAAACGAGGAAAGCAAGACCCGCGACATGTTCGACCAGTACTCCCGGGACTGGGAATACAGTTTCACGGGCGACCGGGCCAACCTGACCCTGAAGCCGCTCGTCGTCCAGTTCCTCCGCGACCAATCCGTCAGCCAGGCGAAGGAGACAATCGACAACCGGATCAACCAGTTCGGCGTCGCCGAGCCCCTGATCCAAAGGCAGGGCACGGACAAGATCATCGTCGAACTGCCCGGCGTCGACAACCCCGAGCAGGTCAAGGAGCTCATCAAGGTCACCGCCGTCCTGGAGTGGAAGCTGGTCAAGGCCGGCCCCGCCGCCGACGAGGCGACGCTCCTCCAGGCGACGAACGGCCAGATCCCCGACGACGCCGAAATCCTCCTGGGCGATCCCAAGAGGGGCCAGGGGGGGTTCTACCTCGTCAACAAGGTCGCCGTGGTCACGGGCAAGGACCTGCGGACGATCCGGCGGACCCAGGACGAGTGGAACAACCCGGCCGTCTCCTTCACTTTGAACTCGGACGGCGGCGCCCGGTTCGAGCAGGTCACCGGCGCCAACGTCGGCAAGATGATCGCCATCATCCTCGACAAGAAGGTCCAGTCCGCCCCCGGCATCGAGACCCAGATCATGCGTGTCCAGGGTGGCGTCATCCGCGGCCGGTACACGGCCGCGGAAGCCGACGACCTGGTCATCATCCTCAAGGCGGGCGCCCTCCCGGCGGGCATCAGGTACCTCGAAGAGAGGACGATCGGACCGGCCCTCGGCGCCGACTCCGTCCGGCAGGGGCTCATCGCCGGGCTCGTGGCCATCATGGCCGTCATGGGCTTCATGCTCATCTTCTACAAGCTCTCCGGGCTCAACGCGGTCTTCGCCCTCCTGCTCAACGTGCTCATCCTCTTCGGCGCACTGGCCTACTTCAAGGCCACGCTGACCCTGCCGGGCATCGCCGGCATCATCCTGGCCATCGGCATGGCCGTCGACGCCAACGTCCTGATCTTCGAGAGGATCAAGGAGGAGACCGCCCTGGGCAAGGGCGTCATGAGCTCGATCTCCCAGGGCTTCTCCCGGGCCTTCACGGCCATCTTCGACTCCAACCTGACGACCATCATCTCGGCCGTCTTCCTCTTCCAGTTCGGCACGGGCCCGATCCGCGGCTACGCCGTGACGCTGACGGTCAGCCTCGTAGCCAACCTGTTCACGGCCGTTTTCGTCTCCCATCTCCTGTTTGACCTGACGATCAAGAAAACCGCCAAGAAGCTGAGTATCTGACATGCAACTCTTCAAAACCCCCAACATCAAGTTCCTGAAATACAAGTACATCGCCCTGGCCGTGACCGGCATCATCGTGCTCGCCGGCATCCTCAACATCACGGTCTTCAAGGGGCTCAAGCTCGGCGTCGATTTCGGGGAAGGGACCATGCTCCGGGTCATGCTGAGGGCCCCTTCGTCCGAGGGCCAGGTCCGCGACCTTCTCAGCAGCGTCGGCCTGGGCAAGAGCCAGGTCCAGAGGACCGGGACGACGGGACGGGAATTCCAGATCCGGGCCATGGAGACGATCAACACCAAAGCCGGCGAGCAGGACCAGCTCGAGGCCCACGAGGCGCTGGCCGACAAGATCATTTCCGCCCTCCGCGGCGACGACGGCAAGGCGGACCTCGCCCGCGGCCTGGTCGATCTGAACGCCGTCGACGAGAGGACCCTCACCGGGCTCCTCGAGAAAGCCCTGCCCGGGTCGGGGCCCGAGATCGCCCA
Source organism: Candidatus Aminicenantia bacterium (assembly GCA_041479905.1). GTDB lineage: Bacteria > Acidobacteriota > Aminicenantia > Aminicenantales > Saccharicenantaceae > RBG-16-66-30. Next base: position 3,144 of record JBGOYY010000117.1, read on the forward strand.
GAAGGTCATCGCCTACAGGACCGCCACCGGCGTCATCGCCGATTTCCAGGATCTGGCCGGGCTCGGCCTCAAACCCGAAGCCCTGGCCTTCCTCAAGGACAAGACCTTCCTCGGCAAGATGACCGTGCTCAGCCGGGAGACCGTCGGCCCGCAGGTCGGCGCCGACCTCCGCCGCAAGGCCGTCCAGGCGACCATCTGGTCCCTCATCGGCATGCTCGTCTACATCGCCCTCCGCTTCAAGCTCGAATACGGCGTCGCGGCCATCTTCACGCTGGCCCAGGACGTCCTGATCACGATGAGCCTCTACTCGTTCACCAACCGCGAGATCAACCTGCCCATCATCGCCGGCATCCTGACCATCGTCGGGTTCTCGATCAACGACACGATCGTCATCTTCGACCGCGTCCGGGAGAACCAGAAGACGATGCGCGGCAAGTCTCTCGAAGAGGTCATGAACATCAGCCTCAACCAGTGTCTGGCGCGGACGATCATCACCTCGGGCACGGTCTTCCTGACGGTCCTCGCCCTTTTCCTCTTCGGCGGCGAGGTCATCAACGACTTCGCCTTCCTCATGCTCATCGGCACGATCGAGGGCGTCTACTCGACGGTCTACCTGTCCTGCCCGGTCGTCCTTTTCTGGCAGAAATTGTTCAAACCGAAAAATGCCCGCCGGAGATGAATTTCCCTTGTCAAAAGGACATTTTTATTTTATAATATCTGTTGTGTGAATCTGCATTAACACGAGCATGAGGTAAGCATCATGGCGGAAGTCAAAAAGAAGATCCAGACGACGGATGTTCCCGCGATCTTCAAGGACTCTTTTTTTAAGGGCGAGAAGGGCACCACGCGGAAAGCCCTGGTCTTCCCGATCGCCTTGATCCTCCATGTGGCCCTGATCATCACGGCCATCGTTCTTCCCTTGCTATCGACGGGCGAGCTGCCGACGGTCGAGGTCTACAGCGCCTTCCTCGCGCCCCCTCCCCCGCCGCCCCCGCCCCCCCCGCCGCCGGCCAAGAAGAAGAGCGCGGCGACGACCGCGCGTATCAAGCGCGTCCAGGCCACGGCCCAGGTCGACCCGGGACGCCTCGTCGCCCCCGTTGAGATCCCCGAGCAGATCGCCGAAGAAACGCTTTCGGACATCGGTGTCGAAGGCGGCGTCGAGGGCGGCGTCGAGGGCGGCGTCGTCGGCGGCGTCCTCGGCGGTGTCGTCGGCGGAGTCTTGGGCGGTGTCGTCGGCGAAGTGGAAGCGCCTGTCCGGGCCATCGGCGACATCAAGCCGCCGAAGCTCGTCAAGGAAGTGGCCCCGGTCTATCCGGAGATCGCCCGCCAGGCCCGCGTCGAGGGTATCGTCATCGTTGAGGCGACGACGGACGTCTACGGGCGAGTCATCGGGGTGAAGGTCCTGCGCTCGATCCCGCTCCTCGACCAATCGGCCATCGACGCCGTCCGGCAGTGGGTCTACGAGCCGATGGTCATCAACGGCCGTCCCCGGCCGGTCATCTTCACCGTCACCGTCCGGTTCCAGCTGAAGTAGTAAAGTCAGTCAATGGCTTTCGATATTTAACAGGAGGTAAAACCCATGCAATTCGGACTTCTTGAAATGTGGGCGGCCATGGGAGCAGTGGCCAAGACAGTCGCGATCATGCTGATCATCATGTCCATTATCTCGATCTACATGTTCATCGAGCGGCAGCTCGTCTTCGCCCGGGCCCGGAATAAATCCCGCGAAGTGGCCCCCAAGCTGGCGGACCTGCTGAAGAGCGGCAACATCAAGGACGCGCTCGCCCTGTCCAACAAGAAGGACTACAAAGGCAGCCACCTGGCCCGCATCACCTCGGCCGGCATCCAGGCTTTCATCGAAGGCAAGGAAGCGAAGCTCGGTTTCGATCAGCAGATCGAGACGGCGTCGCGCGGCTGCGAACGCGCCCAGGTCCTGTTCAACCAGGAACTAAGGCGCGGCCTGCCCGTCCTGGCCACCATCGCCACGTCGGCCCCCTTCATCGGGCTGTTCGGGACGATCTTCGGCATCATCAACGCGTTCCGCGGCATGCAGCTGACGGGTTCGGGCGGCATCGGCGCCGTGGCCGGCGGCATCTCCGAGGCGCTCGTGACGACGGCC
>JBGOYY010000118.1:0-5245 GCA_041479905.1 Candidatus Aminicenantia bacterium
ACCTTGGATGGCGAGTCCTACCGGATCAAAAAATCAAGAAAGGAGGTCTGAGTCATTCCCGTGGAGGATGGGAAATATCCTTACCGTGCCTATGGGAAATGTCCTTACCGTGAGGGTGGGAAAAGTCCTTGACATTTACAATCTCCTTGACCAGCCGGTCTTGGAGTGTCCGGAAGGCCCGTTCCACCCGGCCCTTGGCCTGCGGCGAGTGGGCATGGATCACCTTGATCCCCAACTCCCCAAGAGCCCGCTCGAACTGGGTCTCGGCCTGCTTCTCCTTCAGGAGCTCGTCCATGTCCGCCTGGCGGGTGGTCTTATAGGTGCTGTGTTTATCCAGATATATGGCCAGGGGAAGCCCGTGGAGCTCGATATAATGACGGAGGCTGTCCATGGCCGGGTAAACCCCTTCATGGTCGTAAAAACGGCCATAGAAGCGACCTGTGGCGTCATCCACATAGCCCATGAGCACCATCCTCGGCCCGCGGCCCTCGAGCCAGTCATGATGCGAGCCATCCATCTGCACCATCTCGCCCAGGCGGTGCTTGCGCTCCCGCCAGATATGCGCCTCCTTGCGGAACCGCCGCCTCTTCCATAGCCCTTTAGCGATCATCACCTGACGGACCTTCTCCCGGCTCGCCTTGATCCTGTGGCGCTCCGCGAGCTTCTCCGACGCCTGGAGCGGACCGAAGTCCGGATACTTCGACCCGATGATCCTGGCGATCCTGGCCTCCATCGCCTCGGACATCTTCCGCGGCGACTCCCGGCCGTGGCTCCTGTGGATAAGCCCCTTGGCCCCTTCCTTCCGGACACGACCCAGCAAGGTCCGGACCTGACGGTCGGTGATGTCCAAAAGCTGGCCGGCGTAGATCTGGGTGATCCGTCCGTCCATGACCTGGTGAAAAACCCTTAGCCGTTCCGAGTCCCGCTTCGTCAACGTAATCGTCTCCTCTTCCATCCGGTCCTCCTTCCAGCCAGGAGAACCTTACTTCCGTCCTCTAGGAACCGGAAGTTTTCACGTTGCTAAAAGCGGAAATTATCACGTTGCCGCTACAGCATCCTGCCGGCGGCCTATAGCCTAAGTAATCGTGAGGCCCTCGGATCAGGCTGTATTGCTGACGTTCCTGGAAAATATGGGGAAAAAATTACGCGCCCGGCGTGACTCGAACACCCGACCTGCTTATTCGATATGAACCAGATTTGCTAGATAGAAGCAATAGATATTCCGAAGAGCTTATCGGCTCGATTATATACTACTTCAGCTCTCCTGGGATTCTTGCCTAGATAAATATTGAATCTTTGAACAGAGCGAATAAATGCCGTCATCAGTTTCGAGATATCAATAACCTTTGTCCCTGCTTTTATGCACTTAGCTCTGAATTCCTTTGACGTTGCCGGATTGTCACCAAATTCATAAAAAATCTCTTTTCTTTTTCCTGATCTGGATTTTTCTGATTCACTTGAATACTTATGCAGAAGGCCGCAGCGTGCACCCCAAAGCTCATCTGAGTTGCATCCTAATCTTGCCCCCGGCAACAGGAAAGTATTGGCCCAACGCTTGAATAGTATTGCGTCTATGCCCTTCTTGTTCTCTTCCGTTTGGTATCGATTGAGGGATGCTAGTATGTTAATACCACTATAAATCAGTATTAGACCAGGGATCCAAAGCTGGTTTCGAAAACATGCATCGGCTCCCTTTATTAGGGTTTTGGCGGCATATTCAAACCTGGGTTTTCCCATGTTATTAATAGCTATCCGGATTCTATAGAATCACCATATGAAGTCAATATGCTCATGGCAGCTCACAGAAATGGGAGTTGCCCATCTGGGCATATTTATGTGCCTATTTTGTGCCTATAATCCTGATAAAGGGGGATAGATCTAACCCAATTCTGATGAGGACGGCAGGGGACCCCGAATCCTACACAAATCGTTGATAGACAAAATTCTTAGGGGAGAAAATGGGGAAGGGGATTGGCTGGGAAGCAAGGATTCGAACCTTGATTGCATGATCCAGAGTCATGAGTCCTGCCGTTGGACGACTTCCCAGCAGGGACCACTATCTTAAAGAAAATCGCCGCCGATTTCAAGTGCGAAGCGGTTGAGCCCCGGCGGGCTTCATGGTACCATGGACCCCGCCGATGAAGAGGAACCTCCCGAAAATCGTTGTCGTCATCGTCCTGATGCTCGTTTTCCTCTATTTTTTCGGCCGCAGCGTCGAGTGGAAGAAGGTTCCCGCCCAGATCGCCGACGTCAACCTCCCCCTTTTCCTATTGCTCATCCCGTTGGCGGCCCTCCACTTCGTTACCCGGGCCGTCCGCTGGCACGTCCTCGTCGCCCGCGTGAAGATCGACGTCCGCTTCCGGAACCTCGTCGCGGCCAACATTGTCGGCTTCGCGGTCAGCGCCGTCTTCCCCGGCCGCCTGGGCGAGCTGGCCAAGCCCATCTATCTTGCCCGCAAGGAGGGGCTGCGGCCGGGCTTCGCCGTGGGCACGATCGTGGTCGAACGCATCTTCGACTTGATGACGAACTGCCTGCTGCTAGGCCTTTTCCTCATCTCCCGGCCCCTCTTCTCCGGAGCCTGGCCTCTCGACGTGGAGGCCGGAAAGCGGCTGGCCTTCTGGGGGACCGTCGGCGTCGCCATCGCCGTGGCTCTCCTGACCCTGACCCTCCTCCTCTATTTCTTCCGGGAGCGGGCCCTCCGCGTCGTCGCCTTCCTCCTGAAACGCCTTCCCGAAAAGGCCCGCGGGGCCGTCCTCGGACTCCTCCGCGAGTTCATCTCCGGGCTCGATTTCTTTCGGTCCCCCGGCCAGCTGGGCCTTTACGCCGGGCTATCGGTCGTCGTTTGGCTGGGCATCACCTTCTTTTACTGGGTCCTCTTTTTCGCCTACCACGTCCGCGTGCCGTACGTCCTCGTCTTCCCCTACATCTTCCTGACAGCCATCGGCGCCTCCATCCCCACGCCGGGCATGATCGGCGGCTTCCACTACTTCAGCAAGCTGGCCCTGGTCCTCATCCTCCGCCTGGATCCCGGCCTGGCCGCGGGCATGACTCTGGTCGCCCACGCCGTCCAGATCGCCGTGACATGCGTCCTGGGATATGCTATATTAGCTCGCGAGGGTTTGACCCTTTTCCAGCTTAAAAAGATGGGAGAAAGCGAGAGACGATGAGGTGCCCGTTCTGCGGCTTTCTCGAAAGCAAGGTCATCGACTCTCGGGAGAGCAAAAAGGGGCTCTCCATCCGCCGGCGGCGGGAATGCCTGTCCTGCAAGCGCCGGTTCACGACCTACGAGAAGATCGAGGAGATCCCTTACATGGTCATCAAGAAGGACGGCACGCGCCAGCCCTTCGACAGCCAGAAGCTCCTGCGGGGGATGATGAAATCCTGCGAGAAACGGCCGATCCAGATCAGCCAGCTCGAGGAGATCGTCGAAGAGATCGAGGCCCTCCTCCAGGAGCGGCCGGACAAGGAGATCGGCGTCGCCGAGATCGGACAGCTCGTCATGGGCAGGCTCAAGGAGCTGGACAAGGTCGCCTACGTGAGGTTCGCCTCCGTCTACCGGGAGTTCGAGGACGTCGCCGAATTCCGGCAGGAGCTCGAAGACCTCATGAAGGAAAAATAGCCTCCGCCTTCCGCCATGGTCCGCCGCATCAAGCCCGTTTCCCGGACCCTTAGGGCCGAAGCCCGGGTCAGGACCTCGGAGCGGACCGCCCGGCCGCCCGAGCCGAGGCTGCCCCTGCCCGGGGAGGTCACCATTCCCGCGGTCGACGTTTATGAGACCGAGGGCGAATTCATCCTGGAGATGGAACTTCCCGGCGTTTCGGAGAAAGACGTCAAGGTCCTCCTCTTTGCCAGCCGGCTCGAAGTGAGCGGCTTCAAGCGGGAGCTCGGGACCCATCACGGGTCCCGGTTCATGAGGCTCGAGCGGGAGTTCGGGGCTTTCCGCCGGGACATCGTTGTGCCCGGGACGATCGACCCCGACCGGGCCTGCGCGGCCCTCGAGAACGGAATCCTGACGGTCGTCCTGAAGAAGCCGCCCCGCAAGCGGAGGGACGTGGAGATCAAGAACCGCCGGTGCGGCGGATGAGATTGGAGCTTTGACATGGCCAGCATCGACAATAAGAACGGCGAACAGCTCGAGGGCATCATGGAGGAGCAGAGCCAGAAGCTCCAGGTCCCGGCCAAGCTGCCCGTGCTGTTGTTGAGGGACGTCGTCATCTTCCCCTACATGATCGCCCCGCTCTTCGTCGGCCGGGAAAAATCGAAGAACGCGATCGACGTCTCGCTCTCGACCAACCGGATGATCCTCCTCCTGACCCAAAAGGACATGGAAGTCGAGGACCCCAAACGCGAGGACGTCTACGACGTCGGCACGGTCGCCCTGATCATGCGCATGCTGAAGCTCCCCGACGGCCGGGTGCGCATCCTGGCCCAGGGTCTCGTCAGGGCCCGGGTCGCGTCCTTCGAGGAGGAGGGAGCCCACATCATCGCCGAGGTCTCGGTCGTCCAGGAGCCCGACAAGCCCGAGAAGAGCCTCGAGAGCGAGGCCCTCATCCGCAACGTCCGCTCCGGGCTCGAGCGGGCGGCTTCGCTCGGCAAGAACCTCGCGCCCGAGGTCCTCATCATCGCCTCGAACGTGGACGAGGCCGGGCGCCTGGCCGACCTGACGGCCTCGAACCTCGACCTCAAGGTCGAAGAGGCCCAGGCCATCCTCGAGATCGCCGACCCCACCCGGAGGCTGAAGAAGGTCTTCGAGCTCCTGACCCGGGAGCTCGAGATCCTCGACGTCCAGTCCAAGATCTCGACCGAGGCCAAAGGCGAGATGGACAAGCTCCAGAAGCAGTACTTCCTGCGCCAGCAGATGAAGGCCATCCAGAAGGAGCTCGGCGAGGGCACGGAGATCCAGGAAGAGCTCAAGATCTACCAGGACAAACTGCGCAAGATCCGGGTCTCCGACGAGGTCAAGGAAGAGCTCGAAAAGCAGATCAGCCGCCTGGCCCAGATGCACCCGGAGTCGGCCGAGACGTCGGTCGTCCGCAACTACCTCGACTGGATGTTCATGCTGCCCTGGAACAAGGCCACGGTCGATACGCTCGACCTGGTCAAGGCCAAAAAGATACTCGACGACGACCACTACGGCCTGCAGAAGGTCAAGGAGCGCATCCTCGAGTATCTCGGCGTCCGGAAGCTGTCGAAGACGACCAAAGGGCCCATCCTCTGCTTTGTCGGCCCGCCGGGAGTCGGGAAG
>JBGOYY010000119.1:0-5150 GCA_041479905.1 Candidatus Aminicenantia bacterium
CGTCGTGGACCGGTCCTACGACGAGGCGGGGTCGGTCGATACGTTCACGTTCTCGGGCCGCGGCTGGGGACACGGCGTCGGCCTCTGTCAGGTCGGCGCCTACGGCATGGCCGTGGCCGGTGGAAAATACCAGGACATCCTCAAGAAATACTATCGCGGCATCAAGCTCGACAAATTCTATTAGGCTATTTTCGGGCCCCGAAATCGCAAATTAAGGACTTGCGATGTATGCTATGATACGTTCGACACCACCCACTTAAAAATACGGGGTGGGTGGTGCTCAGTATTAACCCTGAGCATACCCCGGGCTTCAGACCGGGGAGCCGAATGGGTTGATACGGGCTCGAGAGGAAGGCCAGACATGAAAACGACCAAAGCGCTCAACGCGAAAAAAACCGAGGCCAGGGAATTCCAAACCCGCGCCTCCGGAATATTCTTCACCGTGAAGGACGTTCTCTACGAAGGGAAGTCGAAGTTCCAGCGGATCGAGATCATCCGCAACGAGGATTACGGCCGTGTCCTCCTGCTCGACGGGCTCGTCCAGACGACCGAGCGGGACGAATTCTATTACCACGAGATGCTCGTCCACCCGGCCATGGCCGCGCACCCGCGGCCCGCGAGGGTCCTGGTCATCGGCGGGGGGGACGGAGGCGCGCTTCGCGAGGTCCTCAAGCACCCGGTCAAAAAAGCGTGGCTCGTCGAGATCGACGGCCAGGTCATCGAGGCCTGCCGCGAACACTTCCCCTGGCTGCGGAAGACGTTCAAGGACGGCCGGGCCGAACTCGTCGTCGCCGACGGCAACGTCTTCATCGACAAGGTCCGGGAGACGTTCGACGTCATCCTCGTCGATTCCTCGGACCCCGTCGGCCCGTCCACGGTCCTCCACCAGGAGGCGTTCTACAAGAAACTCAAATCACGGCTCAACCCCGGCGGCATCATCGCCGCGCAGGCGGGATCGCTCATGCTGCACCTGGATTCCCACGCGAGGAAGAGCGTTTTCCTGAAGAGGCTCTTCCGCCATTCCCGCCTCTACCTCGGCCCGGTGCCCACCTATCCGGTCGGCACGTGGTGCTACAACTTCCTCTCGGACAAAGTGGACCCCCGGGAGCTCCGGACGCTTTGGATCCCCGACGGACTGCGCTACTACAACCCCGACATCCACCGGGCGGCCTTCGCCCTGCCGAATTTCCTCGCGGATAAGCTGGCCAGGGCCAAGGCGAAATAAGGGGATTCAGTAATTCAGGGTGCCCGCCGCCTGCCGTTTGGCGAGAGCCGCGAGCATGTCCACGGTCATCGCGGCCAGGCCGTATCCCGGCTTCCAACCCCATTCCTCGCGGGCCGAGGAATCGTCGATCGAGGCCGGCCAGGAGTCGGCGATGGCCTGACGGAAATCCGGTTCGTAGCGGCATTCGAACGCAGGAATGTGCTTGCGGATCTCGGCCGCGAGATCCCCGGCCGTGAAGCTCATGGCCGTCACGTTGAAATTCGAATGGTGCTCGAGCCCCCCGAAGTCCGCCTCCATGAGGTCGAGCGTGCACTTGAGGCAGTCGGGCATGTACATCATGGGCAGCCGGGTGTTCTCCCGCAGGAAGCAGGTGTAGCGGCCGCGCTTGACGGCCTCGTAGAAGATGGCCACGGCGTAATCCGTCGTGCCGCCGCCGGGCAGGGTCTGGTGGCTGATGATCCCGGGATAGCGGCAGCCCCGGACGTCGAGGCCGTATTTCCGGACGTAGTAATCGCAGAGCAGCTCGCCAGCGACCTTGGTCACGCCGTACATGGTCGTCGGGTCGAGGACGGTGTCCTGAGGGGTCATCTCCCGGGGCGTGGCCGGGCCGAAGACCGCGATCGAGCTGGGCGAAAAAACACGCGCGAGCCCTCGGGCGCGGGCTGTCTCGAGGACGTTGTAGAGCCCGTTCATGTTGACGTCCCAGGCCTTCTGGGGGTTCTTTTCGCCCGTCGCCGAAAGCAGGGCGGCCAGGTGGTAGACCGTGTCGACGGCGTATTTCCCGATGAGCCCGGCGAGGGCGCCGCGGTCCGTGACGTCGAGCAGCTCGAACGGCCCGGCTTCGGCCAGTTCGGCCGGGGGGCGGAAGAGGTCGGTGACGACGACGTTGTCGGCGCCGTGTTTTTTCCGCAGCGCCTGGGCCAGCTCGGACCCGATCTGCCCGGCCGCTCCCGTCATCAGGATCCGTTTCGTTTCTTTAGTCATGAGGGTCGACTCCGCTCGGGTGATGGTCGAAAAACAGAGTGATATTTATAGCACAGGCGGGGGGAAAGTCAAAGAGGGACTGTCCCTCTTGTTTTCAAGGGAGACTTCGGCTAAAGTGATGGGGCTCAATATGCATCACGGATCTGACCATCATCACTCCGAGGAGGCAATCCCATGTCCATAACCCTGAACGGGACCGGTCTGACCATCGAGAAAGTCGTCCAGGTGGCGCGTGACGGCGCCCCCGTCGCCCTCGCGCCCGAGGCCAGGAAGCGCATCGAGAAATGCCGGGCCCTGCTCGAGGACAAGATCCGGAAAAATGAGATCATGTACGGTGTCAACACCGGGATCGGCGAACTGGCCAACGTCGTCCTGACCCAGGACCAAGTCGAGGAATACCAGCGTTATCTCATCTACAGCCATGCCGCGGGGTACGGAAAGCCCATGCCCACGGAGGTCGTCCGGGCGGCCATACTCAGCCGCATCAGCTGTCACTGCCACGGCCATTCGGGCCTCCGCCCGGTCGTCACGGATACCCTCGTCGAGCTCCTCAACAAGGGCGTCACGCCCGTCATGTGCGAGAAAGGCTCGGTCGGCGCCTGCGGCGACCTCTCGCCGATGGCCCAGATGGCCCTCGTCCCCATGGGCGAAGGCGAGGCCTTCTACAAGGGCGAGCGCCTGCCCGGCGCCGAAGCCCTCAAGCGGGCCGGCATCGCCCCTATCGTCCTCCACGCCCGCGACGGGCTGGCCATGATCAACGGCTCGAACGTCATCGCCGGGATGTCCGCCTTGATCGTCCACGACGTCCACCGCTGGCTCAAGATGTCCGAGATCGCCGCGGCCATGACCCTCGAGGTCCTCAACGCCAACATGAAGGCCTACGACGAACGGCTCCACAAGACCCGCGGTTACCCCGGCGCCCTGGAATCCGCCGAGAACGTCCGGCGCATCACCGAGGGGAGCGAGCTCCTGGCCCTGCCCGGGAAAAAAGTCCAGGACGCCTACAGCCTCCGCAGCACGCCCCAGGTCGTCGGGGCCGTCCGCGACGCCCTCAAGTGGGCCCGCGCCATGATCGAGATCGAGCTCAACGGCGCGGCCGACAATCCCGTCTTCTTCCCCGACGAACAGCTCGTCCTGACCGGGGCCAACTTCCAGGCTGTGCCCATGGCCCTTCCCCTCGAGCTCCTGGGCACGGCCGTGACCACGGTCGCCGTCCTCTCCGAGCGCCGCCACAACCGGCTGATGAACCCGCACCTCAACGCCGGCTTGCCGGCCTTCTTGACCAAGGGCGCGGGCATGTTCTCGGGCCTGATGCTGACGCAGTACACGGCCGGCGCCCTCGTCTGCGAGAACCGCGTGCTCTGCAACCCGGCGGCCACCGGCTCCATCCCGGCCGCGGCCGACCAGGAGGATTTCGTCAGCATGGGCATGACCACGGCCCTCAAGACGCGCCAGATCATCGACAACGCCCAGGCCGTGCTGGCGATCGAGCTCATGGCCGGGGCCCAGGCCGTCGATTTCCGCAAGCCCCACAGACCGGGCAAGGGGACCGCGGCCGCCTACGAGGTCATCCGCAAGTACGTCGCCCACCTCGAGGAGGACCGGCCCCTTTACAACGACATCAACAAACTCAAGGAGGTCGTCGAATCGGGCGAGATCCTTGACGCCGTCGAGGCCGCCGTCGGGACGCTCGCTTGACGCCATGAGCCTGCGGATCGCCCTTGTCACCGGAGCCAGCCGAGGCCTGGGCCGGGCCATCGCTCTCCGGCTGGCCGAGGACGTTTCCGGCGTCGCCGTTCACTATCTCACCCGCCGCGACGAGGCCCAGGAGCTGGCCGCCGCCATCCGCGAGAAGGGTAAGCTCAGCGCCATCTTCCGGGCCGATCTGACCAAGAAAGCCCAGTCCGCCGGCCTCATCAAGAAGGTCGAGGAGCGCTTCGCCCGCATCGACATCCTCGTCAATAACGTCGGGCCGTTCCTCGTCAAGCCCTGGGACCAGCTCGAGGTCGCCGACTGGGAACGGGTCCTCCGCGGCAACCTCTTTGGGCCCTATTTCTGCACCAAGGCCGCCCTCGCCGGGATGCGCAAGCGGAAGTGGGGACGAATCGTCAATATCGGCTACAGCCGGGCCGAGCACCTCGGGGCGTTTCCGACGATCGCGCCCTACGCCGTGGCCAAGACGGGCCTGCTCGTCCTGACCCGGACGGCGGCGGCCTCGGAGGTCGGGAACGGCATCACGGTCAACATGGTTTCGCCGGGCCTCATCAGGGGCGGCGTCCTGCCCCACGCCCGGGATCTCTCCGAATCCCAGTTAGGGACGTTCGAGGACGTCGCCGAGGCTGTGGCCTTCTGCGCTTCGGACAAAGCGGCCGCCGTCACCGGAGCCAACCTGATCGTCGCCGGCACTTGGAAGATGTAAGAGGGGGGTCAAACCTACGCAATGCCAGAGAATATTGGCATTGCGTAGGTTTGACCCCATTCATCGGATTGACAGGACGCGGGTCGCCGGAGTAGATTCAAGGCGTATCGCCACACAGGGGAGGACAAACATGGCCGTTTATATTTGGATCGCCGTCATTGTGATCGTGATATTCTTGGCCGGGATCCGCGTCATCCGGCCGACGCACCGCGGGCTGGTCGAGCGCCTCGGGAGGTATAACCGGTTCGTCAAGGCCGGCTTCCAGTGGGTCATGCCCGTCATCGAAACGCTGCACAGCGTCAACATCACCGAGCAGATGGTCGACGCGGCGCCCCAGGAGATCATCACCTACGACAACCTCAACGCCCGCGTCGACGCCCAGGTCTACTTCAAGGTCAAGGACGACGAGGGGAGCGTCAAGGCCTCCCAGTATAACGTCAACAACTACCAGTGGCAGATCGTCAACCTGGCCCGGACGACCCTGCGCAACATCATCGGCACGCTGACCCTGAAGTCGGCCAA
>JBGOYY010000120.1:0-5084 GCA_041479905.1 Candidatus Aminicenantia bacterium
CGCTCTTTACCCTCTATGAGAAGAAGCGCAAGGGACTTGTCCAGGTCGATCCCTACAAAAAGCTCGGTCCTTCTTCGGTATCATTTTTGGTGATGCAATGACCGCAGCTTCGGTAACATGGTTATATGAGTTGACACGGTATGGGCCTCGGGGATCCTCTTCTCTACTTCTTAATAAAGTGGGCGCCGCGGGAAGTCGGGTTGCTCAGGGCGGCCCGGGTGATCATCAGGGCGACCAGGATGCCGTGGCGGAGACCGATGAGGGCCGGGTCGAGGCGCGCCTCACGGTAGAATTTCTCGATGCGGTGGCTGAGGTACTCGAGGTCGGACTTGGCCCGCTCCAGGCGTTTGCGCGTCCGGATGATGCCGGCATAGTTCCACATCGTCGAGCGGATGGTCAGCCAATCCTGGTTGACCAGGGCCGGATCGACGTCTTCTTCCTTCTTCGGGTGGTACCAGCGGTGGATCTCGGACGCCTTATAGGGCCGCGAGTCGTCGAAGCGCGCGGCGATGTCGCGGGCCGCCCGCGTCCCCCAGACGAGGCCCTCGAGGAGCGAGGTCGAAGCCAGGCGGTTGGCGCCGTGGACGCCCGTGCAGGAGACTTCGCCGACGGCATAGAGCCCGGCGAGCGAGGTCCGGCCCCAGCCGTCCGCGAGCACTCCGCCGCAACTGTAATGGGCGGCCGGGACGACCGGGATGGGCATGCGCGTGATGTCGACGCCATCCTCGAGACAGGTCTTGTAGATCGTCGGGAACCTGCCGCGGATGTCCGTCCCCTTGGCGTAGGAAGCCAGGTCGAGGAGCACATAATTCGTGTTGGTGACGATCATCTCCTCGTAGATGGCCCGGGCGACCTCATCGCGCGGGGCCAGGTCGCGCTTGGGCGAATATTTTTCCATGAACGTCTTGCCGTCGCGGGTTTTCAGGCGCGCCCCTTCGCCGCGGACGGCTTCCGAAATGAGGAAGCCGTCGCCGTTATCGCGCATGAAGACCGTCGGGTGGAACTGGATGTACTCCATGTTGCCGATCCGGGCGCCGGCGCGCAGGGCCATGGCGTAGCCGGAGCCGTCGGCACCGGCCGGGTTCGACGTGTGGAGGAAGACAGCGCCGCAGCCGCCCGTCGCCAGGACGGTGAAGGGCGCGAAGACTCGGCTGACCTCGCCCGACTTGTTGTCGAGGACGTAGGCGCCGATCGTCCGCGGCTCGCGGTAGTAAGCGACGAGGTTTTTCGAGTGGTGAGGCGCGGCCAGGAGGTCGACGGCCGTGTGCCCGGCCAGGAGAGTGACGCGCGGGTGCCTCTTGAGGGCCCGGAGGAAGCGGTTCTCGATCGTCCGGCCGGTCGTGTCCTCGACGTGGAGGATGCGGCGGCGGGAATGCCCGGCCTCCTGGGCGTAGTCGAGGGCGTCGGGCGAGCTCCGCGTGAAGGGGATCTTGAGCTCCTCGATGAGCGTCTTGCGGACGAGTTCCGGGCCTTCCTCGACCAGGATGTCGACGGCCGCGGGGTCGCCGACGTCGTCTCCGGCCTCGAGGATATCCTTTTTGAGGAGCTTGGGCTGGTCGTCGGGGGCGAAGGAGACGATGCCGCCTTGGGCGTAGAAGGTGTTCGTTTCTTCGGCGTGCGCTTCCTTGGTAATGACGACCGTGCGGAGCCCGGCTTTGGCCGCTTCGAGCGCGGCGGCCGCGCCGGCTATGCCGCAGCCGATGACCAGGACATCGGCCCGGATGTCGCGTTCGCTCATTGTCGCCTCAATTCAGGAACTCCAGGCTGATATCGACGGCCCTGGCCGAGTGGGTCAGGGCGCCCACGGAGATGTAGTCGACCCCCGTCTCGGCGACGGCGCGGACGCGGTCGAGGCTCATGTTCCCGGAGGCTTCGAGAGGGACGCGGCCGGCGGCGAGGGTGACGGCTTCGCTCATCACGTCGAGGGTCATATTGTCGAGCATGATCATGTCGGCGCCGGCGGCCAGCGCGTCCCGGACTTGGGAGAGGTCGGCCGCTTCGACTTCGATGCGGACGCCGTGGCGGATCGTTGACCGGGCGCGGCGGACGGCCTCGGCGACGCTCCCGACGTAGCGCAGATGATTGTCCTTGATCAAGACCATGTCGGAGAGGCTCAGGCGATGGTTCGTCCCGCCGCCGGCTTTGACGGCATATTTCTCGAGGAGGCGCAGGCCGGGTGCGGTCTTGCGCGTGTCGAGGATCTTGGCTTTGGTCCCGGCCACGGCGTCGACGAAACGGCGCGTGGCCGTGGCCACCCCGGAGAGATGCTGGAGGAAGTTGAGGGCGGTCCGCTCGCCCTTGAGCAGGGCGATGGTCGGCCCCTCGACGCACGCCAGGATGTCGGATTTGCGGAAAGCCGCGCCGTCCTGGATCTTCCCGGTGAACTCGACAGCGGAGTCGATCTTCTCGAAGACGCGCCGGGCAACCGCCAGGCCGGCCAGGATTCCGTCTTCTTTGGCCAGGAAAATGGCTTCGGAACGGGCGTCAGCCGGGATGATGCTTTCCGAGGTGATGTCCCCCTCGGGCATGTCCTCCCGGAGCGCCGCGTCGATGATCGCGTCGAATTCAAATGTTCCCATGTTAGGGCCAAATTATAGGTTTTTCCGCCTGGGCCGTCAAACCGGCGTAGCGATATCCGAAGACTGAGGTCAGCCTTGACGCCGCCCCGGGAGTGATGCGGGCCATGCATGGCCCCCGTAGCGGAGGGGGACCCGCCGCTTACGGCGGGGGAACCGCCGGGACTGGTTCCCGGGGGGCCGGGGGAAATGCATGGCCCGCATCGCTGCCAAAACGGGCGGCGTCCTGCAGCCAAACGCGAAGCTCGAAGTTTGCCTCGGCCGAGAAATTATGCCATTATTGCGGGGCTTTGAAAACGCCATTGCGCCCGCGTCCTCAGAGGGACAGTCCCCTTCGGGGGCAGTCCCTTCGGGGCCCCCTCCCCTATGTCGACCACTTCGGGCTCTCCCCCGCCGACCTGCGCTCGGTCCTCGGATTGGCCCTCGCGAGCGGCGGCGACTTCGCCGAGATCTTCATGGAGTACCGGACCTACGACTTCATCAACATGGAGGAGGACATCATCAAGGAGACGGCCGAAGCCGTGAGCATCGGGCTGGGCATCCGCGTCATCCGCGGCGACAGAACGGGCTTCGGCTACACGAACGATCTCTCCCTCGACAAGGTCCGCAAGACGGCTCAAACGGCAGCCGCGATCGCCCGGGGCAAGGCCGGCGCGATTCCACCCCCGGCCCTCCGCGACCGGACCCGCGCGGCGAGCCGCTACGTCGTCCGCCGCCCCGCCCACAAGGCCTCTCTCAGCGCGAAAATGGGCCTCGTCCGCGAAGCCTACGCCGCGGCCCAGGCGTTCGATAAGCGCATCGCCAAGGTCAAAGCTCATTACTCGGACAGCCTCAAGCACATGTGCATCGCCAACTCCGAGGGCCTCCTCGTCCACGACACCCGGCCCATGATCAAGCTGGTCTGCGTCGCCATCTCCGAGAAGGACGGCAAGCGCGAGTCCGGTTACTGGGGCGGCGGCGGCCGTGTCGGCCTCGAGTATTTTCGCGACGTCCTGACACCGCGCCGCATCGGCGAAGAGGCCGCGCGCGAGGCCGTGCTTCTGCTCGAGGCGGCCGACGCCCCGGCCGGCGAGATGCCCATCGTCCTCGCCCCGGGCCACAGCGGCGTCCTTATCCACGAGGCCGTCGGTCATCTTCTCGAAGCGGACTTCACCCGCAAGAAGACCTCGGTCTTCTGGAACAAGATGGGCAAGCGCGTCGGCTCTCCGCTCGTGACGATCTACGACGACCCGACCATCCCCTCGTTCCGCGGCTCCTATAACATCGACGACGAGGGCACGGCCCCACGGAAGACCCTGCTCATCGAAAAAGGCGTCATCCGCGGCCTGCTCCAGGACAAGCTCTCGTGCCGGCTGATGCGCGGCCGGCTGACCGGCCACGGCCGGCGACAGGACTACAGCTGCGCGCCCATCCCGCGGATGGCCAACACCTACATCGCGGCGGGCGACGACGCGCCCGAGGACATCCTCCGCTCGGTCAAGAAGGGGTTTTATGTCGCCAGCCTCTCCGGCGGCCAGGTCGAGGACTCGGGCAAGTTCACCTTCTCCGTCAGCCTCGGCTACCTTATCGAGGACGGCAGGCTCACGGCTCCCGTCAAGCAGGCGACCCTCATCGGCACGAATATCGACATCCTGAAGAAGATCGACATGGTCGGCTCGGACCTCGAGTTCGGCCTCCAGACCGGCACGTGCAGCAAGGACGGCCAGGACGTCCCGGTCACGGACGGCTGCCCGACGCTCCGGATCGAAAAGATGACGGTCGGAGGCACGTCGTGAAGAAAGAGGCGCCGACGCTTCGCGACCTGGCAGAGACGCTCGTCGCCTTCGCCCGCACGAGCGGCGCGGACGAGGCCGATGTCTCCGTCTCCGACGGCTACGAGTTCAACGTCGACGTCCGCAAAGGCAGGATCGAACAGCTCATCGAAGCCGGGTCGCGCGTCTGCGGCCTGCGCGTCATCAAAGACAAAAAGACCGCCTTCGCCAGCTCGTCCGACCTGGAAATGGGGACGCTCAAGCGGCTCGTCCGGAACGCCGTGCGGCGGGCGGAACTCGGGAATCCGGACGAGTTCGCCGGGTTGGCCCCGCTATCGAAAGAACGGGTTGACGCTGCGGCGCTCAAGCTCTACGACCCGGCCATCGCTGGGCTCGACTCCAAGACAAAGATCGGCCTGGCCCTCGCCACAGAGCAGGCCGCCCTCCGCGACAAGCGCATCACCAACTCGTACGGGGCGACTTTCGCCTCGAACGAGATCCGCTCGGTCCTGGCCATGTCGAACGGCTTCGTCGGTGAGTACGAGCAGACCTACTGCGGCCTCGGCGTCGGGCTCCAGGCGGGCGACACCGACAACCGGGTCGAGGACTCCTGGTCCTCGTCGAAGCGCCACTTCAAGGACCTCGAGAGCCCCGAGGCGATCGCCCGCAAGGCCGTCGAGCGGACGGTCCGCCAGCTCAAGCCGCGGAAGGTCAAGACCCAGAACGTGCCGGTCATCTTCGAACCGACCCAGACGGC
>JBGOYY010000121.1:0-4992 GCA_041479905.1 Candidatus Aminicenantia bacterium
GGCCTCGAGGATGGGCAGCATCTCGTCGTCGGTCGTCCCCGGGTAGGTCGTGCTCTCGAGGATGACGAGCTGGCCCTTGCGGATGTGCTCGGCGACGGTGATCGTCGAGTTGAGAACGTAGGAGAGGTCGGGACTCCCATGGCCGTCGAGCGGCGTCGGCACGCAGATGAGGATCGCGTCGACGTCCCTCAGGCCCCGGAAATTCGAGGAGGCTTTGAACTTTTTCCGGCCCAAAAAGTCCTTGAGCTCGGCCGCCGAGATGTGGCGGATGTAGCTCCTGCCGCGGTTGAGCATGTCGACCTTTTTCTGATCGATGTCGAACCCGGCCACGCGGAAACCCTTTTGAAGGAATGTCTTGACCAAGGGTAGGCCGACGTAGCCCAGACCGATGACCCCGATGCGGGCCTCCTTCGCCTCGATCTTCTTGAGTAATTTCGAAACTTCTGTGTTCATGATCTCAGCTCCTTTTCTTGTACCAAGCGGCGGTTTCCCTGAGACCGTCCATGAAAGATATGCCTGGGGTGAAGTCCATGAGGCGCCGGGCCTTACGGACGTCGGCGGTCGAGTGCTTGATGTCGCCGGGCCTCGGGTCGGCATAAACGGCCTCGACCTTCGTGCCGAGGACCTCGTTCACAGCCGCAAGAAGGCCGTTGACCGTCATTCCGTCCCCGCAGGCGACGTTGAGGACCTCTCCCGCCGCGGCGGTCGATCCGGCGGCCTCGATATTGGCCCTGACGACATTCTCCACGAATATGAAATCCCGGGACTGTTCTCCGTCCCCGTAGACGACGGGGCGCTCCCCCCCGAGGATCTTGGTGATGAACAGCGGGATGACGGCGGCGTACTGGGAGAACGGGTCCTGCCGCGGCCCGAACACGTTGAAATAGCGGAGGGCGACGGTGTTCAACCCGTAGAGGGCATGAAAGGCCTGGGCGTATTTCTCGTCGACGAGCTTGCTGACCGCATATGGCGACAGGAGCCTGCCTTCCCGGCCCTCGACCTTGGGCATGGCCGGATCGTCGCCGTAGACGGCGGACGAGGAAGCCAGGACGAAGCTCTTGACGCCGGCGTCCCTGGCCGCGAGGAGCATGTTGAGCGTGCCCGTGACGTTGATGGCGTTGGTCAGGAGGGGGTCCTCGACCGAGCGAACGACGGAGGCGAGGGCGGCTTCGTGGAGGACGTGGTCCACGTCCTTAACGGCCCTGGCGCACGTTTCGGGGTCACGGATGTCCCCTTCGATAAACTCGATCCGGCCGGCGACCGCTTCCAGGTTCTCTTTCTTCCCGGTCGTGAGGTTGTCGAGGACACGGACGGCGTCCCCCCGCTCGACGAGGGTTTCCACGATGTGCGAGCCAATGAAGCCCGCCCCGCCCGTGACGAGATATGTGGCCATCGTTCCTTATTATAGCAGACCGAGCTCCGTCAGGCGGCGGAGGACCTTTTGGACGCTCTCCTCGACGGTCTCCTTGTCGGTCTCGAGGACGATCTCGGCGCTCTGCGGCTCCTCATAGGGATCGGAGATGCCGGT
Source organism: Candidatus Aminicenantia bacterium (assembly GCA_041479905.1). Classification (GTDB taxonomy): domain Bacteria; phylum Acidobacteriota; class Aminicenantia; order Aminicenantales; family Saccharicenantaceae; genus RBG-16-66-30. The sequence continues at coordinate 1,529 of JBGOYY010000121.1, forward strand.
GAACTCCTTGATCTCGCCGCGGATGGCCTTCTGGTACATGCCCTTGATGTCGCGCTGGATGCAGACGTCGAGGGGGCACTTGGCGTAGATCTCGACGAAATTCGTCGTCTCCTTCCGGGCCCGGTCACGCATCTCCCGGTAGGGGGAGATGAACGACGTCAGGACGGCGACGCCGTTCCGGGAGAGGAGCTTGGCCACGAAGGTGACCCGGCGGATGTTCTCGTCCCTGTCCTTCTTCGAAAAGCCCAGGTCCCGGGTCAGGTCCTGGCGGACGATATCGCCGTCGAGCCTCTCGACCCGGTGTCCCCGTTCTTTGAGGATCGCGGCGACGCGGTCGCCGACGGCGGATTTCCCGGAGCACGGCAGTCCGGTGAACCACAGGGTGAAGCCGTCATGTTCTTCGCACATGTTCTCTGTTTCCTTTCGTTCAGGGTCATAGGACCTTTCCTTTGAGACCCGGCGGGATGGGCAGGCCCATGATGTCGAGGACGGTCGGGGCGATGTCGAGGATGTCGGCGTCGCGCTTCCCCACCCGGCCATCCTTCGGGTCGTGGAGGATGTAGATCCCGTGCTGGGCGTGGACGGCATCGTCCGGGCCGGTGTCGTTCTCCGGGAGGTACTTCGTCCCGTGGCCGAGGGTGCCCGCCGACCGCCAGTAGAGGTCGTCGAAATAGACCATGAGGTCCGGGTACTCGCCTTCGAGCTCCTCGTAGTATTCCTGGGGCTTGATGACCCGGGTCGCCCAGGCCTCCCCCTCCGGCCCGCGGACAGCCTCGAGTTCGGCGAGGAGCTCGTCCCGGACCTTCTCGTAGTCCTCGGGCGGGATAATGCCCTTGGGCTCGCGACCCTCGATGTTGAGAAAGACGCGGGCGTAATAGCCGCCCCAGGCCCAGGCCCTGGTCTTCGACCAATCGATGGCCAGGTCGTCGATGCTCGTCGGCTTCGAGGGCTTTTCCTTGACGGCCAGCCAGCCCTTCTCGATGAGCCATTCGTTGACGCAGAAGGCTCCCTTCATCCTTTTCGCCCCGTGGTCGGACACGACCAGGACGACGGTGTCGTCGCCGGCCTTGGCGATGAGCCGGCCGATCTTCCCGTCGAGGTACTTGTAGTAGTCGATGATGGCGTTCTCGAAGCGGTTCCCCGGTTCGTAGAGATGGTGGGCCGGGTCCATGTACTTCCAGAAAGCGTGGTGGACCCTGTCGACGCCGATCTCGACGAACATGAACAGGTTCCAGGGCTTGGCCGTCATGAGCCAGTCCATGACCTCGAATCTCTTCTCGGTCATGGCGTAGATCTCCCGGAGGATCTGGTCGCGGTCCTCGGTCCGGAAGACAACGTCGAAGATGTAGGGCCCGAAGCGCTCCTCGATCTCCCCCTTGAGACCCGGCGGAAAAGTCGTTTCCTTCCCCGGCCCGGGCGGGGTGATGAAACAGGAGATGAGGTTCCCGGCCACGGGATAGGGCGGGTAGCTCGGCGGCACGCTGACGAGGGTGCTTTGGCCGCCGGCCTCGCCGATGTAATCCCAGAGCTTTTTCTCGCGGACAGCCTTGGAGTTGGCGATCCACATCTCGTCGTAGGAATAGCCCTTCCGGTGGCGGAAGCCGTAGAGGCCCAGGCGGCCCGGGTCGAGGCCCGTGGCCATGACCATCCAGGCGGGGATGGTGATGGGCGGGTCCGAGCTCCGGAGCCGGCCGTGAATCCCGCCCTCCAAGAGGCGCTTGAGGACGGGCAACTCGTCGCGGCGGTCGAAGACGATCTCGGGCGGCGCGCAGTCGAGCCCGACGACGAGGACTTTCCGATCATTCATTGAAAGGGTCCTTGAAGCGCATGATGACCTCGGCCACCTCGGGCCGCATGAGCTCGGCCGGGGGATACTCCCCTTTGACCAGGAGGTCCCTGATCTTCGTGCCGCTGAACTGGATCTGGTCGGCCGGCGGGTGGGGGCAGATCTTCTCGTTGACCACCGAGCCGCACTTCTTGCAATAGGAGAAGGACCGGAAGAACATGGGCGCGATGCCCAGGTCGGGGAAGGCCTCGAAGATGTCTTGGGCGGCGAAAGGAGGATAATAGGACCCCACGCCGGCATGGTCGCGGCCGATGATGATGTGGGTACAGCCGAAGTTCTTGCGCAGGATGGCGTGGTGGATGGCCTCCCGGGGCCCGGCGTAGCGCATCTCCATCTGGAGGATGGCCATGGCCGTCCGCTCCTTCAGATAGTAGTGGCGGATGGCCTCCTCGTAGGAGGCCAGGATGACCTCGTCCTTGAAATCGCCCTTCTTCTTCCGGCCGATGACGGGGTTGATGAACAGGCCGTCGGTGAAGGTCAGGGCGGCCTTCTGGACGTATTCGTGGCCGAGGTGGGGCGTGTTCCGCGTTTGAAAGCCGACGACCGTCCGCCAGCCCTTGGCTTCGAAAAGGACGCGGGTCTCCTTGGGCGTCAGCTTGTAGCGGTCGAACGGGGTCGGCGTCACATCGATGAGGTCCACGGGCCCGGCCAAGAGGACATCCTTCATCCCCAGGACCTTGGCCACGCCGGGATGGGCCGGGTCGCGGGTCCCGAAGATCCTTTCAGCGGTCTCGCCCTTGTCATAGGCGTACTTTTCCTGGAGATGGAGGAGAGCGACGGGGTGGCCGTCCTCGGCCGCGAGGAGGACATCTTCGCCCGTCTTCAGCCGGGCCGCGGTCTCCCGGTCGGTGTCGAGGACGATGGGCACGGTCCAAGGAACGTCGTTCCGGAGCCGCATGCCGGCGAGAACGCCACGGAAATCCGCCTCCCCCAGGAAACCCTCTAGGGGGCTGTAGACGCCGGTGGCGATGTTTTCGACGTCCGAAACGAGCTCGGAGTCGATGACAAGACGAGGCAGGCGCGCGGCGCGGGCCAGCGCTTCGTCCCTCTTTTTCCCCGAGAGGACCTTGTCGACGAGCTTTCCGCCGTGGGGTTGGATCATGGGCTCCTCCTTGATTCAGGCGCCGAGGGGGATTGTGGTTTCGGACAGCCGGGCGGGTTAATCGATATATCCCAGCGCCTTCAGGCGCTCCTTGACCTTTTCTTCTTCGTCCTTGCTAAAAACCTCGGTCGCGGGGTCCGCCTTGGACAGGCTTTCCCTGAGGACCTTGGCCGCATAGCTCGAGACGGACCCGTATTCGGTCCCCTTGATGAACTCCTCGATCTTCTTGTGGAGCGAGGTCGGTATGGAAACGGTCGTAAATTCTTTGTCCATACCGGTTTTTATATACCAGCCGGGCTTTTTTTTCAACCCCGGTCGGCTTGACAAGGGCCGGCCCTCCGGGGGTATAATGACCCGCCAATGACCGAAACCGAAGACCCCTGGCCCCCCCTCCCCTGAGCATGGAAAAGATCACCCAGCCCCTGGCGAACGAATCCACTCTATGCGGCGTCCAGGGGAAAACCTTGAAAAAGCTCGAATCCCGCCTTGGCGTCAGCCTGGCTCTGCGCGGCGACC
>JBGOYY010000122.1:0-4942 GCA_041479905.1 Candidatus Aminicenantia bacterium
GGTGAACGCCAACATCGTCGGAGACGGATGCCGCCGGAGCCTCCTCCGGAGCATGGACGAGGTCCTCGCCGCCGAAGTCCTGGCCGTCAAGCGGACTCTCGGCCCGGCCCACGAATCCGCGCTCGTCAGGAGCCTGGACAAAGTCGGAGAGGCCCTTTGAAGCGGCGCCAGCTCTTCGCCCTCTTTCTTTTCGCCTCGGTCCTCGCGATCTGGATACTGATCGAAATTGGAACCTGACACGAGCGATATCGTCATCGTCCTCGGCCCGACCGCCGTCGGCAAGAGCCGGGTGGCCGTCGACCTGGCCCTGCGTTTCGGCGGCGAGGTCATCAGCGGCGATTCCATTCAGGTTTACCGCGGCTTCGACATCGGCACCGACAAGCCGACGGCCGCGGCCCGGCGCGGCGTCCGCCATCACCTGATCGACGTCGTCGGGCCGGAGGTCCAGTTCACGGCCGCCGATTTCGTCCGGGAAGCGCTCGCGGCCGCCCGCGAGATCGCCTCCCGGGGACATCTCCCGTTGATCGCCGGAGGCACGGGCCTCTACATCAAGGCCCTCGTGGACGGCCTTTTCCCCGGCCCCGGCCGTGACCCAGCCCTCCGGGCCTCACTCGAGGCGACGGCGCGGGAGGAAGGACTCGATTCCCTTTTCCGGCGGCTAGAGGCGGTCGACCCGGAATACGCCCGGAAGGTCCGGAGCCGCGACCGCGTCCGGATCATCCGCGCCCTCGAGGTCCACGCCGCGACCGGACGGCCCATGTCCGAGCACTTCCTCAGGACCGAATCGCCGGTCAAGGGCCGGAACGTCCTGCGCCTCGGCCTCCGGCTAGAACGGGACGCGCTCTGCCGGCGCATCGACGACCGCGTCGAACGGATGTTCGAGCGGGGGCTCGTCGAGGAGGTCCGGGGCCTCCTCGAACGGGGCGTTGCCGAGGACGCGCCGCCCTTCCGCGCTCTCGGCTACAGCCATGTCCTGAGGCTCCTCCGGGGCGAAATCGGCCGCGAGGAAGCCATGGACTCGACCAAGACCGACACGCGCCGCTACGCCAAGCGGCAGACGACCTGGTTCCGGAAGATGGACGGCGTGACCTGGTTTTCGCCCGACGACGGCCCCGCCCTTGAGGAATACGTCCAAAACCATTTACAATAGGATTCCCTAAGCCCATGGAACGCGCAATCCTCATCAACGTGGCCACGACCCGGAAGGAAAGGGACGAAGCCGAAGAGTCCCTGACGGAACTCGCCGGCCTGGCCGGCGCGGCCGGCGCCGAGGTCGTGGGGAAGGTCTTTCAGGCCCTGCCCCGGACGAACCCCCGCTGGTTCGTCGGCACGGGCAAGGTCGAGGAGATCGCCCGGCTGGCCGGGGAATCGGCGGCCGACCTGGTCATCTTCGACCACAACCTCAACGCCACCCAACAGCGGAATCTCGAGGACGAGATCCGGGCCAAGGTCGTCGACCGGACCCAACTCATTCTCGACATCTTCGCCCAACGGGCCCGGACGAACGAAGGGAAGCTCCAGGTGGAGCTGGCCCAGTTGAACTATCGACTGCCTCGCCTCCGGGGCAAGGGCCCCGGCCTGACCCAGCAGGGCGCCGGCATCGGAACCCGCGGCCCGGGCGAGAAGAAGCTCGAGGTGGACCGCCGCCGCATCACCGACCGGATCACGAAGATCAAAAAGGATATCGACGGCCTCCAGAAAAGGCGTTTGAGCCAGCGCCAGGGCCGGAGGGGAAGCCCCGTCCCCACGGTCTCGCTCGTCGGCTACACGAGCGCCGGGAAATCGACGCTGTTCAACCTTCTCACCAAGGAGCGGCGATACACGTCGTCGAGCCTCTTCTCCACCCTGGACCCCCTCCTCCGGCGCGTCTCCTTTCCCGACGGCACGTTTTTTTTCCTCACCGACACCGTCGGCTTCATCAGGAAGCTCCCGGTCGAGCTGGTCACGTCCTTCCGGGCGACGCTCGAGGAGGTCGGAGAAGCGGACTGCATCTGCCACGTCGTCGACATCGCCTCGCCCGCCTCGGAACATCAGCTCGGCGCGGTCGAGGGCATCCTGGCCGACCTCGGCATCGCCGGCATCCCGGTCGTCAAGGTTTTCAACAAGATCGACCTCCTGCCCGAAGACGAGAGGGCCCTTCTCTTGAAGCGGAACGGCGACCCGCAGGCCCAGACGATCGCCCTCTCGGCGATAACGGAGGAGGGCGTCCCGGATTTCCTCCGCCGGCTCCGGGAGGTCCTCTTCGGCGGCTACAAGCTCTATTACATCCGGGTCCCCAAGGAGAGCCGCGAGATCACGGATTCTCTGCCTCGCCGCTCGCTCGTCCTGAAGAAACGGGAGAGCGAGCGCTTCCTCGAATTCAAGGTCATGGCCGACCCGGCGGGGATCGTCAGTTTCCTGCCCTATATCGATCAAGGAGAAGAGTCATGGTGAGAAAACTCGCCGCGATCGGCATCGCCCTCCTCGGGGCCTGGTCCTGCGCCACCCTCCCGACCGGGCCGCCCGCTTTCTTCGTCGGGGACATCCCGCCGGACGTCTCGACACTCCTGCGCCTGGACGACCGGATCGCCGTCAAGGAGGCCTGGGACGCGCTCAAGGCCGGCCGGGCCGAACACGCGAGAAAACTCGTCTCGAAGCTAGGGGCGGCGAGCCCCGCCTACGCCGTGGGGCTGGCCTACGCCGATCTCCTCCTCGGCGATCTCGCGGCCGCGGAGGAAGGGTTCAAGACCTCCCTCCGTAGCTTCCCGGACATGACCCCGGCCCGGATCGGTCTGGCCCAGATCTACGAGTCGAGGCGGGAGAACGAGAAGGTCCTCGGCGAGTACCGGGAGATCCTCAAGAGAGATCCCGGCGACCGCTGGGCCAAGCCGCGATTCGAAGCCCTCCGCGACGACCTCGTCAAGACGTCCCTAGCCGACGCCCGCACGGCCCTGGCCGCGGGCGACCGGGAAACCGCCAAGAGGGAATTCCTGAAGGTCCTGTTCTACGCCCCCGAGACGGTGGAGGCCCACCTCGACCTGGCCCGGATCTACCGGCAGGAGAAGAATGCCGCTAGCGCGCTCCTCCACTTCAAGGCCGCCATGGAAGGCCGGACGACGGACAAGGCCGTCCTCCGGGAGTATGCCGGATACCTGGCCGATTCCGGAGAACTCGGGCAGAGCCTGGACGTCCTCGAAAAGCTGGCCGCGCTCGAGCCCCAAGACGCGGCCATCGGCAAGCGCATCGAGGAGCTCAAGGCCAAGCTGGGCATTTATGAGCTGCCCAGCGAGTACGCCGGCATCCCCGCCCTGGAGGCCGTCGCCCGCGAGGACCTGGCCGCCCTGATCGGCGTCAAGTTCGGCGATCTCCTCGACTCCCCCGGCGGGCGGACGGAGATCCTCGTCGACATCGCGATGTCCTGGGCCCAGAGGTACATCGTCAAGGTCGCCTCCCTCGACATCATGAACGTCTTCGACAACCACACGTTCCAGCCCCGGCGGATCATCAACCGGGCCGAGCTGGCCGACACGGCGGTCCGGCTCATCGGGGTCCTCCAGTCGAGGGGAGCCAGGTTCGTTCCTCTCGTCGAGGCGAGACGGATCCAGGTCGCCGACGTTTCCGCGGACAACTATTACCGCCAGGCCATCATTCGGGCGCTCTCCTTCCAGGTCATGACCCTCACGCCCGAGCGGATGTTCGAGCCCGAGAGAACCGTTCCGGGGAACGAAGCGATCCGGGTCATGGACCTCATCCTCGGCCTGGCCAGGTAGGATAGGCGGCAAGGAATGTCATGAACGAAACCGTCAAGGGCCCCGAAGGAGCGGCGGGCGAGGCCCGCCGGTCCGAAGCGCTCACTCTGCCCAACCTGCTCTCCCTCTCCAGGATCCTGCTGACGCCGGTCTTCGTCTGGATGATGGTCCAGAAAAGACCCTGGCCGGCGTTCATCGTTTTCCTGGCCGCCGGGGCGACGGACGCGCTCGACGGTTTAGCCGCCCGCCTGCTCCGCCTCAAGTCGACCCTCGGCCTCTGGCTCGATCCCGCCGGCGATAAGATCCTTCTCACCTCGGCCTTCGTCGTCCTCACCCTCCCGGCGCTCAGCCAGCCCAACACCCTGCCCTTGTGGTTGACGGCGATCTGCATCGGCCGGGACGTCGCCATCGCCCTGACCACGCTCGTCCTCATCACCCTCCGAGGCAAGCAGACGTTCAAGCCGATGCTCGCCGGAAAGGCCAGCACGGTCTGCCAGGTTCTCGTCCTTTACTTCGTCCTTTTCTGCAACGCCACGGGCTGGTCACCCGAGGCCCTGGGCTGGCTCTATGCCCTGACGGCGATTCTCACTTCCGTGTCCTGGGTCCAGTACGGGTTCCGGGGGATCGCCGTTCTCCGCCGCGGCCGCCCTTGATAGGTTGATTTTTTCCGCCATCGTGATAAGATTCCGCCGTTATGTCCCCCGCTAGGAGTTCCGCATGAATCCCAACGAGACCTTTGACAGGCTGGCCCGAAGGATCGAACATTTCCGCGACGAGATGGTCGACCTTCAGGTGCGCCTCTGCGCCATCCCGGCGATCGCCCCGTCGAGCGGCGGGGAGGGAGAGGCCAAGAAGGCCGATTTCCTCATCGACTTCCTGAAAGCCAACGGCTTTGTCGATGTCACCCTGATCAAGGCCCCGGACCTGGACACTCCGGCCGGCTACCGGCCCAACGTCCTGGCCTATTACCGGGGCAAGAGCCCGGCCCGGACGATCTGGATCATGACCCACACGGACGTCGTCCCGCCCGGCGAGCTCTCCCTGTGGCACGGGAATCCATTCAAGGCCTGGGTCGAGAAGGGTCGGGTCTACGGCCGCGGCGTCGAGGACAATCAGCAGGACATGGTCGCCTCCCTCTTCGCCGTGAAGGCCCTCCGGGCCGAAGGGATCGTGCCGAACTACGACATCGGCATCGCCCTCGTCGCCGACGAGGA
>JBGOYY010000123.1:0-4901 GCA_041479905.1 Candidatus Aminicenantia bacterium
AGTTTGACCGGCGCCAAGTTCATCTCCAACTGGATGTTCATGGTCTTCAGCTTGTAATCGATCAGCGAGACGATCTCCTGGAGGTTGTCCTTGAGGCTGACCCGGTGAAAGGCGATGTCCGAGGGATTGCGGGAGAAATTGAGAAGGTTCTTGATGATCCTGGAGACGCGGTCGGTCTGGGTCTCGATCTTCTCCAAGATCTGGGCGAAATGGGTATCGGTGACTTTTTTCTGGAGCATTTGGACATAGCTGGAGATGCCGGTCAGGGGCGTGTTGATCTCATGGGCGACGCCGGCCGAGAGAAGCCCGATCGAGGCCAGTTTCTCCGACGTCACGAGCTGCTGCTGAAGGAGGATCTTGTCCGTGATGTCCTCGAAGACGATGATGGTCCCGTAGGCCCGCAGGGCGTTGTCCAGGAGCGGCGTCCGGGCGATGTCGAAGATCTTCTTCTCGCCCCCGGCCGTCTCCAGCGTGATCTCGCTCAGGAGCCGGAAGTCCTGCTGGGTTTCCGGCGGGAACAGGTTGCTGAACGTGGTCGGGCCCAGGACGTCCCGGAGCCGATTTCCGATAGCCGCCTCCTTCCGGATGGAAAGCTGGTCCTCGAGGACCCTGTTCCAGCCGATGACGACGCCGTCCTCGTCGATGACCGAGACGCCCACGGTCAGGCTCTCGATGATGTTCTCGCTGTAGTCCCTGAGCCGCTGCATCTCCATGGCCCGGACGGTCTCGCGGCTGTAGAGGTCGGCGTTCTCCAGGGCCAGGGCCGCCGAGCCGGAGATCGTCGTCAACAGCTCCCAGTCCTCCCTCGAAAAAAAGGATCCGTCCTGTTTTTTCCCCATGACCAGGCAGCCGATGACCTTGTCCTCGACCTTGAGCGGGAGGACATGGTAAAAGCCGAGGGCCGAGAGTTTTTCCATCGCCGCCCGGGCCGCTTCCGATTCGGAGGAGGAAACGAACGACAGGGTGTCTTTTTCCCGGAGTTCCCGGACGAGCCAATCGTCGAACTGGACCTGGACGGGCCCGGCCGGCTCCTCGCCCTTGGATTTGAGGACCTTGAAGCCCGACGGGTCGTTTTCGTCGGCCAGGAGAAGTGCGAGGGTTTTCAAGGAAAGGGCGTTGGCGATGGCTTCGAGGAGCGACTGGGCGAGTTTCTGGAGGTTCCGCTCGCGGCTGAGCTCGCGGATGATGGACAGGAGCGTCCTCCGGTATTCGTAGCTCCTTTTATAGATGGCCCTGTCGAGGAGGCTCTGGAACATCTTTTTGAGCGGAGTGAACAGTGTCGCCCCGAGGACGATGGCCAGGATGCCGAGGACGATGGCGTTGAGGCGATTTTCCGAGAATATCCGGGTCCGGGAGCTGACGAAGAAATAGACGAAGGCGATGACGAAGAAGGAAAAGATCAGGGTGGCCGCCTTTTTCAGGAGGACCTCGATGTCGACCAGCCGGTAGCGGGAGATGGAATAGGAGAAGGCCAGGGGGATGAGGGCCTGGAGAAGGACCGTCAGCTCGGCGCCCGTGGACGGGCGTCCACCGGCGATGAAGGGCACGAGGTAAAAGACCGTCGACGGGAGGACGCCGAAGGCCAGGGCGTAGACGATGATCCGGAGCTGTTTCTTGACCAGGATCGTCGGCGCCCGGAGGGTGCTATGGGCGAGGATCCCCAGGGTGACGAGGGCGAATACGGCGAAGTGGAGGAGCTCGAAGCGCTCGAGCCCGTCCTGGTAGCGGAGGATGGCCGCCTCGCTCCATTGGGGAGGGAGCGGGATGTGGAAGCGCACGCGGGCGAGGACGAGGAGCGCGGCCGGGGCGTAGAGGAAAGGGAGAACGTTGGAGCGGTTCTTGAGGAAGCGTTTCCGCAGCGGGAAGACCATGAAAAAGTGGAGGAGGAGGGGCGGAAAAGCCAGGAAGCCGGCCTTGTCCAGACCATAGAAGACCATGTCGAGCGGCGTCATCTCGCCGGTCGGGGAGAAGATGCAGAAAAGGGCGAAGGCCAGGGCCAGGAGGTAGAAAAAAACGTAGGGCAGGGACATCTGGCCCTTCGAATTGAAGAAGACGACGAAGCCGATGACGAGGGTGGTCACACCGACGAGGACGAGATAAAAATAGATGGGGTTGACGCCCCTCTTGCGGAGATTGAACGTGGGATAGATCTGCATCCCCTCTTTGTTGATCTGGTAGGTGACGCTCTGGTCGGTCGCAGCGGCCTGCCAGAGGTTCTTGAGGACGTCGATCTTCGTCCGCACGGACACCTTGTTGATGGCCGTGAGGATGTCTCCCTTACGGATATTGACCCGGAGAAAGGCCTCGCTCGTCGGGTCGACGCTGACGGCCCGGAGGCCGCTCGATGTCTCCTTCCAGGTGATCCCGTCCGTGACGTCCTTCCAGGTCGCCTTCTTGTAGACGTTCATCGTCCCCAGGACGAGGACGGCGAGGATGGGGACGAGGATGAAAATCAGGGCCTTTTTCATCGGCCCCGGTATCCAAAAAAATGAATCCGAACCATAAAAAAAAATCCCTCAGTCGAGAATATGCCGTGACCCGGCCCGGATGGCCCAAGGGACGGAGCCCTGGCCGAGCATTCGCCGGGCCGCCGGGTCCTCCTTAAGGCCTAGCGGGTGCGTGCTCCGGGACAGGAACGAGCCCATGTAATCGTAGCTGGGTCTACGGACTTCCTGGGGAGGCGGCTCCTGGCCCGCCTGCGACGGTCCGGGCCGCATCGCCGGCGCGGCAAGAAAGAGGCCGAAGACCGCTCCGGCGAGCGCTCCCGAGACGGCCCTTGTGGTTCTCCTCACGGCATTAATAGTTAACCTTTATCCCGGCGTTTGTCAACTGCGGCGGGGGCCCCAGGTTTGCCTGGGGGTCCATTTCCGCAGTACTCGTCCGTGGATATAAATCACGGACGAGTGCAGCGGCGGGGGCCCCGGTCCTGCCAGGACCGGGACTGGGACCCCCGGCCGTCCCCAAGAGCCCCTGGTTTGACAACGGATTCGCCCTGGAATAGATTACAAGCGACTAAAATAAGAGGGAATCGGCGAAAATGCCTTACTACCAGTGCCGGATCGCCGGCGAGGACGGCCGGGTCGACGTCCGGTCCGTCCTGGCCCCGTCGGCCGAGGAATGCCGGAAGGCCATCGAGGCGGAAGGCGCCCTCGTCCTCTCCGTCCGGCGCGACTGGAGCAGGCTCGGAGGCCAGGGCCTCCGTCTGGGGCGCAAGGTCAAGGACCGGGACATCATCCTGTTCAACCAGGAGCTCGTCGCGCTGATCAAGGCGGGCTACCCGATCCTCAAGAGTCTCGAAGTGATCTCTGCCCGGGCCAAGAACATTTTCCTCAGGGAGATCCTGATCAAGGTCGCCGAAGAGGTCAAACGGGGCAAGGCCCTGTCCGAAGCTTTCCTGCCCTACGAGAAGTTGTTTTCCCCGGTCTACACGGCCAGCCTGATGGCCGGGGAAAAAGGCGGCAACCTTCCGGGGTCGCTCGGCCGGTACATCCAGTACGCCAAGATGGTCACCCAGACCCGGGCCAAGATCAAGTCGGCCATGACCTACCCGACGATCCTCATCGTCTTCTCCTTCATCCTCATGGGCCTCCTGGTCAACTTCGTCCTACCCCAGTTCGCGGACTTCTACAAGAGCTTCCAGGCCGACATGCCCCAGATCACCCGGATCATCATGTCCTTCGCCACGGCCACGAGCCGGCGGTGGTATGTCATGGTGGCGGCGGTCGCGGCGCTCGCTTTCCTCCTGGCCAGGCTGCGGCGGCGGCAGGATTTTCGCTACCAGATGGACAGGGTCAAGCTCCGCGTGCCCTTCGGCCGGACGATCTGGCTCGAGTCGGGCGTCAGCCTCTTCAGCCGGACCCTCGGCCTCCTCCTCGAGGCGGGCATCTCGCTCCTTTCGGCCATCGGCATCGCCATCCAGGCCGTGCCCAACGCCTGGATGGTCCGGCACCTTCTGGTCGTCCCGGGCCACATCAAGAACGGCGAGAGCCTGTCCGAGTCCCTGGCCAAGGCTGGGACGTTCCCGGCCCTGGCCCTGGACATGGTCCGCATCGGAGAGTCGTCGGCCAACCTCCAGGGCATGCTCGGGGACATGGCCGACTTTTATGATGAGCGCGTTCGTGGTAAAATCGAAACGCTGGTCAATCTGGTCGAGCCCGTGGTCATCATTTTTATGGGGCTCGTGGTGGCGGCGATGCTTCTTTCGGTGTACATACCGATCTTCAATATCATCCGGATCGCCCGGTAGGCGGCCCGAAAGGCGTGGGACATGAGCAAGGACAGGCTGGATAACGTCGGCGGCGAGGAAAAGGCCACCCGGGCCTTGGCCGAACGCTACCGCGTTCCCTACCTCGACCTCGAAACCGAACGGCTCGACCGCAACCTCATCCAGTCGTTCCCCGTCGAATTCCTCCACCGTCTCAACTTCGTCCCCCTCGGCGACGAGGACGGCGTCATGAAGATCGCCATTGCCGACCCCTCCGACATCGCCTCTATCGACGCCATCGAATCCTTCCTGGGGAAAAAGGTCGAGGTCTTCGCCGCCTCCAAGAGGGCCATCCTCGAGGCCCTGAGGAAGAGCGAGACGGCCATGCAGGTCCTCCGCGACGCCACCGAAGGCTTTATCACCCAGGTCGTCGAGCGCGAGAGCGGGGAGGAAGAGGACGTCATCTCCATCGAGAAGCTGGCCGACCAGGACGATTCGATCATCAAGCTCGTCCACACGATCATCTTCACCGCCGTCCAGAAGCGGGCGAGCGACATCCACATCGAATCCAAGGACAACGACGTCAAGATCAAGTACCGGATCGACGGCGTCCTCGGCGAGGCGATGGAAGCCATCGACAAGAAGTTCCAGTCGCCCATCATCTCCCGCATCAAGGTCATGTCCGACCTGGACATCG
>JBGOYY010000124.1:0-4778 GCA_041479905.1 Candidatus Aminicenantia bacterium
AAGAAGCCGGCAAGCCAGGCTAAGCCAGAGATACGCTCGAGTGTTCCCAAAGTGCCGCCCAAATTGAAAGAGATTCGGAAAGCCGCAGTTTTTGAAGCAGAGCAACAGTATCTGAAGGACCTGATCTCTTTTGTGGGCGGAGATAACAACAAAGCTTGCCAGATTTCCGGCTTGTCTCACTCAAGATTCTATACTCTCCTTAAAAAATACCGACCCGCGGATGCGCGTTGGCCTGAATGACGCCGGTCATGGCTTAAAAAAAAAGAGAATGAGTGCTTATTTATTGGAATGAGTGCTATTTAAGAGAACAAATTGCCGCCGATTCCGGGGGAAATCGGCTAATTCTATTTTCTCACCCCTGTAAATAACGAATCGTCGGGTTTTATGAATTTGGCATGTTTCTTGATTATGAACCAGTAGACATAAAGAGAAATGGCCATGCAGTTGCTTTATTATTCCAGTGGTGATGATCAAAATAACAAGAGACTTGAGGCGGCCGTTCATAAGGTGATCCCGGAAGGTCAAATAGAACTCTTTAAAAGACTGGATGACTTCAGGGAAAGACTCCGGACGCCCATAGAACCGGATTCTATCGCAGTTCTCTCAGCTTCCAACCGAGAAGAACTTCAGAAGATGCAGCTGCTCCGCGGGCTGCTCACGGAGATTTTCGTTGTCCTGGTCATCCCGGATCGGAAGAAGAGCACGATCGAGCTCGCCCATCTCTTGTTGCCCCGATTCTTGAGCCAAACAAAAGATGATTTCATGGATCTCAGCCAAGTCCTCAACAAAATGTATCGGACGGCTCACTGATCCCATGAGACGACGGCCGGGTAAACACCCGGACGAAGGCAGGCCGCCCTTCCCTCTTGAAATGTCACCCATTATTCATGTCCACGAGTCTCCTCGCGGACTCCGAACGGCTCCCTGGGCATTCATCGTGTTCCGTTGCCGGTCTACTCGCTCTTGCCCGGCGTGGGCGCTGCTGCCGCGGGCTTCAGGCGGATCCAGTCGATGCCGGCGCCGTGGTTACCCATGATGGTGTCCTTGTTCGTGCCGGTCAGCCGCAGCGCCAGAACGTTGTCGCCGGCCTCGAGGGTGAACGTCCCCAGGGCGGCGGTGAAGGGCGACGCCGCGTCCACGTCGGGGTTGCCATACATGTCCACGGGAGCGCCGGCCGCCTTGCCGTTCACCAGAAAACGGAATGTGCCGAACGTGCGATAGCGGGCCAGGCCGACGGTGAGGGCGTAGCGTCCCGGCTTCTCCACGGGCAGCGCCAGCTCCAGAACAGCGCCGGCCTCCGCGGCGTCGTGCCAATAGAGCGATGTCTCGCCGCTGAACTGGCCGGGCTCCGCGAAGCCGTCCTCCACCATTTTCCACACGGTCGTTTCCCCGGAAGTGCAGCGGATGACCCTCAGCCCCTCACCTTCCAGCTTCTCTTCGGACATGGCGGACAGCGCGACGAGGATACCGGCTGTCAGTAGCAACACGCAAATCAGTTTTCTCATGGGTTCCTCCTGACCGTAAGTTCAGAAAAGGATATCCTCGGATGCTGATCGATGTCAAGAACGAGGGATCGCCTGTCATAAAAAAGACTCCGCCCGCTCCTCGGCCGCCGCCTGGACCGGTGAAGGTCAGGCTAGGCCGAAGCTGGGCCGGTCGTCCGGCTCATTCTTCCCGGACCTTGGCGATGGAGCAGACACGGCAGCTCGTGGGTGGAGTTTCCTTGCGGGGTCGGCTTATTTCATAGGTCCCAAGATGTAGAGGACGCCCATGATCACCGGCTGATGGACGATGTAGATCAGGAGCGAATGGCGCCCAGCGGTGTTGACGAAGGTCGCCGGCAGGGGCCAAGGCAGCAGGCTGCGCTTTGAGGCGTAGACCGACTTGCCGAGGGCCGACCCGATCAGGAAGATCCCGAGCCAGGGGATCAGGGGGAAGTAGTCGAACGAAGAGAACGAAGGTCTGGGAATGCCGAGCGGCAGCAACCAATCGGAGCGGACGGCAAGTCCTTGTTTGAGGACCGGCAGGACCGCGCCGAGCCCGAGGACGAGCGCGCCCCACGCGCCGCAGACGACTGGCCCCGCCTTCTCGAACGCCGCGCCGTAGATCAGCATCGAGATCGCGAGACACTGGAGGATGCCGAAGTAGACGGCCGACGATGGATCGAAGACGTAAGTGGCCACGCTGACGGCGAGCGACACGGCCAGGAGCTTCAAACCTCTGCGGACGTTGTTCCGGCTCAGCGTGCTGCTGATGCCCGACAGGATGATGAAGAGCCCGGCGAAGAGATATTGGGCTGACGTCCAGGCGGCACTTCCGAGGTCGGTCGAGAAGCCGAGAAATCTCTTGATGCCGCGGAATTCTCCCAGGTCGAAGAGGAGATGGTAGCCGACCATTAGGATGATGGCCAGGCCACGCAGGAAATCGACCTCCCAGATGCGCTGAGCGCCATCTGTTTTTTTCATGAGGTGAGGATATTACGGGCGGCCGCCCGGCGTCAAGGAACCGCGGCCCGGACCGTCCTCATTCTTCCCGGACCTTGGCGATGGAGCAAACGCGGTCCTTGTCGCCGAGGTTGATGATGCGGACGCCCTGCGTGGCCCGGCTGAGCGGCCTGACCTTGTCCGTCGGGATGCCGATGACCTTACCCTCGACGGTGATGACCAGGAGGTCCTCCTCGTTGATGCCGACCATGCCCAGAGCGTTGCCGATCTTGGGCGTGATGCGGAGGTTGAGCACGCCCTGCCCGCCGCGGTGCTTCAACGGATACTGGTCGACGGCCGTCTTCTTGCCGTAGCCGCGCTCGCTCGCCGTGAAGATGAACTTCTCGTCCGGGCCGGCGACGATCATGCCGATGACCTTGTCCTTGGGTTTGAGGCGGATGCCCCGGACGCCCGAGGCCGTCCGGCCCATCGGCCGGACGTCGCTCTCCTTGAAGCAGAGGGCCCGGCCGAGCTTCGTCCCGATGACGATGGTGCTCTTCCCGCCCGACAGCTGGGCCGAGAAGAGGTCGCTCTTCGGACGCAGGTTGATGGCGTTGATGCCGCCCCGGCGGACGTTCTTGAACTCGCTCAGGCGGGTCTTCTTGATGATGCCGTCGGTCGTCAGCATGACGACGAACTGGTCGTCGCGGAATTCCTTGACGGCCACGACGCTGCGGGGCTTCTCGTCCGGCTGGAGCTCGACCAGGTTGGCGATGGCCTTGCCCCGGCCGGAGACGCCCACGTCGGGCACCTCCAGGGCTTTGAGCCAGTAGAGGCGGCCCTGGTTGGTGAAGACGAGGAGGTAGCTGTGGGTCGAGCAGACGTAGAGGTCCTCGACGACGTCCTCGGCCTTCATCTCGATGCCCTTGCGGCCCTTGCCGCCCCGGGCCTGGAACTTGTACGAGGTCAGGGACGTCCGCTTGATGTAGCCGCTCGACGTGCAGACGATGGCGACGTCCTCCTCCTTGACCAGGTCCTCGGGCCGGAGCTCCGAGACCGCTTCATCCCGGATCTCGGTCCGCCGCTCGTCGGCATACTCTTCCTTGACCTCGCGGAGCTCCTTGACGATGATGGCCAAGACGAGCTTTTCGTCCTTGAGGATGCGACGGAGCTCGGCGATTTTCTTCTTGAGCTCGGCGTACTCCTCCTGGATCTTGAGCCGCTCGAGCTGGCTCAGCCGCTGGAGCTGGAGCTCGAGGACGGCCTGGGCCTGGATCTGGGTTAGCCCGAACTTCTCCATGAGGCCGCGCCGGGCCTCGTCCACGGTCTTCGACGAGCGGATGAGCCTGATGACGGCGTCGAGGTTGTCGAGGCAGATGACCAGGCCCTCCAAAATGTGGGCCCTCTCCTCGGCCTTCCTCAGATCGAACCGCGTCCGCCGCAGGATGACCTCCTTGCGGTGGGCGATGAAGTACTTCATCATGTCGACGATGCCCAGGACCTTGGGCTGCTTGTCGACGATGGCCAGCATGATGATGCCGAAGGAGATCTGAAGCTGGGTGTGTTTGTAGAGGTTGTTGAGGATGATCTCGGGCAGCTCGCCCTTCTTGACCTCGACGACGACCCGCATGCCCTCGCGGTCGGATTCGTCGCGGATGTCGGCAACGCCCTCGATTCTCTTCTCGTTGACGAGCGCGGCGATCGACTCGAGCAGTCGCGACTTGTTGACCTGGTAGGGGATTTCGGTGACGACGATCTTGTCCTTCTCCCCTTTGGCCGCCCGCTCGATGACGGTCTTGGCCCGGAGGTGGAGGATGCCTCGGCCCTCCTTGTAGGCGTCGAGGAAGCCCTGACGGCCGTAGATGATGCCGCCCGTCGGGAAGTCCGGTCCCTGGACGTACTTGAGGATGTCCTTGAGGCCGGCGTTGGGGTGCTCGACGAGGTGGATGACGCCGTCGCAGATCTCCCCCAGGTTGTGGGGCGGGATGTTCGTGGCCATGCCGACGGCGATGCCGTTGCTGCCGTTGACGAGGAGGTTGGGGAACTTGGCCGGCAGGACCTCGGGCATGGTCAGGCTCTCGTCGTAGTTGGGGACGAAGTTGACCGTTTCCTTGTCGATGTCGGCCATGAGCTCGTGGGCGAGCTTCTTCAGTCGGACCTCGGTGTAGCGCATAGCCGCCGGAGGGTCGCCATCGACGCTGCCGAAGTTCCCCTGCCCGTCGACGAGGAGGTAGCGGAGGCTGAAGTCCTGGGCCATGCGGACGAGCGTGTCGTAGGCGGCCTGGTCGCCGTGGGGATGGAATTTCCCGATGACGTCGCCGACGATGCGGGCCGATTTCTTGTGGGGCTTGTTGT
>JBGOYY010000125.1:0-4737 GCA_041479905.1 Candidatus Aminicenantia bacterium
CGGGCAAGAGCCAGACCAGCCGCAGAGTGGCCGAGATCCTCCAGAAGAAGGGCCGCAAGGTCGCCGCCATCCGCCATCCCATGCCCTACGGCGACCTGGTCAAGCAGAAGGTCCAGCGCTTCGCCGACTACGCCGACCTCGACAAGCACGAGTGCACGATCGAAGAGCGCGAGGAGTACGAGCCCCACATCGACAAGGGCATCATCGTCTACGCCGGCGTCGACTACGGGGCCATCCTCCGCCAGGCCGAGAAAGAGGCCGACGTCATCCTCTGGGACGGCGGCAACAACGACTTCCCCTTCTACAAGTCCGACCTCGAGATCGTCGTCGCCGACCCCCACCGGGCCGGGCACGAGCTCTCCTTCTATCCCGGCGAAACCAATTTCCGCCGGGCCCAGGTCATCGTCATCAACAAGATGGACACGGCCACGCAGGAAGGCATCGACCTCGTCCTGGCCAACGCCAAGAAGGTCAACCCCAAGGCGACGATCATCCGGGCCAACTCGCCCACGATCGTCAAGGACGGCGGCCGGATCACCGGCAAGCGCGTCCTCGTCATCGAGGACGGCCCGACCCTGACCCACGGCGGCATGAAGTACGGCGCCGGCATCGTCGCCGCCAAAAAGTACGGCGCGGCCGAGATCATCGACCCCCGCCCCTTCGCCGTCGGCTCGATCAAGAAGACCTTCGAAAAATACAACCACCTCGACAACGTCCTGCCGGCCATGGGCTACGGCGACAAGCAGACCCGCGAGCTGGCTATGACGATCGAAGCCATCGATTGCGACCTCGTCGTCAGCGCGACGCCGATCGACATCACCCGGGTCATCAAGGTCTCGAAACCCATCCTCCGCGTCGGATACGAGCTTGAGGAGATCGGCACGCCCACGCTCAAGGACGTGCTCAAGAAGTTCTGAGGATCGATGAGACCGAAGATCGCCCTTGTCGCTTTCGGCGGCAACGCCATGCTCCCCGACGACCAGAGGGGTCTGCAGGCCGAGCAGATGCGGAACGCCCAGAAGGCGGCCGAGCTCATGGTCCATATCGTCCGCAAGGGCTACGAGCTCATCATCGTCCACGGCAACGGGCCACAGGTCGGCAACCTGCTCATCCAGATGGAGGAGGCGGCCAACAAGATCCCGCCCTATTCTCTCGACGTCTGCGACGCCATGACCGAGGGCAGCATGGGTTTCATGCTGGAGAGGGCGATCATCAACGAACTCCGCCGGCATTCGATCGACAAGGAGGTCGCCTCCCTCGTCACCCAGGTCGTCGTCGACAAGGACGACCCGGCCTTCGGGAAACCGACCAAACCCGTCGGGCCTTTCTACTCGAAGTACCGAGCCCAGATGCTCACCCGGGAGAAAAAGTGGACGATGGTCGAAGACTCCGGCCGCGGCTACCGCAAGGTCGTCGCCTCGCCCAAGCCCATCGACGTCGTCCCCAACGGCATCATCCGCGAGCTCGTCGAAGCCGGCCGGGTCGTCATCGCGGCCGGCGGCGGCGGCATCCCGGTCATCATCAACGGCAACGGCCTCTTCGAGGGCGTCGAGGCCGTCATCGACAAGGACTACGCCGCGAGCCTGCTCGCCCGCGAGGTCAAGGTCGACCTGTTCGTCATCCTGACCGCCATCGAGCGTGTCTTCATCAATTTCGGCAAGCCCGACCAAGCGGAGGCCCCGATCCTGACCGTGGACGAGGCCAAAAAGCACCTGGCGGACGGCCAGTTCCCGCCGGGCTCGATGGGGCCCAAGATCCGGGCCGCCGTCGAGTACATCGAGGCCGGCGGCCGGGAGGTCCTCATCACCAAGGACTCCCATCTCAAGGCCGCCATGCTCAACCGCTCGGGGACCCGGATCATCGCTTCACGCTAGGAGGAGCCGCAATGAAAAAAGATTTCCTGTCGATACGCGACCTGAGCATCTACGAATTCAGCCAGCTGCTCGACCGCGCGGCGGAGGTGAAGAAGCACCCGCGCAAGTATCGCCGGGCGCTCGAACACCGGATCCTGGCCATGATCTTCCAGAAGCCCTCCTTGAGGACGCGCATGACCTTCGAAGCGGGCATGCTCCAGCTCGGCGGCGAGGCCATCTACCTCGCCCCCTCGGACATCCAGATGGGCAGCCGCGAGGGCGCCTACGACATCGGCAAGAACCTCGAGCGCTGGGTCGACGGGATCATGCTCCGGACGTTCGGGCACCAGATCGCCGTCGACCTCGCCGCCAGCACGAAGATCCCGGTCATCAACGCCTTGACCGATCTCTCCCATCCCTGCCAGGCGATGGCCGATTTCCAGACCCTGCGCGAGCACAAGGGCTCCCTAGCCAATCTCAAGCTGGCCTATGTCGGCGACGGCAACAACGTCTGCCACAGCCTGATGCTGGCCGCCGCCCGGGGCGGGACGAAGATGGCCGTAGGGACGCCCGCCGGTTACGAGCCGAAGCCCGAAATGGTCCAGGCGGCCCGGGAGGACGGCAAGGACACCGGCTTCGCCCTGACCCTGACGAACTCGGCCGAAGAGGCCGCAAGCGGGGCCGACGCCGTCTACACCGACGTCTGGGCATCCATGGGCCAGGAGGCGGAAAAGGAGAAACGGGCCCGCATCTTCGCCCCGTACCAGGTCAACGCCCGCCTCATGTCCCACGCCAAGGACGGGGCCCTCTTCATGCACTGCCTGCCGGCCCACCGCGGCGACGAAGTCACTGACGAGGTCATCGACGCGCCGAACTCCGTCGTGTACGACCAGGCCGAGAACCGGCTCCACGCCCAAAAGGCCATCCTCCTCGCGCTGATGGGGAAAAAAGACTGAACATGAACAGCGAAATGACCACCCTCACTACGGTGTCCGCCGAGGACATCGCCCTCGTCGAGCGGGAGCTCGAACGGACGCCCCAGCCCCAGTCGACGCACGCGCTCGCCGGAAAGTTGGCCTTCGAGAAGACGGCCACGGAGCGGACGCAGGACGTCAAGAAGTACGATCCTTACGCCCACTACGAGGTGGGCGACTTCATCGAAAAGGACTACAACGAGCCCCTGGCCGTGGGCAGTAAGGCCGTCGAGCACTTCGAGGGCCGGATCATCCTGAAGGTCGTCGCCAAGACGTATTCCAAGCATTTCAACTGCGAGATGCTCGAACTCGACTACCCCGGCGGCGGCGTCTTCCGGAAATACATCGATTACATGAAAAAGACCAGGACCCAGGTTCTGCTCCCCGCGAGCCTCGAAGGCCGGAACCAGGCCGTCGAGATCATGGCCAAGGGCGACGACCCGCGGCTGACCGAGCTGCCCATGACCGAGCGCGACCTCAAGACGCTCGAAAAGAACCTCCGCGCCGTCCTGGCCAAGAACCCCAAAGTCTTCAGCTGGAACGACCTCTGGCATCTTTCGGCCAAGCGCGTGGACATTCTTCCCGAGAAGGTCCATGAGATCGAAAACGAGTTCGTCGAAACCCGGCGCTCGGCCGCGACGGATGACCTTGTCAAGAAATATTTCGGCCTGGAGGCGTCGAGCGACCTCTTCGACCTCACCTGTCTGAGCCTCTCCGCCCTCCTCGAGAAGAAATACAAGAAGGACTTCATCCTCCTGGCCGAATCCGGCTGGGGAAAGTGGCATCTCAAATCGATCCTCAACGCCCTGCCCGAGAACCTCCCCCTGGCCGCCCCGATGGCCAGGGTCCCCGAGCTCGAGGAGGTCGAGAAGCCCGAGATGAGCATCGTCCAGGCCTTCCCGATCAAGATCTACCTCACCTGGCGCGAGATCCTTTCGGGCGGGCTCAAGGTCCCCCGCAGCTTGAACAAGGAGCTCTCCCACGCCCGGGAATACACGTTCACGGATCCCGAGGAGGGGAAGTCCTACACGCTCTATTACTACCCGAACCAGAACTTCTTCCTGGGGCTCCAGGATTTCTACGCCCATTACAACGTCCCCCAGGGGACGAGCCTGACCCTCGAAAAAACCGGCCCCAACGCCTTCAAGTTCTGGATCAAGAAATCGAAGAAGAAGATGTCCGTCGCCCGTTTGGCCTACGACGCCGAAAAGGACGAGTTCCGCGACGCGGGCGAGGAGGTCTACACCTACGCCGAGCCCAACAAGATCATCTACATCGAGCGCGAGACGCTGGCCCGGCTTCTGCCGTTCGTCGCGACACGCGAGGGCCTCGACCTCAAGGAGCTGGTCGTCCCCATTTTCAAGGACCCCGCCCTGGCCACGTCTTCGCATTCCCTCCATTTCCTGCGGGCCTACCACCTCGTCGACGTCATCCGCCAAACGAACCAGGAGGATGTGGAATTCACGCTCCTGAACTCGCCGGAATTCGTCAAGTCCGATAAGAAAAAGGGCGTTTTCACGTATCACGAGCCCTACGTCCCGAAAGAGGAGGCGCCGCTCGAGGCCGCTTTCCCCGAAACCTACGCCGAGCCCGAGGCCGAAGCCGTCACCCCCGAGGAAGCGGCCCTCGAAGCCGTGGCCGAAGAGCTGCGGGGAGCCCAGGCCGTCAAGGAACAAGTCCCCAGGGAACGCCCGAAGGCGCCCGCTCCCCCCCCCGACCCCGACGCCCCCCAGAAGAAAGCAAAGGTCTTCAAGAAAAAGAAGCTTATATCCGAGGGCGAGAAGGGCCAGGGCCCGAAGAAAAGCGAACGCCGGGTCATCGAAGAGAAGCTCGTCGAGGAAGAATCGGTCCAGGAAGCCCTGGCCGCCGTCAAGGAAAAAGCGGAAGAGGGCCTCGAACAGCGGGCCAAG
>JBGOYY010000126.1:0-4684 GCA_041479905.1 Candidatus Aminicenantia bacterium
GCAGGACATGGGCTTCAACGCCCTCAACGAGAAGTACGAAGACATGATCAAGGGCGGCATCCTCGACCCGACCAAGGTCGTCCGGATCGCCCTCCAGAACGCGGCCTCCATCGCCGGCCTGATGCTTACCACCGAAGGCCTTGTCGCCGAACTCCCCGAAGAAGACAAGAAGTCCGGCTACCCGTCTCCTCCCGGCGACATGTACTGATCGCGTCAAGCGAATGAAACGGAAGCCCCGGGCGGTCCGCCGCCCGGGGCTTTTTTTTAAGAAGTAAGAAGGGGTCAAACCTACGCAATGCCAGATTTTTCTGGCATTGCGTAGGTTTGACCCCTTCCGGTTTCTTCTTGCCCTGTGTTATATTCTGACCAACGTTCATGCCGAAGATCCTGGATCGCTACATCCTCCGCGAGGTCGTCCCGCCCTTCCTCGTCGGCCTTCTCCTCGTGACGTTCGTCCTGCTGATGAACCAGGTCCTCCTCCTGGCCGAACTCTTCATCGACAAGGGTGTGCCGGCGGCCGAGGCGATCCGCATCCTCGCCCTGCTCATCCCGTCCATCCTGGCCTTCGCCCTGCCGATGGCCGTCCTGCTGGGGATCCTCGGCGGGCTGGCCCGGCTTTCGGCCGACTCCGAAGTCGTCGCCTTCCAGTCGCTCGGGATCGGACCCCACCGGCTCCTCCGGCCCATGCTCATTTTTGGGCTCTGCGGATTTTTCCTGACCTTGCCCCTCGCCCTGCTCGTTGCGCCGCGGGCCAACCATGCCTGGGTCCAGGCCATGACCGACACCGTTCTCGCCCGCGTCCGGCTCAAGGTCAACCCGCTGGAGTTCAACGAGTCCATCCCCAACATGGTCTTCTTCGTCCGGGATATCGAAAGGGACAAGGTCTGGCACGACGTCTTCGTCTTCATGAGCAAGGACCCGGTCCATCCCCGTCTGGTCCTGGCCCGAACAGGGTCGATCCATCTCTTCCCGGAAAAGCGCCGGGCTGTCCTGGAGCTCTCCGACGGTTTCGCTTATTCGGGGTCCCTCTCCGAGCCGGAAAAGGACAGCCTGACCACGTTCGAGCGCCTGGAAGAGGAGGTCGATGTCGAAGGCCTTTTCGCCTCGGTCTCGAGCGAGAAGAGGGTCCGGGAGAAGGACATCGGCGAGCTCGTCCGGGACGTCAAGGCCTTTCAAGCCGGCCCTTCCGCCGCCGCGGGACGACGGGACGTCCGGGCCCATTGGATCGAGATCCACAAGAAATTCTCTCTGCCGTTCGCGTGCCTCGTTTTCGCCCTCCTCGGCCTGCCGCTGGGCGTCATGACCGGGCGGGCCGGCCGGACGGGGGGCTTCTCGCTGGGCCTGGTCATCATCCTCCTTTACTACGTCTTGCTCACGGTGGGCGAGAAGATGGCCATGGACGGACGCGTTTCCGCGTTCCTGGGCATGTGGGCTCCGGATATCGTCCTGGCCGCCGCGGGGGTGTTCCTTTTTCTGAGGGCGGACCGGGGGCCGTCCGCGCCGATCCGGCTCTCCGGCTTCTTGGGGACCCGCGAAAAAAGCGAGCCGCATGCCCCGAAGGCCGTCTCCCGCAGGCTCCGGTCCGGGCCCCGTCTGTCCCCGGTCCGCTTTCCCGGCGTCCTGGACAGGTATATCTCGCGGAAGTTCCTGGCCCTCCTGGCCCTCGTTTTTTCCGCCCTCGCCGCCGCGACCCTCCTGGCGACCTTCTTTGAACGCTTGAACGACACTCTCCGGCACGGCAAGCCGGTCGGCCTCCTCGTTCGCTACGTCTGGTTCAAGCTCCCCGAATTCCTGGCCTACCTCCTGCCCGTCGCCGTCCTGGTGGCGACGCTCCTTACCCTCGGCCTGCTGGCCAAGTTCAACGAAGCGACGGCCATGAAGGCCTGCGGCATCAGCGTCTACCGGACGATCCTCCCGGTCCTCGTCCTGTCGGCCGCGGTGAGCGGCCTGGCATTCCTCGTCCAGGAACGCGTCGTCCCGGCCGCGCACGCCCGGTCCGAGGACGCCTGGAGCCGGATCACGGACCTGCCGCCCAGCAGCTACAGCTATCTCAACCGCCACTGGGTCTTGGGCCGGGCCGGGGACAGGATCTACCATTACGATTATTTCGAGCCCGGCTCCTCGACCTTCAGCCGGATATCGGTTTTCGACATCGACCCCAGCCGCTGGGCCCTCACCCGGCGGTTTTTCGCGGAGAAAGCGACTTTCGAAAAGGACGCGCTTTCTTACCGGGAAGGCTGGGTCCGGGATTTCGCGGCGCCGGCTGGCCCGTCTTTTGCCAGGGTGGAAAGCGGCCGGCTCGCTATCGACGAGGAGAAGGGCGCTTTTCTCAAGGCCTGGAAAGAGCCCCTGCAGATGACCTTCGGCGAGCTCCGAAAATACACGGCCGAAATCGAGGGCCGGGGCTTCCGGGTCGGCCGGCTCAGGGCCGAGCTCGGACAGAAGACGGCCCTTCCCCTGGTCAGCCTGGTCATGGCTCTTCTGGCCGTGCCCTTCGGTTTCTCGATGGGGAAAAAGGGTGCCCTCGTCGGCGTCGGCCTGAGCGTGGTCCTAGCCATGGCCTACTGGGGGACGTTCGCGGTCTTCCGGAGTCTCGGCAGTGCCGAGGTCCTGACGCCTTTCCTCGGGGCTTGGGGGGCCAACCTCCTCTTCGGGCTGGCGGGAGTGTCTCTTCTCTTCAGGCTCCGGACCTAGCTACATCTTGTACTTGCCGAAGTCATCGGGCTGCAGGCTCTCGAGCCATTTCCGAAGCTTCTCGGTGGATTCGACCTTATCGTCGAACTTCAGCCCGTTGGCCTTGCGGACGACCTCGTCCTCGACGAAAATGGGAGAGCTCATGCGCAGGGCCAGGGCGATGGCGTCGGAGGGACGGGAGTCGATGATGATCGCCTGCTCGGCCCGGCGGCAGTGGATCAGGGCGAAGAAGGTGTTGTTCCGGACGTCGTTGACGACGATCTTTTCGATGGAGATGTCGAGCTTCTCGAGGAAGCTCTTGAGGAGGTCGTGGGTCATCGGCCGCGGCGTCGGGACGTTCTCGATGGTCAGGGCGATGGCGTTGGCCTCGAAAACGCCGATCCAGATGGGCAGGATCTGTTCGTTGCGAGGGTTCTCCAGGACGACGATGGGCATCTTGGAGATGGGGTCCACCACCAGACCCTTGACCTTCATTTCGATTTCCATGGCCGGTTCGTACCGCCTCTAATATAGGTGGCGGGGTGGGGCTTGTCAAATCGCGACGCCGCCCGTTCTGGCAATGATGGGGGCCATGCATCTCCCCCGGACCCCCGGGAACCAGTCCCGGCGGTTCCCCCATCGGCTTGCCGATGGGGCCCCCTCCGCTACGGGGGCTATGCATGGCCCCCATCACTGCCCGGGCAACGTCGCGATTTGACAAGCCCAGAGGAGGGGAGGATGGGAAGGACGCGCTGAAGAAGGGGAAAGAATGGGGACACGCCCTAAAGGGCCTTTACCGGGCCCTTTAGGACTTGTCCCCCTTCTTAAAACAGCGAGAGCTGGGAGGCGGAGGAGTCCGCCTCGGCCTCCTCGCCGAAGATGCGGATCGCGCCGTACTCGCCGTCGTGCCCGGGGAGGATCCGGACCTGGCCCTTGCGCACCCGGTCGACGGCGGTCGCGATCCTGTCCGGTGAGAGGCGGGCGAGGTCGGCCACGGGGACCTCGGTCAGAATAGTATGTTCGTCCCCAAACTCCCTGATGAAGCGGAAATAGAGGTCCCAGACGCCCTGGCTCTCCGGCGTCCTGCCCACGGCTTCGGCGATGATCTCGTTGAGCGGGATGAGGTTCTTGAAGGGGACTCCGCCCGGACGCCCCTCTCCCGGCTCCCGGTCGGCCAGCTCCTCGACGCGATGGAGGACGCCGATGGTCAGGCGTTTCCCGCACTTGGGGCAGAGGTCCGCCGTCTTCAGGCTCTCTCGCGGCGAGGAGACGATGCCGCACTTACGGTGCCCGTCGAAGTGATACTTGCCCTCCTCGGGGAAGAACTCCACGGTGGAGAGGAATTTCGACGGGTCGTTCGTCCGTAGGGCGTCGATGAGCCCGCGGTAGCTGAATTCCGTGTCGAAAACGTTGGCCTCGCGTCCGATCTTCGAAGGCGAGTGGGCGTCGGAGTTGGAGACGAGGGTGAAGCGATCGAGGGCGGAGAGCCTCCTGTTCATCGGCGGGTCGGAGGACAGGCCTGTCTCCAGGGCGAAGATCGACGGCGTCATCTCCTCGAAGCACTCCTCGATCGCGTCGAACCCCGAGTTGGCCCCGAACAGCGAGAACCATGGCGTCCAGATGTGGGAGGGGATGACGACGCAGCGGGGAGCGGTGTCGGCGACCATCCGGCAGAAGAGACGGATGTCTAGGCCCAGGATGGGCCGCCCGTCGGAGACGAGGTTCCCCACCGCCTGGAGGCGGCTGTTGACCCTCTCGACGGATTCGAAATCCGGAGCCAGCAGAATGACATGGATCTTCCGGACCTTGCCCCCTTTCGAGTAAATGAAGCTCAGTTCGGTGGAGAGGATGAACGCGACCTCCCGCGACAGGGCGGGGAGGCCCTTGAACGGCGTCGCTTCGAGAGATGTCGTCCCGTTCTTGAGCCGGAGAAAACCGTTTCCCATCGGTTCGAGCTTTTCCTTCATCAGAAAGAGCCATTCGGGATGGGTGAAATCTCCGGTCGCCAGGA
>JBGOYY010000127.1:0-4613 GCA_041479905.1 Candidatus Aminicenantia bacterium
CTTCATGTTGAGGTCGCGGCTGGTCCTCAGCTCCGCGGCCGCGCCCGCCTTCTTGCCCTTGAAGATCTCACGGAAGCCGAGCGAGAACGACTTGATCATGACCGGCATGGACTTGATGATGCCCAGGACGCCGGCCATAAAGATGGCGCCGATGCCGATGTTGCGGACGTAGGTGCTGAAGATCTGGGTCTCGCTCATCTGGACGATGGGCACCGTGCCCGGATAGACCGCCCCCGGGACATGCTGGCCCAGGAACCAGATGGCCGGGATGAAGGCGAAGTGCGAGAGGAGCCCGCCGGCGACGATGACGGCGTTGTAACGCAGGCCGATGACATAGCCCAGGCCGAGAAAGGCCGAGAGGGCATCGAGCTTGAGGACCATCTTGGTCTTGACGGCCAGATTGTCCATGAACGTCAGGAAGCGGAAGTTGATGATCTCGTCCCAGGCCCGGACGCCGATGGCCAGGAACTCGTAGACGCCGCTGACGGCGACGCCCAGGATCAGGGCCCAGGCCTGCTTGCCGCCGGATTCGCCGGAGACCAGGATCTCGGTCGTGGCCGTGGCCTCCGGGAAAGGCAGCTTGCCGTGCTGTTCCTGGCAGAAGTACCGGCGCAGGGGGATGAGGAAGAGGATGCCCAGGCAGCCGCCGAGGAAGGTCGAGAGGAAGATCTTGACGATGTCCGTCGGCAGGCCGAGGATGTAGAGGGCCGGGATGGTGAAGATGGCCCCGGCCACCAGGGCCCCCGAAGCGGCGCCGATCGACTGCAGGATGACATTCTCGAGGATCGTGCTTTTTCTTTTATACACGTAGCCGATGCCGACGGCCAGGATGGCCACGGGGATGGCGGCTTCGGGCACCGTACCGACCTTGAGCCCCAGGTAGGCGATGGAAAAGGTGAAGAAGAGCGACATGAACAGCCCCCAGAGGACGGAGCGGACCGTGACCTCGGGGACGGCCGACTCGGCCGGGACGTAGGGCTTGTAGACCTCCCCGGGAGCGAGTTCCCGGTAGGCCTCGGGCGGGAGGGGTTTCGTGGACGTCTCCATCTCGGTCTCCTTTCTAAGTTCGTTTGTATCGGGCGAAACTCAGGCGGTGAGACTCAGGATGTCTTCGTAAACCTCGACAGGACGTCGTTGTTGAGGCGGAGGAAGGTGTCGTAATTGATCCGGACCTTCTTCTCCACGCGGGCCTTGGCCATGTAGGACTGCAGGAACTTGTTCTTTTCCTGCTCGAGCAGGGTGTTCCTCTCCGTGGCTTTTACCTTCTCGAACTCCTCGCGGCTGACTTCCTTCTTCTCCAGGACGCGGAAGATGGCGTAGCCCGCGTCGACCTCGAGCGGCTCGCTCGCCTGCTTGAGGGACAGGCCGAAGACGAGACGGTCGACCTCGGGGTTCTCGCCGACGAGGGTCAGGTACTGCTCTTTCTTGTGGGCCTCGACGAACTGGTACTCGAGCTTGAGCTTGGGGGCCTCGGCGCTCCAGTCGTCCTTGAGGGACGCCCGGACTCCACGGAGCTTTTCCAGGGCCTTCTCTTTTTTGAGCGTGTCGAGGATGTCCTTCTCGACCTGGTCGCGGACCTCCTCGAACTTCGCCGGCCGTTCGGGCTCGACGATCTGGAGCTCCGCCAGGGCTTCGCCGGCGTAGGTGAAGACCGGCGCCGAGATCTCCTTCACCTTGAGGCCGAAAAGGGCTTCGCTCACGGCGCCCGCGCTGTCGAAATCGCCCAGAGCGTCGCCCTTCTTGAGGGCGCCCGTCGAGCTCGTCTTGAGCCCTTCCTTTTGGGCGGCATAGTCGAGGTTCTTTTCCTTACGGGCCAGTTTCTCGAGGCGCTGGATCCTTTCGGCGACCAGGGTCCGCGCCTTCTGGTCCACGAGGATGCCCTTGATCGTGGCGCTCACCTCGGCGAGCGGCTTGGTCACGGCGGGCGCCTTCTCGGTGACCTTGAAGACGGCCGCCCCGCCCTCGGTCTCGACGACGTCGGACACGCCGTCCATGTCGAGCTTCGCGACGGCCTCGGCCTCCGCGGCGGTCAGGGATTTCCAGTCGAAGAGCCCCCAGTCGCCGCCGGTCGCGGCTTTGTCGTCCTTGGAGAACGTCTTGGCCAGACCGGCGAAGTCCTCGCCGCCTTTGGCCCTCTTCTGGACGTCGCGCGCCTGGGCCAGGACGGCCTCCCGGTCGGCGGTGGTGAAGGGCAGCCAGACCCGGCTCGCCCGGACCTTGTCGGGCTCCTGGAACTGGGCCGTGTTGTCCTTGTAGTACTTATCGATCTCGGCGTCCTTGACCGCGACCTCTTTCTTGAGGTCTTCGGTCTTCACGGCGATGTAGTCGGCGGTCCGCTTTTCAGGGATCCTGTACGCCGCGGCGTTCTTGTCGAAGTGGGCCCGGAGTTCGGCCTCGGCCGGCTTTTCCGTGACCTCGACTTTGGCCGTCTCGGCGACGAGGTACTCGATCTTGGCCGAGTCGTTCTGCTTCCGATAGCCCTCCCAGACCTCCTCGTCGGTGACGATGATGCCGGCCGTCAGGACGCGGACGACCTTGCCGATGATGACGTCCTGCCTCAGGCCGCCCTCGAAATCCCCGAGCGGGATGCGGTTGTAGTCCAGGACCCGCTTGTATTCCTCGAAGCCGATGAACTGCCCGTCCCTCTGGAACGCGGGATAAGCGACGATCTTCGCCCGGACCTCTTTGTCGGTCGCCCTCAGGCCCATGCCCGAGGCTATCTGGAGGAGGAGCCTCTGCTGGACGAGCTGTTCCAAGGTCTGCTGGGGAACGCCGAGCTGCTGGATGAGGTTGGCGTTGAGGTCGCCGAACTGCTTCTGCATGGCCTCGAGCCGCGAGCGGAGGGCCTGGAAATACTCGTCGGCGGAGATCCTGTCGCTTCCGACGTTGGCCAGCGTGTCGGACCTGTTGGACTCGCCGAGCCGGCCAGCGCCGCCCCAGATGGCGAAGATGGCGACGACGAACGTCGCGACGACGATCCACATGACGGGTTTGAGCGACTTCACATTGCGTCTCATGGTCTTCAGCATGGGTTCACCTCGAATGGGTTGCGGTCGGCCGCTTGGGCCGTCCCGTGCGCTCCCGGCGTGCCTGCTCCTTGTCGAAAAGGGGGCGCAGTCGCTGGTAGGTCGTGTCCAGGTCCTCGATGAAGACCCGCGTCGCCCCGACGAGGGGCATGAAATTGGCGTCCCCCGTCCAGCGGGGGACGACATGGAGATGGTAGTGCCCGGCGACCCCCGCCCCGGCGCTGGGACCCAGATTCATGCCGGCGTTGAACCCGTGGGGAGCGTAGCGGACGCGGAGGATGCGGAGGGCGACCTGGAGAAGATCGGCGAGCTCGGCCCGCTCGTCGGGGCGGGCCTCGATGAAGTCCGCGACGTGCCGCTTGGGGGCGATCAGGAGGTGACCGGGCGTGTAAGGGTACTTGTTCAGCAGGACGAAGTTGCGGCGGCCCCGGTAGAGGACGACCATGGAGCGGTCGTCGCGGCTCTTCAAGGCCTCGCAAAAAAAGCAGCGTTTCATGCTCAGGGCGTTGCGGACGTAGTCGGCTCTCCAGGGCGCGGAGATGTAACGCATTACTTGTTGATCAGCTCCTTGAGGAGCTTGCTCGGCTTGAAGTAGAGGACCTTCTTCGGCGGGACCTTGACCGGTTCGCCGGTCCGGGGGTTGCGCCCGGCGCGCGAGGTCCGCTTGCGGAAGCGGAAGCTCCCGAAACCGCGGATCTCGATCTCTTCGCCCCTGAGGATGGCCTCGCGGATCGTTTCGAAGAACAGGTTCACACCCTCTTCGGCTTCCTGCTTCGGGATGCTCATTTCCTGGGAGATCTTGTTGATCAGATCGGCCTTAATCATGGGAGTCCTCCTTTTTGGTCCTCTTCTTCGGAGCGCTGATGCCTTTCAGCTGGTCTTTCATGATGTCACCGAGGGTCATCCGGTCGTTCTGCGATTCCATGAAGCGCTGGAAATCCTGCTTCTCTATGTCGTACAGAGCCTGCTTGAAGCTCAAGGAGATCTTCTTGGCCTTGGGGTTCAGCCGGATGATCTTGGCGTTCCGCTCGTCGCCGACGGCGAAGCCGTCGGATGGTTTTTCGAGCTTCTTCTCGTCGAGCTCCGAGGTGAAGATGACCCCCTCGATGCCCGGGATGATCTCGACGAAGGCGCCGAAGTCCGTCAGTCGGACGATCTTGACCTTGACGATATCGCCGGCCTTCTGGCGGCCGAAGAAATCTTCCCAGATGTCCCCCTCGAGCTGCTTCATCCCCAGGGAGACCTTCTGCTTGTCGACGTCGATGTTGAGGACGAGGGTCTCGACCTCCTGGCCGGGCTGGAGCTTCTCGGACGGGTGCTTGACCCTCTCCCAGCTGATGTCGGAGATGTGGACGAGCCCCTCGATGCCCTTCTCGACCTCGACGAAGGCGCCAAAATCGGTCAGGCTGGTCACCACCCCCTTGACCCGGGCGCCGACGCCGTGCTTCTGCTTGAAGGTCTCCAAGGGGTGGGGGGAGGCCTGCTTGAGGCCGAGGGAGATGCGCTTCGTCGTCGGGTTGACGTCAAGGATGGTGACGACGACCTCCTGGCCTGGGCTGAGGACTTTCCTGGGGTGGACGAGCTTAC
>JBGOYY010000128.1:0-4537 GCA_041479905.1 Candidatus Aminicenantia bacterium
CCCGTCCCCGCGCCGGCGATGATGAGGAGCGGCCCGCCGCCGTGGAGGACCGCCCGGCGCTGCGCCGGGTTGAGGTTCTCGACGAGGGCCACCTCCTCCGGGTGCCCTTCGAGCTTGGGGGACCGGGGCATTTATTTCTTGACCGGCGGGGCGGGGATGACGACGACCTTCTCGCCGGGTTTGACGAGTCCCAGCTTCTCCCGGGCCGGCTTTTCGACGGCCCGGGGGTCCTTTTCGAGCCGGTCTATCTCCGCCTCTAGTCGGACCTTCTCCGCTTCGAGGACCCGGACCCGGGTTTCGAACGCCGCCAAGTTCCGGCGGGCCCGGCGAAGGTCGAGGACGCCCTTCTTCCCGAAGAGCGAAGTGACGATCAGGATCAGAAAGAAGCAGGCGATGCCGAGGATGAATATTTTTTTCTTCACTTGACCGCTCCCAACCCTTTTTTCAGGAGGGCCTCGACGGCCTCACGGGTATCGGCCTCCGCGTAGCAGCGGATGAGCGGCTCCGTTCCCGATAAGCGGAGGACCAGCCAGCGGTCCTCGTCGAAATCGAGCTTGAGGCCGTCGATCGTCCCGACGGAGACGACCTTCCGGCCCCCGAACTTGGACGGCGGGTTCTGGATGAGCGCCTTCAGCCTCTTCGCCCGCTCCGGGGTCAGGGGCAGGTTGCGCTCACCGCTGACCATTTCTCCGTATTCCTTGAAAAGGGCCTCGCGAAGCCCGCCCAGGCTGCGGCCGGTGGCGGCGATCATCTCTGCGACCAGGAGCCCGGCAAAGATCCCGTCTTTTTCGGGGAGGTGGTCCTTGACGGCGATGCAGGCGCTCTCCTCCCCGCCGAACATGATCCGGCCCTTGAGGAACAAGTCGGCCATGTACTTGAAGCCGACCTTCGTCTTGGTCAGCGGCAGGTCGTGCTTGCGGGCGATGCGGTCGATGAGATGGGTCGTGGTGACAGACCGGGCGACGCCGCCGCGCCAGCCCTTGACCCTGGCGAGGTAGTCGAGGAGCAGGGCCAGGATGATATTCGGGTGGACGAAGGCCCCCTTTTCATCGACGATGCCGAACCGGTCGCCATCCGCGTCCGTGGCCACCCCGAGATGGCACTTCGTCTCGAGGACATGGGCCTTGAGCTCGGTCAGGTTCTCCTCCGTGCAGGAGGGGCTGACACCGCCGAAATAGGGGTCGACGTAGCCGTGGATGCTCTCGACCTCGACGCCGTTCTCTTCGAGGATCTCGTCGAGGTATTCGCGGCTCGTGCCATAGAGCAGGTCCGCGGCGACACGCAGCTTCGCGGCCCGCATGACGCCGAAATCGATCTTGCCCTGGAGGAAGGCCAGATAGTCCGCCTGGAAGTCGATGCGGGAGACGGATCCGCCCGGGGCGTGGGCGGCCAAGGTGGAGAAGCCGGGCATCAGCTGCCGGATCTCCTCCTCGATGACGTCCGTCACCTCCGGGAGGGCCGGGGCGCCGGTTTCGACGTTGAACTTGAGGCCGTTGTAGCGCGGCGGGTTGAAGGAGGCGGTGAAGTTGATCCCGCCCTGGCATTTCCTCTTGATGACCTGGTAGGCCAGGGCCTGGGACGGGGCGTCCCGTTCGGCCAGGAAGACCTCGATCCGGTTCCGAGCCAGGAGCTTGGCCGCTTCGAAGGCGTAGCGCTCCGACAGGAACCGCGTGTCGAAGCCGACGACCACGGAGATCGGGCCGTCCCCGTACGTTTTCCGGAGGTGGTTGGCGATGGCCTGGACGACGACCCGGACGTTGTGGAAGGTGAATTCCTCGCCCATGACCCCCCGCCAGCCGGAGGTGCCGAATCGAATCATCATCGTTTAAAAATTAGCACAGTCGCCGGCCAAAAGCAACGTATGGGCCTCGGGGATCGCTTTCGCTCGCTGCGGTGATTTTTCACGCCGGTCAGCGCGCCGGACTCGGCGTCAAAACAACTCGCTCGGCGTGCGCTACGCCGAGCTCAAACACGTTTTGGCGGTTTCCCCTGAAACTGCCCTCGTCCGGCGCGCTGCCCGGCTAAATCACCGCTCATGCTCGCTCAAGCAATCCCCTCGGTCCAAATAGGAAGAATCAAAGCAAACGGAGACTATTTTTTCTTTTGGACTTCGCCGGTCATGGGGACGAAGCGGACGTCGAGGACTTGCTGGACGCTAGGTTTTCCGGCCTTCTTGGTGATGACGGTCAAGCGCTGATAAGTAAGTGTGTCGCCGAGGGGGATGACCAAGCGGCCGCCTTCCGCCAGCTGGGCGAAAAGGGCCGGCGGGACCTCGGGCACGGCGCAGGTGACGATGACGCCGTCGAAGGGCGCCTCCTCGGGCCAGCCGAAGAAGCCGTCGCCGGAGCGGACCCGGACGTTCCGGAAGCCCAGGCGCTCGAGCGTCTCCGCCGCCCGGCGGGCCAGCGTGTCGTGAATCTCGACCGTGAAAACGCGGTCGACGATCAGGCCGAGCACGGCCGCCTGGTAGCCGGAACCGGTCCCTATTTCGAGCACCTTGTCGCCCATTTTCAGGGCCAGGCACTCGGTCATGAGGGCCACGATATAGGGCTGGGAGATCGTCTGCCCCTCGGCGATCGGCAGGGGACGGTCCTCGTAGGCCCGGTCACTATCGGCGGGAAGGACAAAAAGATGTCGGGGGACGCCGGCCAGGGCACTCAGGACCCGCGGGTCGTGGATACCCCGGGCCGCGACCTGGGATGAGATCATCTCCTGTCGCCTTCGGGCGAAGGTCGCGTCGTCCTGAGGACCGACGGATCCCGCTGCGGCGGCAACTCCCAGGACAAGAAGGATCACCCTTAGCGGTGACAACAGGTTAAGCGGCCGCGACGCCCAAAGACACCCTCCCCGGCTCCCCTCCCCCGCCGTTTTTCTCACCGCCCTCCTTCCTCCCTATATTATGACACAACCCGGGTCCGGTGCGAAGTCCTCCCGGACCCCCTTTCCCCGAGAATTTTCATTGACACGCCCCCTTTTTTTTGATATTTGGATAGTAAATCACATTGAGGAGCTAACTGAGAGTCCAAATGCCGGAAACGAGCGCCCTGTACCCCGGGTCTTTCGACCCCATCACGAACGGGCATGTGGACATCATCGAGCGCGGCCTCAGGGTTTTCGACCGAATCGTCGTCGCCGTCCTCGAAAATCCCAAAAAAGCCCCTCTCTTCACGACTAAAGAGAGGGTAAGAATGATTCAAGATATTTTTGCCTCGAAAAAGGAGGTCGAAGTCCGGGCCTTCGACGGGCTCCTGGTCGATTTCGCTCGGGCCCGGGGGACGGGGGTCGTCATGCGCGGCCTGAGGGCCATTTCGGACTTCGAGTACGAATTCCAAATGGCCCTGATGAACAGGAACCTGGCCCCGGACATCGAGACGTTTTTCATGATGCCCAACGTCAATTATTCGTTCCTCAGCTCGAACCTGGTCCGCGAAGTCGCCGCGCTGGGCGGCTCCGTCGAGGGCCTCGTGCCCGGACCGGTAGCCCGCAAACTCAGGGACAAGATCAAAAAGTCTAAAAAAGTCCAATCTTCATAAAGGCAGGGAAACATGTTCGGTATCTCTCGAGAAAAAAGCGTGGTCGGGCTGGATATCGGTTCCTATTCCATCAAGGCCGTCGAACTCCGCCCCCGGAAGAAGGGCGCGGAAGAGGCCTACGAGGTGGTGAAGATCGGTTACGAGCCGCTGCCTCACGATGCCATCGTGGAGGGGACCATCATCGACTCGGCCGCCGTCGTCGAGACCATCCGCCTGGTCTTCGACGAGAACAAGATCTCCAACAAGGACGTGGCCATCTCCATCTCCGGCAACTCCGTCATCATCAAGAAGATCTCCCTCCCGGTCATGGAAAAACAGGAGCTCGCCGAGTCCATCATCTGGGAGGCGAAACACAATATCCCCTACCCCTACGAGGAGACGAACGTCGACTACGCCATCCTCAAGCCGGCGCGCTCGACCGACGAGAAAAACCTCGACATCCTGCTCGTAGCCGCCAAGAAGGACAAGATCGCCAACTACAGCAATATCATCAACCAGGCCCGGAAGAACCTCCAGAGCATCGAGGTCGACGTGTTCGCCCTCCAGAACGCCCTCGAGGTCAGCTACCCCGAGATCTTCGCCGAAAAGACGATCGCCCTCATCAACGTCGGGGCCAACATCACCAACGTCGTCATCGTCGAGCGGGGCACGCCCCAGCTCTTCCGTGACCTGTCCCTGGGCGGCTTTTTCTTCACCGAGAACATCCGCAAGGAGCTCAGCATCTCGTTCGAAGAGGCGGAAAAGCTGCTCAAGGGCATCCCCGGGAAATCGACGACCCCGGACCAATTCGCGACGCTCCTGTCGATGAACGTCCGCGACCTCCTCGACGAGATCGAGAAGACCTTCTCCTTCTACGAGGCTTCGGAGAAACGGGAGAGGAAGATCGATCAGATCGTCCTCAGCGGCGGACTGGCCAACGTCATGAGCATGGTCAGCGCCTTCGAGACCAAGTTCAGGATCAAGACGGAGATCCTCAATCCCTTCCGCAATATCCGGGTCGATGA
>JBGOYY010000129.1:0-4468 GCA_041479905.1 Candidatus Aminicenantia bacterium
ATTGCCGTCCCAGCTCCGGGTCGAAGGCGGACTGGAACGTATAATAAACCGGGTGACTGAGCTTGATCGAATTCCCGCTGATCTCCTTGACGAGCGCGTCTTCGAACAACGCCCTGGCCCCATTCTCCCGCCCGCACCAGTCACAGTTGCCCTCGGTTCCCAAAGAGGTCACGAGAGCAGTGTCATTCAGCTGGTCCAGCCGAACGATATCACCGACTTGGAAGATGCTCGCGTTGTCGACGACGATCGTGTCCGACCCTTTGGTATAGCCCGAAACGGCGTTGGCGTAGGCATAAGATTCCCGGCCTGCCAGACGGAAAATGTGATTGCCCGTGTACTGAATGATTTTTGTCTTGTCCGGCCCGGCCCCGCGGACGGCCATGTTCGACTTGAGGCTGAGGGCCCCGGTGATGCGATAGGTGCCCTCCGGAATATACACGGCCTGCCCGGCCGGGCAGGCCGTGATTGCCGCCTGGATCGCCGCCGTGTCATCATGCGCCCCGTCCCCGTAGGCGTTATAGGGCGCGTTCTTGACATTGATCGCCACGGAAAACGTCGGTATCCCCTTGACTCCGTTGTACCAGACCCCAGCCCGACCCCAGTCGACCTTCCGGTCCGCAGGTATGATGGTTGACGCAGGAACTACCGTGATCGTTCGACTGACAGTGCTAGAGCTTGAGTTGTTCCCTGCGGTGAGAGTGACCGTGTAGGATCCGGTGGCCGCGAACGCATGGCTCGGGTTCTGGGATGTGCTCGTCGAGCCGTCCCCGAAGTTCCATTGCCAGGAGGTCGGCGTCCCTACCGAGGTGTCCGTAAGCTGGACCGCCTGCCCCACCCCAGGTGAGGCCGGGCTGTAGGTAAAGGAGGCTGAAAGAGTAACGGGAGGTTGAGAGCCCTGTTGAACAGAGCACGCTAGTATGAATATCATGCTCATGCCGATCCAAGGGACGATATAGTTCTTATTTTTCATTGCTACGACCCGCATTAGCATCTTGGTTATTATACCGCAGTCTGCAAGAGAAACGCCAAATTGCGTGGTGGACGGCAAGTCGTTTGCGATTCCTTGACATCCTCTTGATACGAGTCTATAGTTCCGCAGGATATGGAGTCGCTGTCGCAAGGCCTCTGACGTGAAGTTTATGAAAATCATATTTTTTCCGTAGACGACGAATGTACGGGAAATATGCAACGGCCTTTCTTCGAATTGGAGGACTGAAGGCCCCAGATGCGAACGAGCGAGGATCGCCTAGGCAGCGCTCGACGGTAATCGTCTCCGTTATTCTGTCGAGTGATCGCCCGCGAACTCACCAAGGTTGGTTGATATAAAGAACATGCCTGATGAAAACATCCAAATCAGGGTCGACGGCCGCATCGTCCGGATAGCACGCCTCAAAACAGAATATTTCGAATCTCTGGAGGCTCCGGTCGAGTTCGTCGAACATTTGAAAAAAAACCGAGTTAAAGCCGATATTTTCACCTTCTTGCAGAGCGTTACCGACATCGAACCTAGATACGCTTGCATGAGGCGACACGACAGCCTAGCGGTGATGTCCATCACGACCTTCGAGCACTGGTGGAAATCCCAAATTAATGACAAGACGAGGAACATGATCCGCCGATCCCAAAAGGCGCGAGTTCAAGTTCGAATCGCGGAGTTCAATGACGACTTCGTCAAAGGGATCAAGGGCATTTACGACGAATCCCCCTATAGACAAGGAATACCTTTCAAGCACTACGGCAAGGACCTCGAAACCTTGAGAAAGAGCCATGCCACGTTCATTGAAAGAAGCGATTTCGTTGGAGCCTATAACGGAGATGAGCTCATCGGCTTCATCAAACTCGTGCACAGCAAAGGTTTTTCGAGTCTCATGCAAATAGTCTCGAAAACATCGAGCCGCAACAAGGCGCCCACAAATGCCCTCATCGCCAAGGCCGTTGAAATCTGCTCTCAGAGGAGCATCTCCTGGCTCATGTACGGGGTCTGGAGCAAACGCGGCCTTGGGGATTTCAAACGGCACCACGCGTTCAACCGACACGATGTCCCTCGTTACTACGTGCCCCTCACGGTATGGGGCAAGGTCGCTCTGAACTTGGGATTGCATCTAAGATTAAAAGAACGACTCCCCGAGGTTTTAATTGAATTCGCAGTCGGCCTCAGGAGAAAGTGGTACTCTTATAAATCCAAGCCGCTTGCTTAGCGGAGGGACCGCCCAAGGCCGGGCGGCATTTTCTGGGTTACAACTTTATCGTCTTTAGCGCGGGATGATAGTCCCCTCTTACCCCGATAGGTTGTGCGTTTCGGATCGCATAGACGATATCGATCGAGGGCAGGGACTCGTCAAGTCTAAACCCCCCGCCGCTAAGAATATTGCGATATGATTCTGTGTGCAAATCGGAAAAGCCCTCGCTGAATTCAACGTCCTGTCCGCCGACGATGATGGAACGGAACGTGCGGCCGCCTTTTTCTTTGATCGCAGGGGGAAGGTCGGCGGAATCAACACTGAGAAACCAACGGATCCTAGCGCGATCGAGAGCAAGATAACCCGCTGCCTTATCGAGTTGAGAAAGGTGGACGATATTCTCGCGGACTCCGCCAAATATCCAGGTCAGCATGTCAAAAAAATGCACTCCGATGTTCGTGGCTATTCCTCCCGATTTCTTGGCATCGCCCTTCCAGGAGATGGAATACCAATGGCCGCGTGCGGTGATGTAGGTCAGGTCTACATCATATATTTTTCCCGCCGGTCCTCGAGCGACACTCTCCTTCAGGGCTAATATGGAGGGGTGGAGACGAAGCTGAAGGATGGTATAAACCCTTTTTCCCATTTCCTCTTCGATAACCTTAAGCGCGTCGATATTCCATGGGTTCAACACGACGGGTTTCTCACAGATGGCAACGGCATTGCTACGGAGCGCAAATCGAATATGCGAATCATGGAGATAATTGGGAGAACAGATGCTGACATAATCGATCTTGGCGCCTTGCCTTCTTAGCTTATCAATATGGCGGTCGAACCTTTCAAATTCAACAAAAAAATCAGCCTGCGGGAAATAGCTGTCCAAGATGCCTACGCTGTCGGATTTATCTAAGGCGGCAACAAGTTCGTTGCCTGTTTCCTTGATAGCCTTCAGATGCCTCACCGCGATATATCCTGCAACGCCGATCAGGGCGAACTGCTTGGGCTCGTTGACTTGGTTCATGATTGCTCGTTAGGCCGGACTTTATTGACATACCCGCTAATCAGCCGATATTTTTCCCGGCTCTCCGGGCAGACAGCGACCCCATGCTCGTCAAAAAGTAAACGGTGGCCGAACTCGCTCATCCAGCCAATGTGTTTGGCGGGGTTTCCGACAACTAGGGAATATGCTTTCACGTCCTTAGTGACTACAGCGCCCGCTCCTATAAAAGCGAATTCCCCGATCGTGATACCACACAGGATCGTAGCATTAGCTCCGATAGAGGCGCCTTTTTTCACGACCGTTGTCGCGTAACGATCCTTTCGAATAACGGCGCTCCGAGGATTGATGATATTGGTGAAAACCATGGATGGCCCCAGGAAGACGTCGTCCTCGCAGATGACTCCCGTATATATCGAAACGTTGTTCTGGACTTTGATATTGCGGCCGAGTTTGACTCCGGGGGAAACGACGACGTTTTGTCCGATATTACAGTTAGCCCCTATCTCCGCACCTGTCATGACATGGCTGAAATGCCATATTTTGGTTCCCTTCCCAATAAGGCAACCTGCGTCGATAACGGCTGTTTCGTGAGCGAAATAATTCATTTTCATGAAGTTGTCCCATTCTAGGGCATCCCTTTATTTCTTGTCAAGCGTCTGTAAGTCCGTTTAAGAAAGTTCACGGAGTCACAGTTAAAGTTGCTCTAATCCTTGGGCCCCTTGTTGCAGAGATCGTGACGGAGTTAGAAGAAGTTACCACCGCCGTCGTAATCGAAAACGTGGCCGTCGTCGAGCCGGCCGGCACCGTCACGCTCGCTGGCACAGTTGCCACTGAAGTCCGGCTACTGGAAAGTGTAACTACTATCCCACCTGCCGGCGCAGGCCCGGTCAATGTTACCGTGCCAGTAGACGGATTGCCACCGTGCACGCTGTTAGGACTGAGGGTTAGGGATGACATCGTAGGTGCGTTGACCGTCAAGGTTGCCTGCCGGGTTGTGCTGCGGTAGGTGGCAGAGATTCTGACTGACGCATTGCCGGTCACCGGGCTCGTGGTCGCGGTGAACGTGCCAGTCGTCGCGCCCGCCGCGACCGTCACGCTCGCCGGCACCTGGGCCGCCGCAGTGTTGTTGCTCGTAAGCGTCACCACCGCCCCGCCCACGGGCGCCGGTCCATTCAGCGTCACTGTCCCCGTCGAGGAGACTCCGCCCCGTACCGACGTCGGGCTCAGGCTCACGGAGCTCAGGGTCGCCGCCGTTACCGTCAGCGTCGCCGTCCGGGTGGCGCTGTTA
>JBGOYY010000130.1:0-4323 GCA_041479905.1 Candidatus Aminicenantia bacterium
CACCGACTTCCGTAACATCTCTGAGGAAGAGGTCGCCGAGGTCGAATCCCGGATCAACAACCGGCCGAGGAAATGCTTGAAGTACAAAACGCCTCAAGAAGTCTTTACCCGAGTCGTTGCGCTTCGAAGTT
This sequence comes from Candidatus Aminicenantia bacterium, assembly GCA_041479905.1. Lineage (GTDB taxonomy): Bacteria > Acidobacteriota > Aminicenantia > Aminicenantales > Saccharicenantaceae > RBG-16-66-30. The sequence goes on from JBGOYY010000130.1 coordinate 132, forward strand.
GAATGTGCAGACTCAAAAACGGGCAAGTCTACTTTGGGGAGCAGATATCTCATGGGATAGATTACTTAACCAGCAGCTTGAAGTTTTCTGGTCAATAAACAGCAAAATGTGGCCCTGGTCAAACTAATAGATAGGCTCAAAAATTAATTATCATGCTTATAATAAAGTAGATGCTGAGGTCCGACCCCAATAGCCAATAGAAACCGGAACAGGGAGCTATACGTCCGGGCGTCAGGTGAAGATGATGTGGCCGCCGGCGGCGATCTCGTAGAACTTGCCGACAGTGATGATCGAGTCGACCTGCGGGCAGAAATCCTCTTTCTTCAGCTTGAACATATCCACGGTCGCCTTGCAGCCATAGAGCTTGCAGCCGGCGTCCGCGATCATCTCGATGTACTCGGGCACGGGCGGGATGTCGATCTTGTCCATGGTTTTCATCATCATCGACGTGGCGAACGCCGAGAAGCCCGGCAGGATGCCCACGAGCGACGGCATGTGCATGCCCGGATTGCCGACCGTGGCGACCTTGATCTTGCCCATCCGCTTCTTGACGATGGCGTCGAGGCCGAAGAAGGTGAAGAAGAGGCTGGCTTCGATGCCCTCCATGCGGGCCCCGTTGGCCATGATCAGGCCGGGGTAGACGCCGTCCAGGCTGCCCTTCGAAATGATGATCGAAACTTTCTTGATTTTGTCTTCCATGTTCGTCCCTTTCACGCGTCGTCAGACGCAGCCCTCGGGCTTCTTCAGGCCCGCGATCTTGGCCGCCTTCTTGGCCGGCCCGCCGGGGAAAATCTCGTAAAGCTCCTTGGTGCCGATGACGCCGCTCTTGTTGAGCTTGCGGATGCTCGGCACCTGGCCGTTCTCCTTGAAGTCCTTCTGCATGAACTCGATGACCTTCCAGTGGGTCGGGGTGAGCTCGGCGATGCCCTCTTCCTTGGCGATGGCCGCGGCGACCTCGCGCGTCCACTGCGCAAAATCGGTCATGAAGCCTTCGCCGTCGACGTCGACCGAGGCCGTTCCGAATTGTTTCTGCGGCATGATGCATCTCTCCTTGTTCTATATCGTCTCGCCCGGCGCGCCGTCCGCGCTCGCCGGACGCTTTTTCCCCGCCATCTTCATCCGGGCCGGGACGAACGGGATCGGCCGGCCCCGCAGGAGCATGTGCCAGTAGATCCAGCGGAAGGCCAGCTTGCCCCAGTGGTTGATGCGGCTGGGCTTGAGGAGCGGCATCGGGCCGAGGACCGGGAACGGGAAGCGCCCGGGGAGCGGCTCGACCTCGTAGTTGAAGTCGATGAGGATGGCCTTGCCCAGGCCGGCCTCGATGAAGCAGTTCGAATGGCCGTCGAAGGCCGGTTCGAGCGGCTTGCCCTCGATCGCCCGGAGGACGTTCTCGGCCAGGATCTCGGACTGGAAATGGGCGACGGAGCCCGCCTTCGACGAGGGCAGGTCGGTCGCGTCGCCGATCCCGAAAATATTCTCGTATTTTTTCGAGCGCAGGGTGTGCGGGTCGGTCGGCAGAAAGCGGAACTCATTGCCCATGCCCGAGCGCTCGATCATCTCCGAGCCCATGTTCGTCGGGACGGTGACGAGCAGGTCGTAGGGGACCTCGCGGCCGTCATAGCCGACGAGCTTGCGGGCCGCGGCGTCGACGCGCTCGGCGTTGAAATCCGTGACCATCCGGACGCGCTTCTCCTCGAGTAAGCCGGCCAGCGCCTTCGAGGCCACGGGCTTGGTGAAGGCTCCGGGGAGGGGGGTGACGTAGACGAGCTCGATCTTGTCGCGCTTGTGATGGCGGACGAGGCACCAGTCGCAGAAAAAGGCGAACTCGAGCGGCGCGACCGGGCACTTGATGGGCATTTCGTTGACGTGGACGACGATCGTCCCGCCCTGGAAGTTCTTGAGCTTCTCGGCCAGGGCCGTGGCCCCGTCCGGCGTGTAGAAATCGAAGATCGTGTTGCGCCAACCGTCGAGCATGCCGGGCGTTTCAGAAGGCACGATCTCGGCCCCGGTGGCGACGATGAGGTAGTCGTAGGAGAGACTGCTTCCGTCCTGGAACACGACCTCGTTCGCGCCGGGATCGATCCTGTCGATCTCAGCGACGATGAAATCGACACCCCGGGGCAAGAACTTGGACCTGGGCTTGACGATGTCCTTCTTCGTATAGAAGCCGAAGGGGATGAACAGGAAGCCCGGCTGGTAGTAGTGCTCGTTGTCCCGGTCGATGACGGTGATGGCCCAGTCGGCGCGGCGGAGGCGCTTGCGGAGGAGGTTGGCCATGACGGTCCCGCCCGTCCCGGCCCCGAGGATGACGAGTTTTTTCATCGGAAATAAATACTACCATTAATATAGTATTTATTCAACCCCTCAATCGGACCTCAATCGGGGTCAGACCACAGCGACTCGAATTATATCAACATTTTAGGCTGCGATTAGGCCTGATTTAGGGCCTTAAATCCACATTTTTGACCCTTAAAAGTGCACAGATAAGTCCCTCTCGTCCGCCTGAGAACGGACTGCGCATTCACCGCGCCGCCGGGAGCGATCTCGGCCATCTTTATCTTGCTTCCCAGTTCCGCCTGAATTTGCCGCAGGTATTCCTCGCTGCCGACGGCAACGCTCTCCGTCCATATCGGCTCGCGTTGGAGTCGTCCTTTTCGGATCTCTCGCTCTATACATTCGGAGCGCATCGATTGCAGGGCATGGATGTCTTTTGCACCCAGCAGTTCCATCAATAGGCCCGTATCGACGAGCTGGTCGGTCCGGCGGACGTGCGGCCGCATAAGCTCGTCGTATCCGCAATAAGGCCATTCCCCAGGATGCCCGACGACGCTCGCCCTGACCATGTTCATATCGACGTAAGTGAGGCAATTCACGAATTGGGCGCCGCACTCGATGGCCGTGGCGTGATAACGGTCCTCCCAAAACGCTCCGCGCCGGTCCTTCCTTTTATTATACTCCTGGGCTACCCTGGACTCTATGAGCTGGAGCGCCCGCGGAATGGCCTGTTGCCCGCCTCGATGGCCCGTCGCCAGCAGATGGATGTGATTCGATGTGATTATGAAGTTTAGGACGATCAAACCGTATCTGATTTTCGCTTGGAACGTCCAGTAAAGCCAGAGGAGCTTGTCCCTGCGGAATTTGAGGAGAAACTCCTTCTTGTGACACCGGTGGGTGATATGCCATATGCGGCCCGGCAGGAAATTTCGGTTAGCTCGGGACATGGCCTTTTCCTTTTCGCTATTTTGCGCTATCCTCTCTGTGTTCCTTGAAGATAGACGCTTGGATCGGGGGAGGAATGTCATTAATGCAAACTCGATTTGTTGAGCCTAAATCCTTTTTTTGGCCATGAAAAGGTCGATTTAAGGCCTAAAACAGCCTCAGGAAAACAGGTATCTTATTGATAATAATGATGTTGCTGTGGTCCGACCCCATTAAACCATAAAATCCAAGAGGTGACCGATGGCCAAGAGCGCACAGCCGCGAAATAAACCGAAGGACGGCCGGAAAAGGTGCTGGGGCGACCTTGAGGACACTCTCATGTGCGACTACCATGACCGCGAGTGGGGGACGCCCCTCCACGACGACCGCAAGATATTCGAGTTCCTCATCCTTGAGGGCATGCAGGCGGGCCTGAGCTGGAAGCTCGTCCTCGACAAGCGCGAGAATTTCCGGCGGGCCTTCCGCGGCTTCGACCCGGAGAAAGTGGCCCGGTTCACGGCGCGGGACGTGCGGCGCCTGTTGGGCGACGCCGGGATCATCCGCAACCGGCTGAAGATCCTGGGCGCGATCAACAACGCCCAGCGCTTTCTCGAGGTGCAGAAAGAGTTCGGGACGTTCGACCGCTACATCTGGGGCTTCGTCGGCGGCAAGCCGGTGCGCAACAAGCTCCGGACTTTCGCGGACCTGCCCGCGCGGACGCCCCTTTCGGACACTCTCAGCAAGGACCTCAAGGCGCGCGGGTTCAAATTTGTCGGCTCGACCGTCGTCTATTCGCACATGCAAGCTACGGGCATGGTCAACGACCATCTGGTCACGTGCTTTAGGTATCGCGAGCTCTCGGGGCAAGAGGGGCAAGAGGGGGTGGATCCGACCGTTTGGGGGGAAAGGGGGGGTTGTGGGGCGCGTGGGCCCCCGGGGGGGGGGGCGGGGCGCGGGGGGGGGACTGGAGAGGGAGGGGGGCCGGGGGGACGCG
>JBGOYY010000131.1:0-4312 GCA_041479905.1 Candidatus Aminicenantia bacterium
TCCGTAGTGGCATTTAAACCGCAGGAATAAATCCGCGAGGGTGACCTTTTCCCGGACTCGGCGTCCGACGCCGCCGGCGTTATCAAACACAATCCTTCTCGGCACACCGCCGATATGATGAAAAAGATCCATCAGTCCCTGGCAGACGCACTCCGCGGTTTCGCCCCCGAACCCCTGGATAAAGCCGCCGTTGCTGTTGGGGAAACTCAGGCACAGGTATTGGATCGGGCGTTTTACGCCGCCCTCGATAATGTCGGCTCCCCCAAAATCGGCTTGCGCCTCTCCCGGCTGCCAGACAAGTTCCAAATAGCCCCGATCGGCCCCGCGCTCACTCTTCTTTTGCTTCAGATACCGCTGGACCAGCGGATAAGAGCAGCGGTAATCCTCCGGGTATTCGTTCTGAAGCCGATGGTGGACGCGTTGGGCCGTATGCCGCTGTTTGAATCGCATCCGCTGATCCTCTTCCAACCACCCGTCGATAATCGGTTTCCAAGGGTCCAGTTTCGACGCCGGAGCTCTTTTCTCCTGGGCCTTTTCGTTGAAATCCTCTTCGCGCATGTACTTGGCGACCGTCTTCCGGTCGATCTTCAGGCGACCGGCGATCTCTTGCGATCCGAGCCCTTGTCGTTGCAGTTCTTTGATCTGATCAATCTGGTTCATTCGGAGCATGTCTCCTCCCTGCAGGGTATCCTACAGGGTTTTTCCGTCGATTCCTGTCCACGATTTTTATGGGGAATTTTGACGATTTTTTTGTCCATTTCAGTTTGATCATTCTGGATATTTTTGGTTTATCATAAAGGATCCTCTCGGCATCGCACCCAGCCTTCGCCCCACGATTTCTTCAAGCTTACGCACGAACTCCGCATCCCCCGCCGGCCGCCCCGTCTTCAGGCGTTCGCGGGTCCTCTTGACGATCTCCCCGTCACCGCCGGCGGCGAGATAGGAACGCCAACCGGGGATCGCCCGGTACATCGGGACGCCCGCCATCCTGTTCAACGCCCGACCCGTATCACTCCCGACGATAAGCACGGGGTCCGGCTCCCCTATCACGTGGCATCGGGCGCTCGACCAGGGATAGTCCTCGGCCCGCTCGACCAACCCGGCCCGAACCGGGTTCGTCTCGATAAAGCGGACCTCTTCGAAGACGCTCGGGTCGTCGAGGGGGCAGGACAGGAACCTCCCCTTCCAGAGTCGGCCGCTCGAGCCCTTCTTCTTATGAAAGTACTGGGTGTACTTCATGTGGAGGGTGGTAAACGTCCGGGAGAGCCCGTCGCCCGTCCTCGGGACGCATACGTAGTGGCCGTGATCCGACATCAGGCAATAAGCCCAGATATCGAGGCCGTAGCGCTCGGCGCATTCCCGGAGCCAGCCGAGGTAGCGGCGGTAATCCGCGTTCTCCTCGAAGAACGTCTGCTCGCGGTTCCCTCGCTGGCTGACCGCATGCGGATAGCCGAGCAGGACGGAGCGGGCTAAGCGGGCCATTTCAAGGGACGAGCCTTCGGCTCGCCACTCGCCCGTGACTTATATCCACGGGCGAGTACGGCGGAATTGGACCCCCGGGCAAGCCCGGGGCCCCGGCCGCCGTGGACAGGCTACCGCCGATGGACGCCGCGGGGCGCCTGGGCGGCGCGGACACGTCTGATCATCAGCCGCTAAGGCTCGTCACTGGAGGCAGACCGAGGCCCGGTCAATCAAAAGGCGATTGTGGCTTCGGCCTGTTTCATAACCCATCAAAGTTCCCAGATAACAAAAAGTGAGCAAATTGTATAAATACGGGACAGGAAATGTCAAGAGGAAAATAGGGACAGCGGAATTCTCCCATATTAGGGCGCCGCAAAGGGCTCCGGAGAGGCCGCAAGGGAGGCCGCTAATGGAATGTCGATAGAAAAGTGGGGACAACGGACATTTGTCAAGGCGATACGCCGTATGAGAAAAAGAGGATAGAAACCCATTGACATGATATCACCTTGCTGATATATATGTGGCGAGGTGATCAGGATGGCGCGCATGACTAGGACGATCATTTCGATCCCCGAGGACGAGAAACGGTGGCTCGAGAGCTATGGCCGGCGACATCGGATCTCGAGCGCCGAAGTCGTCCGCCGGGCAATTAGAGAATACCGCCAGATGAAAGCGGATAAGAGCCTCGCCGGCGTTCTCAGGGAAACGGCCGGGACGTGGACCTCAATCAAGGGAGACAGCCGCGATTATATTGATGCCATGCGAAAGGAATGGGAGCGCCAGACGTGAAGCCGGTCTATCTTCTGGATTCGGTTATTCTGATAGATCATCTTCGCGGCATCGAGCAGGCGAGCAAGTGGCTGAAAAAGCTAAGCGAGGGCGAGGCCGTCCTCTCAGCGATCACGCGCGCCGAGGTGCTCTGCGGAGGGACGGAAAAGGAGGAGCTCGCCGCCTTAGAGTTATGCGACGCCTTCGAGTGCCTCCCCCTGACCAAGGATGACGCGACGAGCACTGCGGAGTTGAGACGGACAAACGGATGGAAGCTGCCGGACGCGTTCCAGGCGGCCGTGGCGTTGAGGCACGGCCTCAAACTAGTCACGAGAGACGCCCGGGATTTCGACGAGAAGAAACACGTGTTTGTGCTTATCCCCTACCGGCTCGGATAGGGCTTGACTTTTCCTTCTTCGATGGTCATACTGTGGTATGAATATTTCTTACCATTAAGAGAAACACATGGCAAAGACTCTAAAATTCTCGATCAGCATGTCAGCGCCGGAGTTTAAGGCCCTGGAGAAGACGCGGCGCCGAGCCGGGAGGACCAGGAGCCAGTTTGTCCGAGAGGCCGTTGGGGCGTGGGGGGGAGCGGTCGGCTCAGTCAGAGAGGACCGAAGCACCTACGGATCGCCGTGCCCTGCCGACCTGACGGATATCGCGGAACTGAGGCGGAGGGCAGTCGCCGCGGCAGGCCGGTTCGAATCGGGCGTCCCTGACCTTTCCATCGAGCATGACCGTTATCTGGGGACCGCGCCGGCGGAGGATGGCGTCGAGAACGGCAGGCAGGCGCAGGGCGGCGCGAAAAAAGACGGCGGCTCGCGATGAACGTCTTCGTCGACACGAGCGCCCTCCTGGCTATCCTTGACCGGAGCGACGAGCGGCACGCCGCGGCCAAACGGACCTGGGAAGAGATGTTGAACGGCGACCACACGCTTCTCTGCCACAATTACGTCCTGGTGGAGACATCGGCCGTCTTGACGCGGCGCGTCGGGATCGAAGCCGCACGCGTCTTCGAGCGCGATGTCGTGCCGGTTCTGCGTCTATTCTGGGTGACGCGGGAAATCCACGAAGCCGCGGTCGGGGCGCACCTGGCGGCGGGCCGCCGCGCCCTCAGTCTCGTCGACTGCGCGAGTTTCGAAGTCATGCGGCGGACGGGCGTCCGCACGGCCTTCGTTTTCGACCCGCACTTCCAAGAATTCGGATACGAAATCCTTTAGTTAATACATTGCATTTTCTTAACACATATGTTAAGTTATGTACATGAGATGGGATGCGCTTCTAAAAGAGTTCTCGGACCGACCGCTTTTCCATTCCTCCATGCTCCGGATTTTCGACGATGCTCCGGTCCACATCGAGGTCCAGCTTTCGCGCTGGTCTCGGGCCGGCAAGCTCTGCCGGATCCGCCGGGGCTGGTACCTCATCGAGGAGCCCTACCGGGCCCGGGACGTCTCCGAGGCCGTGATCGCGAATACGGTCGTCCAGCCCTCTTACCTCTCGCTCGAGTGGGCGCTTGGATTCTATGGGCTGATCCCGGAGGCGATCTTCAACCCGACATCGATCACGACCGCCCGCGGCATCGAATTCACGGCCAAGGGCAGGGGCTATTTCTACCACCACGTCCAGCCGGCTTTTTTCGCAGGATATGAGAAAGTCAAGCGCGGCGGCAACGTCTTTATCATCGCCGGGCCGGAGAAAGCCCTGCTCGATAAAATGTACATCACCATGCGCATCGGCAAGTTTTCGATCGACTGGCTGAAAGGCCTGCGCCTCCAGAATCTGAATATTCTGGACGAGGACAAGCTCAGAGGCTGGGCGGCTCTTGTGAGCAAGCCGGGTTTTGCGGCGGCCGTGGACGCCGCGGCGGCCTACATCCGGGAGAACAGGGAGGGATAAAGATGAAAGACATCGCTCTCCAGGTCGCCCGCGAACGTCCCTCTCTCGGGCTTCACGCGTTGCGGGAGTATATCCAGAATTACGTCCTCTGGCTCATGCAAAGGGAAGGCCTCAACACGCGGCTCTTCTTCATGGGGGGCACAGCTCTCCGGTTTCTTTGGCGTATCGGCCGGTTTTCGGAGGA
>JBGOYY010000132.1:0-4236 GCA_041479905.1 Candidatus Aminicenantia bacterium
GAAGGCCTTGCTGGCGTCCTTCATCTCCTTGCGGGAGGTCGCCGTGACCAGCATCATCGTGTCGCCGTAGCGCAGCAGGGCCGAGCCGTCGGCCTGCTTGGCGATCTTGCCGATGTCGATGGACAGGGTCCGCTTGTTGATTTCTAGACTGATGGTGTTAGACATGTGGGGGTCCTTTGGAGGCGGGGCCTACTTGCGCAGGCCGAGCTTCTGGATGAGTTTTTCGTAACGGCCGACATCTTTTTTCTTGATGTACTCGAGGAGCCGCTTTCTCTGCCCGACCTGCTTCATGAGGCCGGTCTTGGAGTGGAAGTCCTTCTTGTGGCTGTCGAAATGCTTGATGAGCAGGTTGATCCGCTCCGTCAGCAAGGCGACCTGGATATCAGGCGATCCCGAATCGGTGGGATGGGCCTGATTCTCCTTGACGATCTTCGTCTTCTGTTCCTTACTAATCACGCTTTTTTGTCTCCTGATGTTTTTTCCGGCGTATTTTAACAGAAACCCGGGCCAATGTAAACACTTTCCTTGATTTACGGGAGATTTCGCGTCCGGAATGGGCATTCCGTCCCGACGGGGCGAGAGCGGGGGAGGGGATTCGGGCTCCCCAGGTTTCAGCCGGAAAGGGCCTTTTTGCGGGCCAAGAGCTGGCGGGCGTATTTCGAAACGATCCCTCCCTGTTTCTCCTGGCACTTGGCGAGCGCGACCTCGATCTCGGCCAGGTCCAGGGAGTTCAATTTTTTCCTTTTCGGAGTGCTGTCCTCTTTTTGCTCAGCCATGTGTCGATCCTTTCGATTTCTGTCTTGTCGGAATTACGCCGGCCAGAGGAACGTTAATTTACCAGAAACGGGCCGCGAAGGCAAATACGGCCGGACGGCCGATCCCGGTTTACTCCGGGGCGAGTTTCGATTATCATGCAAGGGCATGGAACTCATGGACCGACGGACGTTCATCCGGGGAGCGCTGCGGACGGCTGGCCTGGTTTCCGCAGGGGGCGCCGGCCTCCTGCTCCGGGGATGCACGAAGGGGAAAGAGTTCGACCTCCTCATCGTCGGCGGCACGGTCTACGACGGGACGGGCGGCCCGCCCTTCCGCGCCGACATCGGCATCTCGGGCGGCGCGGTCAGGTCGATCGGCCGGATCCGAGCCTCGCGGGCGGCCGCGATCATCAAGGCCGAGGGGATGGCCGTCTCGCCGGGTTTCATCGACGTCCACGACCATACGGCGGAAAGCCTCCTCGTCAACCCCCGGGCCGAGAGCGCCGTCCGTCAGGGTGTGACCACTTTGGTCAGCGGCCAATGCGGCGACTCCCCATTCCCCCTGACCGAAGAGGCCTTCGAAAAAACGCGGTTGGCGCTCCTCGCGGAATACGGCCTGGACTTGAACTGGCGCGATATCCGCGGCTTTCTCGGCCGGCTCGACGAGGCTGGGGCCGCCCTCAACTACGCGACTTTTGTTGGGCACGGCACCGTGAGAGCCGCGGCCATGGGCTTCGGCAACCGGGCCCCCTCCGCCGGGGAACTCGAGCGGATGAAGGCGCTGGTCGGTGAGGCGATGGCCGGGGGGGCCCTCGGCCTCTCTTCGGGGCTCGAATACACGCCCGGGAGCTTCGCCTCGACGGAGGAGCTCATCGAACTCTGCCGCGTCGCCGCCCGAAGCGGCGGCGTCTACGCGACGCACATGCGCGACGAGGAAGCGGGCATCCTCGAAGCCGTGGACGAGGCCCTGCGCATCGCCAAAGAGACGCCCATCCGGCTCCAGATCTCCCACCTGAAGATCGGCTACGCCGTGAACTGGTCCAAGTTTCCCGCCCTCCTCGACCGCCTCGAGCGGGCCCGCGCCGAGGGCATCGATTTCCGCTGCGACCGCTACCCCTATATCGCCTGGGCCACGGGGTTGGACATGTTCTTTCCCCTCTGGTCGCGCGAAGGGAGGACCGAGGACTTCATCGCCCGACTCCGCGACGCATCCCTGCAGGACCGTCTGCGGGCCGAGGTTGCGGCCAAGGAAAAGGAGCTCGGCTCCTGGGAAAAGGTCCTTATCTCCTCCGTGGCCACGGACAAGAACCGTCCCCTCGAAGGGATGAACATCCTCGCGGCGGCGACCCGCTCCGGCCAGAGCCCCTACGAATTCATGCGGGGCCTTCTCGTCGAGGAGACGGGCCGGGTCGGCATGATCACCTTCGCCATGAGCGAGGACCAGCTCAAGGTCCTCCTGGCCCACCCGCTCGTCGGGGTCGGGTCGGACGGTTCCGCCGTCGCTCCATACGGCCCCTTGGCCAAGGGGAAGCCCCACCCGCGTTTTTACGGGACCTTCCCGCGTGTCCTGGGGAAGTACGTCCGGGAGGAGAAGGTCGCGTCGCTTGAGGAGATCGTCCGGAAGATGACGGCTATGCCGGCCGCCCACCTCGGATTCGTGCGCCGGGGGATGCTCAAGATCGGCTGGGCCGCCGACGTCTGCGTTTTCGATCCGGAGCGGGTCATCGATAAAGCGACATTCACGGAGCCCGCCGTTTACCCCGAGGGCATCAGGCAGGTCGTCGTCAACGGTGAGGTCGTCGTCGACGAGGGGCGGCACACGGGGCGCCTGCCGGGGAAGGTCCTGCGGAAGAACGCGCGGGGGGCCGTGGCGTGACCCGTCGCCGGGCCTTGTTGACGAGGTCCGGCGCGGTCACGCTGGCCGTCCTCGCGCTTTCCCCTGTCGCCCCGGCCGGTCGCCTTCCCGACAAACCCACGGCGCAAGCGCCCGGTCCCGTCATCCGCCTGGTTTACAGGGCCCTCCAGCCGGGGGAACCGATAGTCGTTTTTCTGGAAACCGAAGGCACGGCCAAGTCAGCCTCGGTGACGTTCCTGGGCCGGACGGTCGACCTGAGGCCCGCGCCGGGAGGCCGGAGCGTCTTCGCCTTCCTGGGGATAGACCTGCAGGCCAAGCCGGGGTCCCACACCATGACCATCAAGGTCCGCAAAGCCGACGGGACGATCGAGACGATCCGTAAGGAGCTCCTCGTTTCGGAGAAGGAATTCCCGTTCACGAAACTCCAGCTCAAGAGGGAATACGTGACGCCGCCCGCGGCGGCCATGGAGCGGATCAAGCGGGAGGCGGAGCTCGTCGCGCTGGCCACGAGCGTCGTCACGCCGGAGTGGCTGGGTGACGGGCCTTTCGTCCTACCGCACGACGCGCCGTCATGGGCGAATTTCGGTCAGCGGCGCCTCAACAACAACGTCCTCGAATCCGTCCACGCCGGGCTCGACATCCGGGCCCCCTTCGGCGAGAGTATCCGCGCGGCCAACGCGGGAACGGTCGTTCTCGCGAGCGACCTCTATCTCGGCGGCAAGACCGTCATCGTCGACCACGGCCTTGGCGTCTTCAGCTCCTACGGGCACATGTCCAAGCTCCTCGTCAAGAGGGGAGAAGCGGTGAAAAAAGGCGCGCCGATCGGGCTCTGCGGCTCGACCGGGCGCTCGACCGGACCCCATCTCCACTGGTCGATCAAGATACTAGACGTCCGCGTCGACCCCGAAGCCATGCTGCGCCTCCCCATTGGGCCTACTTGAGATAGGTCGCCAGCCAGTCGTGGATCGTCTTCCACCACAGCTCGGCGTTTTGGGGCTTGGAGATGAAGTGGTCCTCGTCGGGGAAGTAGAGGAGCTTCGAGGGGACACCCATCCGCTGGAGCGAGGTGAAGAACTGGAGCCCCTGCTCGAGCGGGACGCGGAAGTCGTTGGCGCTGTGGATGACGAGGCAGGGGGTCTTGAAGTTCTTGACGTACATCGACGGCGACCACTTTGTGTACTGCTCGGGGCTCGTCCACGGCGTGCCGTGGTATTCCCATTCCGGGAACCACAGCTCCTCGGTCGCGCCGTACATCGAGCGGAGGTCGAAGACGCCGTCGTGGGAGACGAGGCAGTCGAAGATCGCCGTCTGCCCCTCGATCCAGTCGATCATGTAGCCGCCGTAGGAGGCGCCGGCCGCGCCGAGCTTGTCCATGTCGATGAAGGGATAGGTCCCGTGAAGGAAGCCGACGGCCTTGAGGATGTCCTCGTAGGGCTTGCCGCCCCAGTCGCCGCTAATGGAGTCGGTGAAGGCCTGCCCGTAGCCCGTGCTGCCGTGGAAGTTGACCATGGCCGTGACGTAGCCGGCCGCGGCGAACATCTGGGCGTTCCAGCGGTAATGGAAATCGTCGCCGAAGCTGCCCTGGGGCCCGCCGTGGATGAGCATGAGGAGGGGATATTTCTTCGA
>JBGOYY010000133.1:0-3926 GCA_041479905.1 Candidatus Aminicenantia bacterium
GCGGATATATGTCAGGTCCTTGTCCACGATCGCTACGTCCGGCTTCCGGATGTCCTGATCCAGATAGCCTAAAAAAGTCCGGATGGTCACCAGCGGGCTTTTCAGGTCGTGCGAAACGGTGTAAGCGAAGCGGGTCAGCTCCTCGTTCATCTCCTGCATTGCTTTGGTTTTCTGGAGGATCTCTTCCTCCGCCCGCTTTCGCTCGGTGATGTCGCTCAATACGGCCCGACATATGGGAGCACCGTCAGCGGCCTCGGCCGGGGCCGCCTCCAGCCGCGCCCAGAACGGGCCGGCGTCCTTTTTCACCAGGCGCAGCTCGCATACCTGCGTCTCGCCTGTCTTAAAAAGCTGGTTACGATGTCGGTAGTAGATATCCTGGTCCTCGGGAACGATCCAATGGGTCAACGCCGACTTGAGCAGCTCGACGCGTGGCGTCCCGAACAGGGTCGCGGCGCGGAGATTCGCTTCCAGGATCGATCCCTTTTCACTGAGCACGAAATAGCCCACCGGCGCCAGGTCGTACAGGTCGCAATACCTCGCCCGCGCGGTCTCCAATTCCTCTTGCGCCAGGCGAAGTTCCTCGTTCTGCATCTCCAGCTCGATCTGATGCACGCTCAGCTCGTGGAGCAGACGTCGGGTTTTCTCGGGCGACAGCGATTCCTGGGGCCTAGCCTCGTTCGCCCTGAGCTTTTTCTCCGCCCGCTTGCGCAGATTATCCTTCATGGCTTCCCTTCTTGCTTACGGTCAGGAGGGCGCTGGTGTTCCGAGCCGATCTCCCGTTCCGTGGTGGCAATGGCATAGACTTCCCCGGCCTGATCCACCAAGGCAGCGGCAGACAACCACACGTCGACGATCCCGCCATCTTTAGCGATACGCTGCGAGCGGTAGGGCTTCAGGGTCTTGGCTTGGGTGAGCTGACGCGCCCAGGTCCGCACTTCCGCGCGCCGACTCTCCGGTTGCATCTCGCGAATGTTCATCGCCAGCGCCTCGGCTTCGCTCCAGCCATACATCCTCGTCGCGCTCTGGTTCCAGGCCAGGATGCGGCCCTCCAAATCCTGCACCATGATGGCATCGTGCGCATCGCGCACGACCACAGCCAGTCGGCGCTGGGCCTCGGATTCCTTCAGTGTCGCCTGCGCCTTTTTCATTTCGGTAATTTCCGTGAAAGTGATCACCGCTCCCTCGATCACGTTTTCCAAAGTGCGATAAGGCCGGATGCGCAACAGATACCAGGCGCCAGACCTGATCAGGACTTCAACCTCTTTGGGAATCAGGCTGTCCAGCACCTCCCGGACGTCCGCCACCAGCCGGTTATAGTCGGCCAGGTTGGAGACGATGTCGCCCACCGGCCGCCCCACGTCGGTCGGGATCAGATTGATGATCTGGGTGACGGCCGGAGTGAAGAGCTGGATGTTCAGTTGCCGGTCCACGAAGATGATACCGGCACCCGTGTTGGCCAGCAGGTTGCTCATATCGTTGTTGACCTGAGAAAGATCGGTCACTTTCTGCCGCAATTCATTGTTGACGGTTCCCAGCTCCTCGTTGAGGGACTGCATTTCTTCTTTGGATGTTTCAAGTTCTTCGTTGGTGGATTGCAGTTCCTCGTTGACGGGCTGCATCTTTTCATAGGAGGAGAGGAGCTCTTGGTTGGCCGTCTCCAGCTCTTCGTTCACGGCTTGGAGGTATTCCTCCTTGGCGTGCAGTTCCTTCTTCAACACCGCGACGCGCGCGTCAACGTCCGCGCTTTCAACCGAATCCACGGGAGCGACCGTCGCCGGCGCCTCCTCCAGGATGACCAGGAACAGGGCAGGCTCGGCGGGCGCGTCGGGTTTGGTCGTTATTGGCCGCACCGTCAGATCGACAGGACTGAACTCGCCGTTGGTTTTGACCCGCAGCCCCGGGCGACGTACCGGCCCTTTTTGGACCGAGGCTTTGCGCAGGGCGCCGGCCAATGCCTGCTGGAGCCCCTCTCGGGCCATTTTCAGGATATTCACTCCGGCCTCGCCCGGGGCCGGTTCCAGGTACAGGCCCGTGCGGCCGTGCAGGAAGAGGATCTCGCCGTGTTCGTCGACGAGTGCGCCGACGGGTGAGTAGTGCTCCAACAACGCCCGTTCGGTCAGCTCTCGCAGTTGGACTTTGCCATCCGAGGGAGGCTTCCCGGGCGGTCGTAGGGTAACGCCATCTGCCCTCATGGGCGGGAGCCTATTCCCTATGGCCGGCCATTGCGTTCTGGGGCCATACTCTTTGCGCTGGTACAGCTTCGACTTGCTATCTATCGCTATAAAGAGGTCCGCGAACTCACTCACGGACTCGGAGGTGCCCAGGAAGAGCATGCCGCCCGGATTCAACGCGTTGTAGAAAAGGGGGATGAGCTTCTTCTGGAGCTCCTTGTTCATATAGATCAACACGTTGCGGCAACTGATCAGGTCGAGCTTGATGAATGGCGGGTCTCTGATCACGTCCTGCTCGGAAAAAACCAGCATTTCGCGGAGGGATTTATTGACGCTGTAGGCGCCTCCGTCCGATTTCTGGGCAAAAAAGCGGGCCAGCCGTTCCGCCGGGACATCGGCGGCGATGTTGGCAAGATAGACGGCGGCGCGGGCCAGTTCGATGGCCCGGCGGTCGATGTCGGTGGCGAACACCTGGATCCGGAAGTTCTGCTTCAGGGCCTCCATCTGCTCTTTGAGCAGGACCGCGATGGAATAGGCCTCCTCTCCGGTTGAACAGCCGGGCACCCAAATCCGTATCGCGGCGTCGGAGGATTTGCCGGCTAAAAGCCGCGGGATGACCTGGGTCTCGAGCGCCGCGAAGGCCTCCGGGTCGCGGAAAAAGCTAGTGACGCCGATCAAGAGGTCACGAAAGAGTCCCTCAATTTCCATCGGATATTGCTGTAAATAGCTCGCGTACTCGTCCATCCGCTTGATCTGGTGGACGGCCATGCGCCGCTCAATGCGCCGGGAAATGGTTTTTGGTTTGTAGCCGGAAAAGTCGTGCCCGGTTTGGTCGCGCAGCAAGATGAAGATCTTTTGCAGCGAGTCGTCGGCCTTAGGAAGGGACGATGAAGAGATCGGCCGGGAGATTTTTTTGAAAGAATGGGCGACGTAGGCCATGAGCCGGGCCGGCATCTCAGCCAGCGGCAGGACAAAATCCACCAGGCCTGTGGCGATGGCGCTGCGCGGCATACCGTCGTACTCGGTGGTTTCGAGGGCCTGCGCCATCACCATGCCCCCCTCTCCCTTGATCGCCCGCACGCCCAGCGCGCCGTCGCTGCCGGTGCCGGAGAGCACGATGCCGATAGCCCGCTCGTGCTGATCCGCGGCCAGGGAACGGAAGAAAAAGTCAATCGGCAGGCGCAGGCCGCGCGGGGCACCCGGCTCCAGCAACTGCAGGGTGCCGTTCAAAAGCGCCATATCCCGGTTGGGCGGGATGATGTAGGCGCAATTGGGCCGCACCGTCATCCCATCCTCGACTTCGAAGACCTGCATCCGGGTATAGCGCCCGACCAGCTCACTCAGAATGCTTTTGTGGTCCGGCGCCAGGTGTTGCACCAGGACGAAGGCCATACCGCTCTTGGTGTTGGCGGGCATGGCGGAAAAGAACGCTTCGAACGCCGCCAATCCCCCCGCCGAAGCGCCGATGCCGACGATGGGGAAGCGAGCCTCCGGACGGGCGATCGAGTCCGGCTCGGCCGGGATCTCAACCGGCATGACCGGCGGTCGCGCGGAAATCGAAGGGGTTTTTCGCTTTTTCATTTTTTCTCTTTTCCGGAAAGGGTGAAGCGGAATGTGGCGCCTTTGCCCGGACCTTCCGATTCCACCCAGATCCGGCCGCCGTGCACTTCCACGATCCGCGTCACAAGCGCCAGACCGACGCCGGTGCCCTCCGTGCCGGGATCGAGCTTTTCGAACAGCCCGAAGAGCTTCGCC
>JBGOYY010000134.1:0-3806 GCA_041479905.1 Candidatus Aminicenantia bacterium
GAAGGACATCGTCGCCATCATGGCCGCGCACCGCATCCCCTACATCGCCACGGCCAGCATTTCGCACCCGGAGGATTTCGTCAAAAAGATGAGGAAGGCCAAGGACATCAAGGGGACCCGCTTCTTCCACGTCTACGCGCCGTGCCCGACGGGCTGGAAGAGCCGGCCCGAGGACACCGTGAAACTCGCCCGGATGGCCGTCCAAAACGCCTATTTCCCGCTCTTCGAGATCGAGGACGGGGACAAGGTCACCCTGAACCTGAAGCTCAAGGACAAGAAGCCGGTCAGCGACTACCTCCGGATCCAGGGAAGGTTCCGGCACCTGACCGAGGCCCATGTCGCGTCGATCCAGGCCGAAGTCGATGCCCGCTGGGAGCGCCTGCTCAAGAACTGCGCCGCATGAAGAGGCTCGTCGCCGCGTTGGCGGCCTTGACGATAATCGTGACGACCGCGGCCATCACCACCGCTTGCGCCTCAGCCCGGGAGGAGGCCGCGCCGGCCCCGGAATTCTCGCTCCAAGACCTCCAGGGCAACTCCCTTTCCCTGTCTTCCTATAAGGGCAAGGTCCTGGTCCTCAACTTCTGGGCGACCTGGTGCCCCCCCTGCCGCCGGGAGATCCCCGACTTCATCGAAGCTTACAAGGACTTCAAGGACAAGGGGCTCGAGATCCTGGGCGTCTCGGTCGACGACCTCTCCGCCGAGGTCCTCCGCGATTGGACTCAAAAAGCGGGCATGAACTATCCCGTCGCCCTGGCCACGGCGAAAATCATCGCGGACTACCAGCCGGGCGAGTTCATCCCGGCCACGATCGTCATCGACCCCCGCGGCCGCATCCGCTACCGCCAGTCGAGCCTCATGGACAAGGAAACGCTCCTCCGTCTCTTCGAAAAGTTCTCGAAATAACGCTCCCCGGGCGATTGACAAACCCTTCCCCCCGAATCTAAACTGGGCCCAGAGTCCGGAAAAACGGAATGACGGGACCGATCATCGACAGTCTGCCCCTCCAGGCCCAGGCGTCCGCCGAGGTTACGGAAGGGCTCCCGTTCTGGCTGCTCTGGCTCCTTCTCTGCGTCATCCTGCTCCTCGTCGTCTTCATCTTCCTCTGGGACAAGGACCTGCGCCGGAGGATCAGCGCGTTCCTGTCGGGTGCCCACCGCCACATGAGCCGGCTCCGGCTCCAGCTCAAGCTGAAAAAGGAAAAGGAGAAGAAGGCCGCTCTCTGGAGGGAGCTCGGAAAGCTCGCCTGGAGCGAGGACGTGCAGGCGTCCTGCATCGATGAGGACTGCGGCAAGCTCGCCGGGCTCGAAGAGGAGATCGGCCGGCTCCGGAAGACGTGGCACGACGTCTATTCGCGGATCGAAGTCCTCGGCCGCGAACACGACGCCGCGCTCAAGCGGTTCCGGGAGCTCGTCGCCGAGCAGGAAGAGGGCCGGCGGCCGCACCAGGAAGAGATGCTCGCCCTGGCCAACCGAAAAAAGGAGGTCCTGGAGGCCCTCGAGGCTTCGCTCCGCGAAGCCGAGGCCGCCGAAGCCCAAATCAAGGCGGTCGAAAAGGAAGTCCGCCAGGCCGAGGAGAACCCGAAGATGAGCGAGGCCGACCGGACGGCCCGGGTCGACAGGGCCCGAGAGAAGGCCCTGCCCCTGGCCAACCTCGTCCGCGCGCTCCGGGAGAAGTCGCCCCTTCTCCAGGAGGAACGCTACCGGCTGGACCGCAAGCTCGAAGGGATCGAGGGCCAGGTCCGTGTTTTCAACGCCGCCATCCATCGGATCGAAGAGGAGTACCGCGAACGCCTCCGGGCCCGGGAAAAAGAGATCCGGGAGTGGCAGAAGGCGAAGGAGCGCACCCAGGACAAGATCGTCGACGTCAAGCGGCTCATGGAGCCCCTGTTCGAGAACGTCGGCCTCATCCTCGACGGGGCCCGAGTCCCGAACGAGGCCCTGGCCGTCATATACTTCCAGATCGACGGCGTGGACAAGACGATCGTCGACCTCGGGTCCCGCCTCGAACACCTTAAGTAGGCCTCGAGGATCGTCTCCGTTCGCTGCGGTGATTCTTCACGCCTTCCCGGTCCGGATCCGATGGGGGGAGTCCGCGTATCCGTCCCGGGAAGTCTAAATTACCGCTTTATGCTTCCTCCGACGATACCCCTCGGCCTCGTATTAAGTGAATGCTGGCGCTGACTTGTTCGCACTGCAGAGTACAGCTAGAATAGACGCATGCCGAAGCCCCGTATCCTCGTCCACGTATGCTGCGCGCCCGACGCCCTCTTCGTCTTTGGGGTCCTCAAGGAGGACTACGAGGTGGCCGGCTTCTTTTCGAACTCCAACATTCATCCGCGCGAGGAGTACGACCTCCGGCTCGAAGAAGCCCGGAAGGTCGTCCGGACCCACGGCGTCCCCCTCATCGAAGATGACTATGACCCAGAGGGCTGGCTTATCCTCACCCGGAAATTCAAGGATGAGCCGGAGAAGGGACGCCGCTGCGACGTCTGCTACGCCGCGAGGCTCGGCCGGACCGCGGAACGGGCGGCCCGGGAGGGCTTCAACGCCTTCGCCACGGTCATGAGCCTCAGCCCCTGGAAAAAGGCCGCGGTCATGAACCGGATCGGCCGTCAATTCGCCGCCCGCCACCACCTCGCCTTCCTCGAAGCGGATTTCAAAAAGAAGGACGGCTTCAAGAAAAGCGTCGACCTCAGCCGGGCCCACGGGCTCTACCGCCAAAGCTACTGCGGCTGTCTCTACAGCCTGGCTGCCGCCGAGAAGAGATCCCCATGAGCCAAGGGCCGAGCCTTCGACTCGCCACTCGCCCGAGACTTAAATCCACGGGCGAGTACGGCGGAAGTAGACCCCCGGGCAAAGCCCGGGGCTCTGGCCGCCGCCGGAAGGCCGCGGCGCGGCTAACCGTCTTCGGCGTGGTCCAGGGCGTCGGGTTCCGGCCCTTCGTCTACCGCCTTGCTCGCCGCCTCGGGTTCGACGGCTGGGTCGAGAACGCCGGCTCGGGGGTCGAGATCCATGTCGAAGGGCCGTCCGCCGCCGCCCTCGAAAAATTCCCCGCCTCCCTCCGCAGGGACCTGCCGCCCCTGGCTGCCATCGAGACTCTCGACTTTCGCGCCGCGGCCGTCGAGGGCTTCCGGGGTTTCGAGATCCGGAAAACCCGGGACGCCGGAGGGTTCGTCTTCATCTCGCCCGACATCGCCACCTGCCCCGAGTGCCTCGAGGAAATCACGACGCCCGGAGAGCGCCGCTACCGTTATGCCTTCACCAACTGCACCAACTGCGGGCCCCGCTACACGATCGTCCGGGACCTGCCCTACGACCGGCCCCGGACGACCATGGCCGGTTTCGCGATGTGCCCGGACTGCCGGCGGGAATACGAAGACCCCCTCGACCGCAGGCATCACGCCCAGCCCATCGCCTGCCCGGTTTGCGGGCCGCGCCTGACGCTCAACGATGCGCGGACGGGGCGCGTGCTCGACGACGCGATCCCCGAGGCCGTCGAACTCATCCTCAAGGGCAAGGTCCTGGCCGTCAAGGGACTCGGCGGATTCCACCTCGTCTGCAACCCGTTCGACCGGAAGGCCGTCGCCCGGCTGCGCCGGGCGAAGGCCCGGCGGACCAAACCGCTGGCCCTCATGGCCCGCGACCTTGGCGTCGTCGAGCGCTTCGCCGCCGTCGGCCCGGCCGAACGGCGCCTTCTCCAATCGCCTCGCCGGCCGATCGTCCTGCTCAAAAAAAAGAAGGACATCGCCCTCATCGCGCCCAACCTCGACGAAGTCGGCTTCATGCTGCCCTACACGCCGCTCCACC
>JBGOYY010000135.1:0-3471 GCA_041479905.1 Candidatus Aminicenantia bacterium
CGAAACCCCATGTCAACGTCGGCACGATCGGACACATCGATCACGGCAAGACGACGCTGACGGCCGCCCTAACCAGGGTTCTGGCGACCAAAGGCCTGGCCAAAGCGATGAGCTACGACGACGTGGCCAAGGCCGATGCCAAGATGTTCCGCCGGGACGCGACGAAGATCCTGACGGTCGCTTTGAGCCACGTGGAGTACGAGAGTGAAAAACGGCACTACGCCCACATCGACTGCCCCGGTCATGCCGACTACATCAAGAACATGATCTCGGGCGCGGCCCAGATGGACGGCGCCGTGCTCGTCGTCTCCGCGGCCGACGGCCCGATGCCCCAGACGCGGGAGCACATCCTGTTGGCCAAACAGGTCAATGTGCCGTCGATCGTCGTCTTCATGAACAAGTGCGACCTCGTCGACGACCCCGAGATCCTGGACCTCGTCGAGCTCGAAGTACGCGAGCTCCTCTCGAAGTACGAGTTTCCCGGGGACAAGCTGCCGGTCATCCGCGGCAGCGCCACGAAGGCCGCGGCAGACGTCAACGGCGAAGCCGCCAAGCCCATTTGGGACTTGGTCAAGGCCCTGGACGATTTCATTCCCGAGCCCTTGCGCGAGGTCGACAAGCCCTTCCAGATGGCCATCGAGGACGTCTTCTCGATCACCGGCCGCGGCACGGTCGTGACGGGCCGGGTCGAGCGCGGCGTCGTCAAGGTCGGCGACGAGTGCGAGATCATCGGGCTTCGGGAAACCCGTAAGACCGTCGTGACGGGCGTCGAGATGTTCAAAAAACTTCTCGACCAGGCCCAGGCCGGCGACAACATCGGGGCCCTGCTCCGCGGCGTCGGCAAGGACGAGGTCGAACGCGGTCAGGTCCTGGCCAAGCCGGGGTCGATCACCCCCCACCGGAAGTTCCGGGCCCAGATCGTCGCCCTGACCAAGGAAGAGGGCGGCCGGCACACGCCGTTCTTCAAGGGCTACCGGCCCCAGTTCTACTTCCGGACGACCGACGTGACGGGCTCCGTCAAGCTCCCCGACAACGTCGAGATGGTCATGCCCGGCGACTCCGTCAACCTCGAGATCGAGCTGATCACGGACGTCGCCATGGAGAAGGCCCTGCGTTTCGCCATCCGCGAAGGCGGCCGGACGGTCGGCGCCGGAACGGTGACCGAGATCATCCAGTAGCGGCGGCCGCCGCCGAGGGTCCGCCGGGCCCGACGGCCCGGGAGAGGAATTCGGAGAACAGAGGAACGAACGATGGAAAAAATCAGAATCCGCTTAAAGTCCTTTGACCACCGCCTGCTGGATCAATCCGTGAAGGACATCGTCGTCAAGGCGAAACGCACGGGCGCCAGTGTCGCGGGCCCCATCCCCCTGCCGACGCGCATCCATAAGTTCTGCGTCCTCCGTTCTCCGCACGTCGACAAGAAGTCGCGTGAGCAATTCGAGATGCGGATCCACAAGCGGCTCATCGACATCAGCGAGTACAACAACGAGACGATCGAGGAGCTCCAGAAGCTGGACCTGCCGGCCGGGATCGACGTCGAGATCCAGGCCTACGGCGCGGGAGAGTAACCATGGTCGAAGGATTGATCGGCAAGAAGATCGGCATGACCCAGCAGTTCGACGACGCCGGCAACGTCATCCCCATCACCATCATCAAGGCCGGGCCGTGCACGGTCATCCAGAAGAAGACCGTCGAGAAGGACGGCTACGTCGCGGTCCAGCTCGGGTTCGTCGAGGAGCGGGGCGTCCGTAAACCGCTGAAGCCCCAGATCGGCCATTTCAAGAGATCCGGCGTCCCCGTCGTCAAGAAACTCCAGGAAGTCGGCTGCAGCGACCTCGCCGCGGTCAAGGAAGGCGACCAGATCCTCGTCGACATTTTCGAGGTCGGCGAGACGATCCACGTCGTCGGGACGAGCAAGGGCAAGGGCTTCGCCGGCGTCGTCAAGAGGCACCATTTCGCCGGCGGCGGCGCCTCCCACGGCTCCATGTTCCACCGGGCGCCCGGTTCGATCGGCGCTTCGTCCTACCCCTCGCGCGTCGTCAAGGGCATGCGCATGGGCGGCCACATGGGCGATGACCGGGTCACCGTCCGGAAGCTCAAGGTCGTGGCCACGGACAAGGACAACAATCTCCTCCTGGTCAAGGGCGCGGTGCCCGGAGCCAAGGGGGGATACGTCCTGATCAAGAAAGGGACGTTCGTTTCCCCGCGGGCGAAGTGAACGGAGAAGAGGGCACCATGGAGAAACTCGACATCATCGACCGAAGCGGTCAGGCGGCGGCCCAGGTGGACCTGCCGGAGAGCGTCTTCTCCAAAACCGCGAACGATCACTTGATCTACGAGGCCGTCGTCAACTACCGGGCCAACCAGCGCCAGGGGACGGCGGCGACGAAAACCCGGGCCGAGGTCCGCGGCGGCGGCAAGAAGCCCTGGCGGCAGAAGGGGACGGGCCGGGCCCGTGTCGGCAGCACGCGCTCACCTCTCTGGAGAAAGGGCGGCACGGTCTTCGGCCCCCAGCCCCGGGATTATTCCTACGAGCTGCCGAAGAAGGCCAAGCGGAGCGCCCTCCGCGCGGCCCTGGCCGGGAAGCACGCGTCCGGTGAGCTCGTCGTCGTCAGCGAGTTCGAGGTCAAGGAACCCAAGACCCGGGAGGCCGTCGCCCTGCTCAAGGCGTTCAAGCTCGACTCGGCCCTGCTCGTCGACCTTCACGACAACGCGAACCTGTTCCTCGCGGTCCGGAACCTGCCCCGGGTCAAGGCGGTCGATGTCTCCGGCCTCAACATCTACGACGTCCTCGCCCATAAGCGGCTGGTCTTCAGCCGCCGGGCGTTCGAGGCCGTCCTGGAGAAATTGAAGTGATCAAAGACCCCCATAAAATCATCATCCGTCCGGTCATCACGGAAAAGACGACCCAGCTCAAGGGAACGAGCGGGGTCATCTGCTTCGAGGTCGCCCGGTGCGCCAACAAGATCGAGATCAAGAATGCCATCGAGCTGCTGTTCAAGACCAAGGTCGCCGAAGTCCGGACCCAGATGAAGACGGGCAAGGTCCGCCGCGTCGGCCGGAACATGGGCAGGACGAAGGACTGGAAGAAGGCCTACGTCCGGCTCCAGGAAGGCGAGAAACCGATCGAATACTTCGAGGCGGTATAAACATGGGCATCAAAACATACAGGCCAAGAACACCCGGCTTGCGTCACAGGACGGGCAACCGGTTCGAAGAGTTGAGCGGCGACGGCCCTTACAAGCCCCTGCTCGTATTCCTGCCCAAGTCCGGCGGGCGCGACAGCCGCGGCCACCTGTCCATGAGGAACAGGGGAGGCGGTCACAAGAAGCTCTACCGGGTCATCGATTTCAAGAGGGACAAGATCGACATCCCGGGCACCGTGGAGACCGTCGAATACGACCCCAACCGCTCGTCCTTCATCTCCCTCGTGAAGTACCGGGACGGCGAGAGGCGCTACATCATCTACCC
>JBGOYY010000136.1:0-3437 GCA_041479905.1 Candidatus Aminicenantia bacterium
ATGAAAGTCCATAAACTCGTCATCGTCCTGGCCGCGGTCCTTCTCATCGTCCTGTCGCTCCCCGCGCAGACCCAGGATTCCCAGAGCATGAAGCTCCTCCGCCTGAAGAGCGCTCAGCTCACACTCGACCTGAAAAAGGCCGATTTCGACCGGTACCTGAAACTCAAGGAGGAAGGGCTGGCCTCCGAGGCCGATTTCTCCCAACGGCAGACGGCCTACCTCCAGGCCCAGGTCGACTATCAGCAGGCCCTGATCAGCTTCATGGGCAGCGAAGCCCGGATTTCGGTCGCCAGCGCGGTCAAGTTCCAAGACGGAAGCGGCAAGAAATTCGTCCGGGTGACCCTGCGCTACGCGTCCAAGGAGCTCAAGGAGCTGGCTAACCTCAAGATCAGCGCCGAGGACCTCTTTCCGCTCGACTTCATGAAGGAGATCAAGGACGTCTACGTCTCCCTCTTGACAGAGGGCAAGATCATCTCCGACCCTTACGAGAAGTCCATCGCCTCGATGCCCATCGAGACCGAGCGCGAGGTGACCTTCCAGCTCCTCAAGGACGTCGAGAGCCTGGACGTCAACATCTCCTATTCGGGAAAGACGGAGAAGACGTCCGTTTATCTCCAAAAGGGCGTCAGTGCCAACATCGTCACCGTCAACTCCGCCCAGTTCTCGCAGGAAGCCGACCTCGAGAGCACGGCGACCTACGATCTGTCGCTCGAGAAATTCAGCGGCGAGGCCAACGTCTTCAAGCTCGAAGCCATCGACCTGCCTCAGCAGATCACCTACGAATTCAGCGACCCGACGACGAGCGCCCGCCTGTCCCAGATCAAATTCAGCGAGGGCATCACCAGCCTGAAGCTTCAGCTCAAGCTCTATCTCCCCAAGAACCCGGACGACCGCGTCGTTCTCGACAAGCCCCTCGAGTTCTTCGTCCTGGCCCTCGACAACGACCAGACGCTGAAACTCCGCGCCCTCGAGACGGCCGGCGCCGGGATCGGCCCCAAGGAGATCGAAAGCCTGAAGGCCGGGTCGGTCAAGCTCGAGCTCATCCCCCGGGGCGTGCCCAAGGTCGAAGTCCAGGCCGTCAACCTCTACCACGAGATCAAGGCGGGCGACAACATCAGCATGGAAGTGACCATCCGCAACACGGGGACCCGCAAGCTCAACAACGTCCGCGTCTTCTGCGACCTGCCGCTCAACTGGCGCGTCGAGATCAAGCCGGACCTCCTGCCGACCCTGGAGCAGAACAAGGACGAGGTCGTCAGCATAAAGTTCCTGCCCCCGGCCGGGGTTTCCGTCGGCGACTACGAGCCGAAGATCCGGACCGACGCCGTCGCCGACAACCGGCGCGTCGAGTCGGAGGACAAGATCGTCCGCATCCACATCACTTCGAAAGCCAATGTCCTCGGCATCGGGGCCCTGGTCCTGCTCCTCGTCGGGCTCCTCGTCGGCATCGTCGTCTTCGGGATCAAGCTGACCCGAAGATAAGCGCGCAACGCCATGTGGAAAACGATCGTCAAGAAAGAGATCCTGGAGAATATCCTCAGCTACAGGTTCCCGCTGTTCGGGCTGATCGCCATGCTCCTCATCCCCTTGGGGATGTACGTCAATCATCTCGACTACACGAAACGGGTCCGGGACTACGAGGAGCAGGTCCGCCTGGCCGGCGAAGCCGCCTCCTCGCTTAAGATCCAGGACGTCATGGCGGGCACGGTGGCCATCAAGGGTTTCCGGCGGCCGGCCCTGCTGTCGGTTTACACGCGGGGCTTCGAGAGCACCCTGCCGCGCTATTACGAATTCACCCAGGAAGGGTCGAAGCCGGGCGAATCCTCGAGCGGCGAGGAGTCCATCCTTTCGGTCCAGGGGAAGTTCGATTTCGTCTTCCTCGTCCAGATGGTCCTCAGCCTCGTCGGCCTTCTTTTCGCCTCGGATGTCATCGCCGGAGAAAAGGAGGCGGGCACCCTGAGGGCCATGCTGTCGAACCGCCTGCCGCGGGACGCCGTCCTGACCGGCAAGGTCGTCGGGGGGTTCCTCGCCTTGTGGGCCCCATTTGCCGCCGCGTTCCTCGTCGGTCTCCTTCTCCTGATCCTGGGGGCGTTCCCCATCTTCGGCGGCGACACGCCGGCGAGGATCCTGGTGGTGTTCCTCGCGGCCTCCGTGTTCCTCCTCGCCTATTTCACGCTGGGCACGATGGTCTCGGCCAGCGCGGCGAAAACGCGGACCGCGCTTGTGTCTATCCTCCTCATCTGGGCGTTTTTTCAGCTGATCATGCCCAAACTCAGCGACATGGTCGCCGCGCTCGTCCATCCGGTCCGGACGGAAACGCAGGTCTCCCTCGAGAAATCTCTTTTATCCGGTTCCCTGGGGATGGAAACGGCGCGGGAGCTCGGCCGGCAGTACGACCTCATCTTCGGGTCGGCGCCCAAGGGAGCCGCCGATGACGAGAAATCGCCGGAGAGAATTAAATGGGACGCCCTGAAGGCCGGGATCGAGCAGGGCGCCAAGGAAAGGAAGGCCCAACAGCTCGGCGCGATCGACGAGACCTACCGCCAGCAGAAACGCAGACAGCAGGATCTCGCGGTCAACCTGTCCCTCGTCTCGCCGAGCGCGGCCTTCGCCCGCTTCGTCGCCGACGTCTGCGGTACGGGTGAACTCGAACGAGCGAAATACGCCGAGGCCGTCCAGGCCCACGCCCGGGCCCTCGACGGCGCCCTGTTCAGCAAGGTCAAGCGGACGCTCATGATCCATCCCGGCGGCGGAACGTCGCTGGGTTTCTCGGCCCAGCCGGTCGATTTCAAGGCCTTGCCCCAGTTCACGATCGCGCCGGCCTCCCTCGCCGACGTGTTCAGGGCGAACTGGAAAAGCCTGCTGTCACTGGCTTTCTGGCTCATCGCGCCGTTCGCCGGGGCTTATGTCCGCTTCATCAAGTACGATGTCCGATAGAAAAGGCTCTTCTCCCGATTTCGGGGAAGTTCTTAATGAGGCGGCGATGGATATCGCCCTGACGACCCCCGTAGCGGAGGGGGACCCGCCGAAGGCGGGGGAACCGCCGGGACTGGTTCCCGGGGGGCCGGGGGGCTAAGGGTGATATCCTTCGCCAAGCCGAATACGGGAGTTCCCCCGAAATCGGGAGATGAACCATAATAAAGCGGGGCCCGTTCCCCTTCGAGGAGAAAAAGATGACCGACCCAAAGCCCATCCTGAAAGCCGCCGACCTGTCCAAGCGGTACGAGGACGGTGTCCTGGCAGTGGATCATCTGAACCTGGACATTCCCCCGGGTGAAGTTTACTGCCTCCTGGGCGCCAACGGCGCCGGCAAGACGACGACGATCAACCTCTTCCTGAACTTCATCCCGCCGACGACCGGGACCTGCTTCATCAACGGGATCGACGTCACCAAGGACCCGCTGGAGGCCAAGAAGTACATCGCGTTCGTCTCCGAG
>JBGOYY010000137.1:0-3363 GCA_041479905.1 Candidatus Aminicenantia bacterium
AAGTCGACCTGGAACGTCGGCATGAAATATTGCCGGGCCAGCGAAACCGAGGCCGAGGCCAGCTCGGGGTTGAGGACCTCGACGGCCACGTTGAGGTTGTTCTTCAGGGCTTGGACGATCGAATCCTCGAGGGTGAGGGAAACGTCTTTTTTCTCCTGGCCGATGGCGAAGCCGCCGAGAAGGGCCAAGACGAGGAACGCGGCCGAGATTCTTTCTTTAGTCATTGCCATCCTCCGATAAAGCGCATGAAGCCATCTTATTATAATACGATTTTGCTGGGCTTTCGTTCACGCCGGCCACCGGATCTCGAGGGCCGTCATCTTGTTGAAAAGGGTCTTACGGCTGACGCCCAGGGTCCGGGCCGCCCGGGTCCTGCTGCCGCCCGCCTGACGGAGCGCCTCGAGGATGAGCTCTTTTTCGCGCCTTTCGGCGACACTTTGGACCTCCTCCCGGAGGGACCCCGACGGCCCCGGGCCCGGCGGCCGCCCGCTCTCCGCGGCGGCGGCCGCGAGCTTGAGCCGAGCGGGGAGGGCCGCCTCGGTTACCCACTCGCCCTCGGCCATGACCATGGCCTCGTAGACGACGTTTTCGAGTTCTCTGACGTTTCCCGGCCAGCCGTAGCCCGCCAGGCGGGTCAGGGCGCCGGGGGCGAAGGCGAGGACGTTTTTATCGAGCTCCCGGGCATACTTGCGGACGAAGTGCTCGACGAGAAGCGGGATGTCCTCCGTTCTCTCGCGGAGCGGGGGCAGCCGGAGGGACAGGACGGCCAGCCGAAAATAGAGGTCCTCCCGGAAGTTCCCGCTCGCGACCTCCTCCTCGAGGTTCTTGTTCGTGGCAGCGACGACCCGGACGTCGACCGGGACGGTCTTCGTCCCCCCTACCCTCGTGATCTCCCTTTCGCCGAGGGCGCGGAGGAGCTTGACCTGGGCGTCCTGGGACAGCTCGCCGACCTCGTCGAGGAAAATCGTCCCCGCGTTAGCCAGCTCGAACTTGCCCGTCTTGTCCGACCGAGCGTCCGTGAAGGCGCCCTTGACGTGGCCGAAGAATTCGCTCTCGATGAGGTCGCGCGGCACGGCCCCGCAGTTGACGACGACGAAGGGCCCGTCCTTGCGCGGGCTGGCGAAATGGATGGCCCGGGCAACGAGCTCTTTGCCCGTGCCGCTCTCGCCGCTGACGAGGACGGTCCCGTCGACGCGGCTCATTTTCTCCATGAGCTGGAAGACGGAATTCATCCGGCCCGATGTCCCGACGATGTTCGAGAAACGGTAGCGGGAGGTCAGCTCCGAGCGGAGTGTCTCGACTTGGCGCTTCAGGTTCTGGATCTCGACGATCCGGGCGATGTTGAGGAGGAGTTCCTCATTGTCGATGGGCTTCTCCAGGTAGGCGTAGGCGCCGAGTTTCGTGGCCTCGACGGCGTTGCGGATGGTCCCGAAGGCCGTGATGATGATGATTCCCGGGGCGGGCTGGAGCTCGCGGAGTCCGGCCAGGACCTCGAGGCCGGGAAGGTCGGGGAGGTTCATGTCCAGCAGGACGACGTCGGGCCCGAAGAGGGGGGCCTTCTCGAGGCCCTGGCGCCCGTTCTCCGCGGCGGCCACCTGGAAGCCGCGGTCGCCGAGGAGGACGGAAAAAACCTCGCGGATGCTTTTCTCGTCGTCGATGACCAGGATTCGGGGAACCATGGACGGCCTCCTCAACTCGCGGGCAGGATGACGAGGACCGTCGTCCCCTTCCCGAGGCGACCGCGGAGTTCTATCTCTCCGCCGTGCGCCTTGACGATGGTGTAGCAGATCGACAGGCCGAGGCCCGTCCCCCCTTTTTTCGTGGTGAAAAAGGGGTCGAAGACCTTCTCGAGGTCTTCCTCGGAGATGCCCGGCCCGGTGTCGGAGACGCGGACGAGGGTCTTCCCGTTTTCGAGGACGAGGTCCTCGACGGCGAGCGTCCCGCCGCCCTCCATGGCCTGGACGGCGTTGAGGAAGACGTTGAGGAAGACCTGCTTGACCTGGGACCTGTCGGCGTTGATGATGACCGGCGCCGCGGGGAACGACGTCCGGACCTCAACGCTCTTGGCCCGGGCCTGGATCGAGACGAGGGCCAGGCTTTCCTCGAGGAGCGCGACGAGATCGCAGGGCTCCTTGTGGATTTCCGAAGGCCGGGAGAACGACAGGAGCGCGGCCAGGATCTTGTCGATCCGGTCGGTCTCCCGGAGGGCGACGCCGAGGAGCTTTTTTTCGGTCTCCTCGCGGCAGCGGGACTCCAGGTACTGGAGGGAGGACTTGATGGACGTCAACGGGTTCCGGATCTCGTGGGCGGCCCCGGCGGCCAGCTCGCCGATCGTGGCCAGCCGATCGGCCCGGAGCATGCGGCGGAAGCGCTCCCTCTGCTCCTTGTAAAGCAGGGCGTTTTCGAGGGCGGTGCCCGCCTGGGGCATGAGAGAATCGACGAATGCGGATTCTTCGGGGGTGTAGTCCCTTCCGGACTCCTTGGGCCCGAAGCAGAGGATCCCGATAAGCCGGTTCATGGATAGTATGGGGTAACAGAGGGCGAAGCTGAAGCGGCTGAAAACCGCCTTTTCCTTCTCTCCCAGGAAGCCGAAGACGCCAGGCCGGCGCCGGACGTCGAGGAAGGTCTTGTTGACCTTGAGCCATTTAGCCAGATGGTCCTCGCCCGAAAGGGCCAGTCCCTTGAGGCCGGCCGGGTCGTAGCCCGACGCCGCGCCGACCCGGAACTGGCCCAGATCGTTGTCGTAGATGAAGAACACCAGCCGGTTGACGGAGAGAGCTTCCTTGATCGTTCCCAGCAGGTTTAGGGCGATCTGGTCGAAATCCTCGATCAGGTTGAGGCTCTCGGCGAATTCCCGGAAAATCGTCCGGGGATGGATCTCCCGGCGTCTTCGCCCTCCGAAAAGGCCGAAAAACCGGGTGACGATTCCCACCATCTCTCTATGCTCCTCGCCTTAGAGGATACAGGAAACCAGGACATTTGTAAAAATCCAAAAAAACGTATGCGGCGGGTAATTCTGTTCCCGGGCCTGGGTAAACCGGGTGACACTTTTGTCCTGTTTCCAGCATATTGGCTCTCAAGCGGCTATATTCTTATGCAATATTCAGGCCGAGCTTCGAGGGCCAGGCTCAGCTCCGCGGCGAGGGGAGACATTCCCCGAGGTCCCAACATGGCACTAACCTTGCAATAAAAAGAGAGGACGATTCCGATGGAGGCTAGACCATGAAAGTCCATAAACTCGTCATCGTCCTGGCCGCGGTCCTTCTCATCGTCCTGTCGCTCCCCGCGCAGACCCAGGATTCCCAGAGCATGAAGCTCCTCCGCCTGAAGAGCGCTCAGCTCACACTCGACCTGAAAAAGGCC
>JBGOYY010000138.1:0-3329 GCA_041479905.1 Candidatus Aminicenantia bacterium
CGGACGAGGTCCCGGTAGCGGTTCTGCTGGAAATCGAGGGCCATTCGGAAGGCCAGCGTCTGAAGGTCCTTGACCGGGGAAGCCGCGGTCGGGCCCTCTCCAAGCAGGCCCCGCTCCTTGATGAAAGCCTCGAACTCGCCCAGGACCGTAAACTCATCCTCCAGGGCGAGATAGGCGGCGATCGTGCCGTCGGCGTCGGCCAGGGAACGCGTTTCCTCGATGCGGTTCATGGCCAGGAGACGGCGGGCCAACTTGCGGACCTCGGCGTATTCCCGGGGATCGAAGAGCTCCGGCCCGGCGAGCGCCTGGTAGAATTTGATCGCCCCGAGCGCCTCGAGCGCGCGGGCGTAGTGGGCGGAGGCCTCGGCGCTGCGGAAAACCTCGGCCTCCCTCCGGCCCAGGTCGAGTTCGTTCTTGGCCCGGAGGAAATCGAGATTCTCGGCTTTGGCCATGGCCGTTTGCCGGGCCTCGAGGGCGAGCGATTTCTCCCCCAGGAACCGGGCGTAGGCGTGGAGAAGTGCGGCGTCTTCAGGGAGGATCCGGTCGATGAGCGAGGTGTCCCGAACCTCGAGGTTCCAGGTCTCGAGGAGGTCGAGCAGGCGCTCCTCGTCCTTGCCGGACAGCATCTTCCTCAGGATGTCGAGGGTGAAGTCTTTCTCCGCCGCCGACAACATCTCCCACCGGGCGAGGAGGACCCGGCCGACCTCGAAATAGATCTGGCTGTTGTGGCCGGTCAGCTCGGCCGCCTTTTTGTATTCCTCGAAATACGGGACCGGCGCCGGGAGCGACAGGTAGTTCATGTAGAGGAGCGTTTGGGCGAAATGGAAGTGGACCTCGGGAGAGCCCGGGTTGAGGCGCAGGGAGCGGAGGAACGAGCCGACAGCCTGGGAGAAGAGAGCGTCGCGCTCGGCAGGGTTCCCCAGGGCCTCGGCCCCGCGCTCGAAGTAGGCTTTGCCGAGCTCGAAGGGAACGCGGTCGTTCCAGGGATAAGCCGCGTCGGCGCGGAGGAGGAGACGAATCCTCTCCTCGGAGCCCGCGGCCGGCGCCTTCGCCTTCCAATAGAGGCGCGCGTTCCAGGCGATAGCGGCCTGGAAGATGACGAGGGCGCCCAGCCCGAACAACAAGAGGATTTTTTTCTTCAAGGGAAAACCTCAGCTTTTCCGGTAGTAAGCCATGACCAGGGTCAGGCACAGGACGACGGTGAAGAGGACCATGTTCGCGGGAATATGCAGGTTGAAGTCAGTGAACGTGTGGACGCCGATGCCGGCGAGGCTGACGATGCCGCCGAGGGCGAGCCCCCGGGCTTCCGTGCTCCTCCGGTTCCTCCAGGCCAGGAACGCCCGGACGGCGAGATAAAGGATGCCGCCGAGAAGGATGAGGGCGCCGAGGACGCCGACTTCGGCGACATACTCCAGGTAATCGTTGTGGGCGTGGACGAGCTGCATCTCCGAACCTCCACGCTTCTCGTAGGCATTGTAGGCGGAGGCGAACGTGCCCAGGCCCGTCCCGAAGAGCGGGAAATCCCCGACGATGTCGGCCGTGTTGGCCCAGTAAAGCGGCCGGTCCTCGTGGAGGAGGTCGTCGAGGGCGAAGCGCTTGATGGTCGAGCCGACGCCGATATAGACAGCCAGGATGGTGACGATGAGGAAGGTCGTCCGGATGAACTTCCTGACCCAGACCTGGCGGTAGCCGGTCCGGCTGAATGTCAGGACGGAAAATCCGAGGAAGAGGAAGAAGGTGAAGACGAGGACGACCAGGCCGGACCGCGAGTTGGAGAGGACGATGCCCAGGGACATGACCACGACGCCGGCCATGATGAGGATGTTCTCCAGGACCCCCTTGGAGGTCCAAAGCATGATCTTCTCCCGGAAGCCCTTGACCCCGAAGGTCAGGAGGTTCATCCGGGCGATGGCCAGGCCGACGGCCAGGGGGACGATCATCTCCAGGTAGCCGGACAGGTGGCTCCTGTTGACGAACGTCCCGGTCACGGAATCGGGGCTGAACATCTTTTTATAAAAAAGGAGGCGCGGGTTGGCCCGGGTGAGCTCGAAGAGGCCGTAGAGGGCCTGGAAGACGCCCGAGCCGATGAGGACGAAGATGATCGTCCGGATCTGGCGGCCGCGGGTAACGGTCTTGAGGACGAGGAAACCCAGGAGGAAGCAGGCCGCGAGAAAAAGCCCCTCCCGCAGGGTGGCGGATGGGGCGATCGACAGGCTCATGAACTTCATTCGGGCGAAGCCGGGGGAATAAAGCCGCTGGAACTCGTAGCTCCCGGGGGAGACGAGCCGGACGAGAGCGACCGGAAGCGGCAGGATCTGGAAGGCGACGAAGCCGAAGAAGCCGGCCGCGAAAAACCTCAGCCGCCGCAAGACGGGCGGCAGATGGCGGTTGAGGGAGGGCTTCTCGTCGAGAAGGAGGTAAGCGGCGGCCATCGCAGCCACGGTCAGCTCGATGACGAAAACAGACCATTCCCCGACGGAGGCGGCCGGGAGGGGGCTCCAGAGGAGAAGGGCTAGGAGCCCGAACTCGACGATCTTTTTCTTCATGTCTTCTTTTCCGTTCCCGTTTTCTCCGGTTCCCTGGCCGAAAGGGGCTTCGTCTCGGCCGGGCCGCCCGCTTCGGCGGACTCGTACTCGTACTGGTAATAATGGTAGAAGGGCGTCCCCATCCCCTGGTGGCCGATCTTGACCTCGTTGAAGACGACGCCGATGATGTCGGCCTTGGACTTGCGGATCTCCCCGATGGCCCGGACGAGGGGCCGCCGGGTCGTCTTCCCGGCCCGGACGACGAAGACGGTCGAGTCGACGAGCGAGCTGACGATGACCGGGTCGATGACGGCCAGGACGGGCGGCGTGTCGAGGAGGACGATGTTGAACTTGTCCTTGGCCAGGGCCAGGAGCTCCTTCATCCTCTTCGAGTTCAGGAGCTCGGCCGGGTTCGGCGGATGGGGGCCGCTGGGGATCGTCCAGACGTTATCGATGCTGGTTTTCTGGACGACCTCCTCAAAGGAGTTCTTGCCGGCCAGGTAACTGCTCAGGCCGTTGACGTTCCGCAGGTTGAAGATCTTGTGCAGGCGCGGCTTGCGGAGGTCCGCGTCGACGAGCAGGACCTTGCCCTCGAGCTGGGCGAAGGAGACGGCCAGGTTGGAGATCGTGGCCGTCTTCCCTTCCTGGGGCAGGGTGCTCGTGAAGCAAATCGTCTTGGGCGCGCTGTCGGCGTGAGAGAAGAGGATGGACGTCCGGACCGTCCGGTAGTCCTCGGCGATCGAGAACTTGGGGTAGAGGTGGTTGATGAGCTCGATCTCCCGGACTTCGAATAAGGCCTCGCCG
>JBGOYY010000139.1:0-3252 GCA_041479905.1 Candidatus Aminicenantia bacterium
CCAGCGGTCATCGGGAGAAAGGAACGGGCTGATGCCGCCTTCCGTCCCGGCGATTGGCTTGGCCTCCAGCTGGTCGAATCTCCGCAGGTACAGATGAGGCTTATCCTGCGTGCCGGGATTCTCCTTGACCGCGCTGTAGACCATGAATCGACCATCGCTGGAGATGGCCATTGCAGTGCGAGTTGGCTGATAGAATCCCTGAGGAGGAATCAGACGCAATCCGTCGAGCCAATATCCGGGTTCCAACCTGACAAATGAGCGCACTAAGGGTTGCGATATCGGGGAGGTCGCAGGTCTGAAGTATTTCATCACCCCTGGAGCGATCAAGACACCGATGACAAGCGCTGTCATGCCGGTTGCGATCAGCCACCCCAGCCGGATTCGTCGCGGTGCGGAAACTATCTCTGCAGGCAGTTCGATCTCCTCGTGCATTTCGATCCGGGCATCGGCGATGTCGTGCAGGCGTTTCCTGGGGTCTTTCTCGAGACAGCGGCGGAGGAGAACCTTGACGAGCGTCGGCGTTTCCGTGGGCAGCTTGTTCCAATCCGGCTCGCCCTTCAGAATGTGTGCGAGGGTGTCCGATACCGTTTCCCCATGAAACGCACGGCATCCCGTCAGGCACTCATAGAGCACGCAGCCGAATGCCCAGATGTCGGACCGCCTGTCTACTGCCCGTCCCCGCGCCTGCTCAGGACTCATGTAGGCCGCCGTCCCCAAGATGACACCCGGCTCGGTCATCTGGGCAGTGATCGTGGGCGAATTCGCAATATCGATACCCGTGGTTTCACCCGCGTAGGCTCTGGCCAGCCCGAAGTCAAGGACCTTGACCTTGCCCTCGGGCGTGATCATGATGTTGCCAGGTTTAAGATCCCGGTGGACGACTCCCCTCTCATGAGCGGCTTCTAGTCCCTCGGCGACCTGCCGGCACGTCTCCAGCGCCTCATCCAAGGGCAGGGTGCCTCTAGCTAACCGTGTTTGTAGTGTCTCTCCTTCGACGAGCTCCAGCACGAGAAATCGGAGCCCATTGGCTTCTTCGAAGCCATAGACGGCGGCGATATTCGGATGGTTCAGTGTCGCCAGGAGCTTGGCCTCCCGTTCGAACCTCGCCAGTCTCTCCGGGTCCGTGGAAAATTCCGCCGGAAGGATCTTGATGGCCACTTGTCGGCCAAGATTCCTATCGAGGGCCAGATAGACCTCGCCCATCCCGCCCTGGCCGAGTTTCTCCAGAACCTCATAATGCCCGGCGATAACAGTCCCGGGGGCAACGACATGTGCGGGCGATTGCAGAGTCTTCGTAGCGGAATCGGTATTGTCAAAATCGCATTTAGGGCACTTGTTGGCCAAGCAGGTTCCCCTTCTCTAGGTTGGCCTCAGATTATCAGAGGGTTGGACGGGAAGTCAAACGCTCTTGATGGTTTGAGCACGTTTAGGCTAGACTGAGCTATTTTGTGCAAGAGTTTGCTCAATCTCTGCTCAATTATTTTGAACCTTTTGACAATCATGGTGGAGTGAGCCGCCCCTATCTTGGGAAGGATCGAAGACTAACTCTGCCTCTCCACTGACGTCGAGGCAACGGGGAGGGCGAAGCCGCCGATATCAATTCTAAAGACCGGCCAGCCTCCTCCTCGCATCCGCAACCTCGGGCAGGCCGGGGTCGGCGTCTTTCCAGAGGTCGAGGAAGCGCCGATATTGCTCAACCGCTTTCGCCTTCAGGCCTTTCTGTTCGTATAGCCGGGCGAGCCTGTAATGGTACTTGGGATGAATCAGATAGCGCGAAAGGTTGTTGGGGTCAAAGGTGATCAGTCGCTCATATTCGGCAATGGCTCCGTCGATATCGCCTTTCTGCTCATACGCCCGGGGCAAAACGTCCTTCATCATGGGCATGTTGTACAAGATCAGCGTGTCTTTCCAAGCAAAATGAAGTGGGCGCAAGGGTGCTTGTTTCTCGAACACGGCGATAGCTTTTTCGGGGGATCCGGCTTTGAGCGACAGCTCGGCACTTAAGAACTTCATATAGAGCGACACCCAGTCTTTCCGCCAGGGCGGCATCTTGGCATAGAGTGATTTCATCTCTGATAATATGTTCTTGGCCGAATCCATATGCCCGGACTTTAATTCCAATAGCCCCGATAGGAATTTATAGACCCCCTGCCAGTATAGTGTATTTTCAGGATAAGCTTTGATAATAACGTCAAGCCAGGCTTCATTGGACCTGCGGCTTTGATCAAGCTCCCCCAGGTCGTAATAAATGAAGGCCTTGAGCAAGTTTATATAGGGCCGTCCCCAAAAGTACCCTGGTTCTGCGTATTCTTCGGCCTTACGAAAGTAAAAATCGCAGTCCTTCAAACTCCCCGACAGAAGGCGGCAAAACCCTTTCCAAAGATAAGCCGTCCTTGTTTTCTCCGGAGAAGGGGCCGTGGCGATGAATTTATCCATCCATCTCATCGCCTCAGCATACTCAGCCTTCAAGGCATAAATGTACCCGACACAAAAATAGGGACTAAAGAGATCAGATTTTATCTTTAACGCGTCTTTGTAATTTGCTATGGCCTCATCCAGCCGGCCCATATCAAAATAGGCCTCGGCCAAAGAATCAAGCGGATTGGCCTCACCCGGGCTCAAGGACACGTATTTTTGAAGATGCTCAACCGCCTTTGAAAAATCCCCTGTAGCGGTATAGACATAACCTAATTCATTATGGGCCAATCCATAGTTGGGATCGAGCTCCAGGGCTCTATTTAACTCTATTATGGCTTCATCATAAGCTCCTCTATTAAAGTAATAAATACCTAGATTATAAAATCTTCCTTTTTCCTTGGGATATTTTTCGGCCATCTGCAGGAGGATGCGGTAACTTTTTTCAGGATCTTTTTCTACGAGGTCGGCATAATACTCCTCGATATTGAGCCTCTCCTTTTCAGTTGCCTTGAGCGACAAAGCTTTGGCCCTTTTAATGGCGGCGACCTCAGCTTCAACATTTTCGAGGTCAGCATTTGACAAAGCGAGTAGGTAATAAGCCATGGCAAAATCCGGGTCAAGCTTAGCGGCCTTTTCTAAAGCGATCCGCGCTTCAACGGTATAGAGCTTTCGGTAATTCTCCCTCCCTTCCACATAATATCTGTAAGCGTCCATCGAACTCGTTGTGACATCAGCGATTGGCCTCTCTGCGGGTTCAATATCTTTTCCCGCCAGGCCTACGCCCTCGGAGATCTCCTTGGTCAGTTCATCGATCTGGTTATTGATGATGCTGGA
>JBGOYY010000140.1:0-3201 GCA_041479905.1 Candidatus Aminicenantia bacterium
AAGAACACGATCGAGTCGTTCATGGACTCGATCAAGAAACTCAAACCCCAAGTCATCCTTTTTGCCCACATCGAGGCCCTGCCGAACCTCCGGGAGATCTGCAAGGCCATCCGGGAGATCTCGAAGAGCCAGGGTCGCTCGGAGCTTCTCCTTCTCGGCAGCATCCCGGCCCACGAGGAGATCGTCAACCTCATCAACGCCGGGGCCCGCGGCTATTTCGACCTCAACGACGCCTCGACCCAGCTTCCTGAAGCGGTCCGGGGCGTCCACAAGGGCGAGATCTGGCTGCCCCGCGACAAGATGTCCAGCATCATGGACCGCATCATTTCCGTCGTCGGCCGGGACCTCAAGGAAAAAACCCTGGACCAGCTGACCCCCACGGAATTTCAAGTCCTCCGGCTCATCGGCCAAGGGAAGAGCAACGACGAGATCGCCGAGCTCATGTTCATCAGCAAGAACACGGTCCGGTCCCACATCAAGAGCATCTACGCCAAGCTCGACACCCACAGCCGGCTTCAGCTGGCGCTCTACGCCATCAATTCGGCCCTCTTTTAGAGCAAGGAATCGAGGTCGCCATGACAAAGAAAGCCGCACCCAAGAAGAAAACCAGACCCGTCCCGGAGGACCTGGAGATCAACCGCCGCCGGGAATGGCGGTTCGAATTCCCCCTGGACGCCTTCGTCGAAG
Source organism: Candidatus Aminicenantia bacterium (assembly GCA_041479905.1). GTDB lineage: Bacteria > Acidobacteriota > Aminicenantia > Aminicenantales > Saccharicenantaceae > RBG-16-66-30. Next base: position 688 of record JBGOYY010000140.1, read on the forward strand.
GCAGCCTCGCCGACGGCAACAAGTTCAAGGAAGAGACGCACCTCGAGAACATTTCCTCCGGCGGCGCCTATTTCACCCTGGATTCCGGGGTCGTCGTCGGCTCGAAACTCAACCTCTTCCTCGAGCTCCCGGAGAAGCTTGCCGACGGGAAGAGACTGAGGCTCCGGATCGGCGGTATCACCGTCCGCCTGGAAAAGCCCGACAAGAAAGCGAAGCACCAGGGCGTCGCCGTGCGCTTCAGCGATGACTTTTTCAAAGTCGTCCCCGCGAAAAAGACGGCCAAGAAGACCTAGCGTTCTTCGCGTCGCCTTGACGGGGGGGATCGCCTGCGGCAAGTCCGTCGTCGCCCGCCTTCTCGAGGAGAAAGGCTGTTTCGTCCACTCCGCCGACAAAGCGGCCCATGACCTGATGTTGCCCGGCCGGCCGGCGTGGAAGAAAATCGTCGCCCGCTTCGGCCGGGACATCCTGCGCAAAGACCGGACGATCGACCGGGCCCGGCTCGGCCCGGTGGTTTTTTCCGACCCCTCGGCACGCCGTTTCCTCGACAGGCTCCTTCACCCTCTCGTCCTTACGGAACAGGAACGGATCCTCCGCCAGCTCGAACGCAAGGGCCGCGTCCGGATCTTCGTCTCCGAAGCCGCGCTGACGGTCGAGGCCGGCTATGCCCGGCATTTCGATCGGGTGGTCGTCGTCCATTGCAGCAAGTCCGAACAGGTCCGGCGCCTTCGCGAACGGGACGGTATCGGCCGGGCGGCCGCCCTGCGGAAGATCGGCGCGCAGATGCCCCTGAAAGAGAAACTTCGGCACGCCGATTACGCCATCGACACGACGGGCTCGCTGGGAGAGACTATCGAACAGACCGAGCGGGTCTGCGCGTGTCTGCACCAGGACGCGGAATTAAAAAGGATGGGGTCAGCCGGGCTTGGTCTTGGAGAGGAGGGTCTTTAGTTCCTGGCCGGGGCGGAATTTGATCCGCTGGCCCTTTTCGATGCGGATCTGTTTCTGACGGCGGATGTCCCTTCCGAAGCCCGTCTTTTTGGCGACGACCTTGAAGCTGCCGAACCCTCGGATCTCCACTTTTTCCCTCTTCGTCAGGGCGGTCTTCAAGGACCCCAGGACGGCCTCCACGATCAACAATGACTTGGCCCTATTGAATTCCGTCTTCTTTTCGATCGCAAGGGCGACATCATTCTTAATCATAAGAAAAACTCCCTACCGTAAAAACAACTCCCTATAATTAATTTATTGATTATAAAAAGTCAAGCAGAATTAATGCCGCGGCGGGGTGTTGACTTGGCCTCGGCGAATTCCTATAATGAAACCGTATTGCGCGCCAAAACACTCGTTTTTTTCCTCCTCCTGGGGCCCATCCTCGCCTCCGCTTCCGTACTCAAGATCAAGGTCGATGCGCCCATCCATCCGGTCACTTCGGAATACATCGTCAGGTCGCTCGAAAAGGCCGACCGGGACGGCGCCGACCTCGTCATCCTGACCCTCGACACGCCCGGCGGGCTGGACACGTCCATGCGCGAGATCATCGAGAAGATCGTCAACGCCCGGACCCCGGTGGCCGCCTATGTCGGCCCGAGCGGAGCCCGCTCCGCCTCCGCGGGCTTCTTCATCGCCCTGGCCTGCGACATCTTCGCCATGGCCCCGGGCACGAATACGGGCGCAGCCCATCCCGTCGGCATCTCCCTCCCGGGACAGTCGATGGACGAGACCATGGAAAACAAGGTCACCAACGACGCCGCCGCCTACATCAGAACCCTGGCCGAGAAAAGAGGGCGCAACACGCGGATGGCCGAGGACGCGGTCCGCAAGAGCCTTTCCTATACCGAAAAAGAGGCCCTCGACGGCGGCCTCATCGACCTCGTCGCCAAGACGGAAGAAGAGATCATCGCCCGCTTCGATGGAAAAACCATCAAGCGCTTCGACGGTGCCGAACGGACACTCGCCCTCCTGGGCAAGCCCGTCGTCGCCCTGCCCATGACCTTCCGCCAGAAGTTCCTCCTGACCGTCGCCAACCCCAACCTCGCCTACATCCTCCTCATGATCGGGCTCCTGGGGCTCTATTTCGAGTTTTCCCATCCCGGGGCTATCCTGCCGGGAGTCCTGGGAGGCATTTCGCTTCTCCTGGCCGTCTTCGCCTTCCAGATCCTGCCTATGAACTACGTCGGGCTGGGGCTCGTCCTCCTCGCCGTGATCCTGTTCATCCTGGAAGTCAAGGTCCAGAGCTTCGGAATGTTGGCCGCGGGAGGGATCGCCGCCATGATCATCGGTTCTCTCATGCTCATCAAGGCGCCCATCGCCGAGTTGCGGCCGAGCCTGCGTTTCATCCTTCCTGTGGCCCTCGGCGTCTCGTTGATCGTCCTTTTCCTCCTCACCCTGGTCTTCCGGGCCCACGCCCGCCGCTCGTTCTCCGGGCGCGAGGGGATGATCGGCGAAACGGGCACGGCCCGGACCGACCTCGCCCCTTCGGGGAAAGTCTTCGTCCACGGCGAGCTCTGGACGGCG
>JBGOYY010000141.1:0-3163 GCA_041479905.1 Candidatus Aminicenantia bacterium
ATCGAGGTCACGGGATACATCCCCGGCGTCGGCCACAACCTCCAGGAGCACTCGATCGTCATGATCCGGGGAGGCCGCATCAAGGACCTGCCCGGCGTCCGCTACCACATCATCCGCGGCAAGCTCGACGCCGAGGGGGTGCAGAACCGCTTCAAGGCGCGTTCCCGGTACGGGGCGAAGAGGCCGAAAGAGAAACGGGCGGCCGCCTAGACAGGAGCATCCCCATGCCGAGACGCGGAATCATCAAGAAGCGCAAGACCCCGGCCGACCCGTTCTACGGAAGCACAGTCGTCGCCCGGTTCATCAACCTCTTCCTCCGCAAGGGGAAGAAGACGATCGCCCAGAAAGTCGTCTATGGGACGATGGACATCCTCAAGGCCAAGACCAAGGAGGACCCCCTCAAGATCCTCGAGAAGGCCCTGGAGAACATCCGGCCCTTCCTCGAGACGAAATCGCGACGGGTCGGCGGTGCGAACTACCAGGTCCCCATCGAGGTCTCGTCCGGCCGGTCCTACTCGCTGGGGTTCCGCTGGCTGATCAAGTATGCCAAGGAGCGCGGCGGCAAGAGCATGCAGGAAAAGCTCTCCGCAGAGATCATCGACGCCGTCAACAACCGCGGCGGCGCGGTCAAGAAACGCGAGGACACGCACAAGATGGCGGAGGCCAACCGGGCCTTCGCCCATTATAAATGGTAGTCTCAAGAGAAAGAGCTTATAGAGTGCACCGGATCGATATGGAGAGACGGAAATATGCGGTCATACCCGATCGAGAAAGTACGGAACATCGGTATCATGGCCCATATCGACGCCGGGAAGACGACCACGACGGAGAGGATCCTCTTTTACACGGGTATGACCTACAAGATGGGCGAGGTGGACGACGGGACAGCCGTGATGGATTGGATGGTCCAGGAGCAGGAGCGCGGGATCACCATCACCTCGGCCGCGACGACGTCCGCCTGGCGTGACCACCGTATCAATATCATCGATACGCCCGGTCACGTGGATTTTACCGCGGAGGTCGAGCGCTCCTTACGAGTGCTCGACGGCGCAATAGCCATACTGTGTGGAGTTGGCGGCGTCGAACCGCAGTCCGAGACAGTGTGGCGCCAGGCCGACAAATATCGGGTGCCCCGCATCGTGTTCATCAACAAGATGGACCGGATCGGGGCCGACCCGGAACGGGCCGTCCTGCAGTTGAGGACCCGGGTTGCGGCCAAGCCCCTGCCGATCCAGATTCCCCTGGGACGGGAAGACGGATTCCGCGGAGTGATCGACCTCATCGAACGCAAGGCGTACGACTGGGGTCAGGACATCCTCGGGACGGATTACGTCGTCCGCGAGATCGCGGCGGAAAACCGCGAAGACGTCGAAAAGAAGCGACAGGACATGATCGAAATGTTGAGTGAGACCGACGACGGCTTGATGCAGAAGTATCTCGACGGGGTCGAGGTCTCCGCGCCGGAGCTGCGGAATGCCGTCCGCCGGGCGACCCTCGCCCTGGAGGTCGTCCCGGTCCTCTACGGCGCCTCCTTCCGGAACAAGGGTGTCCAGCCGCTCCTCGACGCCATCGTCGACTATCTGCCGTCCCCCGCCGACATCCGGCCTGTCGCCGGCCACCACCCGCGCACCCAGGCCGAGGAAATCCGGCCCGCCTCGGACGAGGCGCCGTTCTCCGGGCTGGTGTTCAAGATTGTCAACGACCCCTTCCTCGGCAACCTGGCCTACTTCCGGGTCTATTCCGGGAGGGCCAAGGTTGGCCAGGTCGTCTACAATTCGACCAAGGGCGAGGAGGAGAAGCTCTCCAGGCTCCTCGAGATGCACGCCAACAAGCGCAAGGAGATCAAGGAGGTCTACGCCGGGGACATCGCCGCGATGGGGTCGACGAAGGCCATCTCGACGGGCGACACCCTCTGTCTCAAGAGCCACCCCATCGTCCTCGAGTCCATCCGTTTCCCCGAACCGGTCATTGCCGCGACGATCGAGCCCAAGAGCAAAGCCGACCACCCCAAGCTCGCCACCGCCCTGGCCAAGCTGACCCGAGAGGACCCCACCCTCAAGGTCACCCAGGACCCGATGACCGGGCAGACCCTGCTCCAGGGGATGGGCGAGCTCCATCTCGAGATCGTCATGGACCGGATGGAACGGGAGTTCGGCGTCCGGGCCAACCTGGGAAAGCCCCAGGTCGCCTACAAGGAGACCATCCAGACCGCCGCCGAGGGCGAGGGCAAGTATCTCCGCCAGGCCGGAGGAAAGGGCCTTTACGGGCACTGCGTGCTTCACCTCGAACCCCTGGGCCGCGGCCGCGGCTTCGAGTTCGTCGACAGGACCCGGGGCGGCGTCATTCCCCGGGAGTTCATCGCCGATGTCGAGAACGGCGTGCGGGAGGCCATGGAGGGGGGGATCGTGGCCGGATACCCGGTCACGGACCTCCGGGCGGCGCTCGTCGGCGGGTCGTACCACGAGGTCGATTCGACGCCCGTCGCCTACAAGATCGCGGGCACCCTGGCCTTCCGGGAGGCCGCCCGAAAGGCCGACCCGGTCATCCTCGAGCCGGTCATGGACCTCGAGATCGTCACTCCGGACGATTACCTGGGCAACATCGTCGGCGACATCAACGCCCGGCGGGGGAAGATCGAGGGCATGGAGATGCGCAGCGGCTCCCGGGTCATCAAGATCCATGTCCCCCTGGCCGGGATGTTCGGCTACGCGACGACGTTGAGGACGCTGACCCAGGGGCGGGGCGTGTTCGCCATGGAGTTTTCCCAGTACGACCGGACGCCGGCCGGCGTCCAGGAAGAGATCGTCGCCCGGATCGAGGGCAGGACCCCATTCCGGGCCAACGCATAAAGCGAGTCTTTTAGCAACGTAAGCCATACAGGAGGTGAGTGATGGCAAAAGAAAAGTACGCGAGGACGAAACCCCATGTCAACGTCGGCACGATCGGACACATCGATCATGGCAAGACGACGCTGACGGCCGCCATAACCAAGGTTCTGGCGACCAAGGGCCTGGCCAAGGCCAAGAGCTACGACGAAGTGGCCAAGGCCGACGCCAAGATGTTCCGCCGGGACGCGACGAAGATCCTGACGGTCGCCTTGAGCCACGTGGAGTACGAGAGCGAAAAACGGCACTACGCCCACATCGACTGCCCCGGTCATGCC
>JBGOYY010000142.1:0-3160 GCA_041479905.1 Candidatus Aminicenantia bacterium
GGCGCCGGGGACTTCATCGTGGCCGAAGCCGACGAGAGCGACCGTTCCTTCCTCTGCCTCTCCCCCTTCATCGCCGTCTTGACCAACATCGACGAGGAGCACCTCGACCAGTATCAGAGCCTCGACGACCTCAAGAAGACCTTCGTCAACTTCGCCAACAAGGTGCCGTTCTACTGCCCGGTCATCCTTTGCCTCGACGACCCCAACCTCCAGAGCATCCTCCCCGAGATCGAGCGCCGGGTCATCACCTACGGCTTTTCCGCCCAATCCGACCTTTTCGCCCGCGACTCCGCCTTCGACGGGTTCCGCAGCGCGTCGGTCCTCTTCGCCAAGGGCAAGAAGCTCGGGGCGCTGAAGCTCCAGGTCCCCGGCATGCATAACATCCTCAACGCCATGGCCGCGGCGGCCGTAGGCCTCGACCTGGACATGCCCGTCCGAACGATCCTCGAGGCCCTGGAGAGTTACACCGGGACGGGCCGCCGCTTCGAGCTGCGCAAGACCGTCGGCGGGATCATGGTCATCGAGGACTACGCCCATCACCCGACCGAGATCAAGGCGACGCTCGAGGCCGCGAAAAGAGGCTGGCCGCGCCGCGTTGTGGCCGTCTTCCAACCTCACCGCTACACCCGGCTCGCCAAGCTCATGACGGCGTTCGCGACCGCTTTCAACCAGGCCGACGTCCTCGTCCTGACCGAGATCTACCCGGCCGGAGAGGACCCCATCCCCGGCGTCGACGGCCGGGCGCTCTACGAAGAGGTCCGCCAGTTCGGCCACAAGCACGTCTTCTTCGAGCCCGACCTGAAGAAGATCGGGGCCGTCCTTCAAAAGATCCTGGCCCCGGACGACATCGTCCTCGTCCTCGGGGCGGGGAACATCAACCGGACGATCCCGGACATCATCGCCGGGCTGGAGGCGAGGGGCTGACATGGCGACGGTGATCGGCGAGTTGGGGCGTGAGAAAAGCGGGCCCCTCTTCGCCCGCCGCCCGTTCCTCCGGCCGGGAGAGCGGGACCTCCCCCTCCAGAAGAACAAGCGCCGCCGGGCGCTCCGCCTCAAGCACGTCCTCGTCCTGCTCGGGCTCCAGGCCGGATTCTTCCTGGCCGTCCGCGGCGCCTATCTCTTCCTCATCACCTGGGACCAGCTGGCCATCCGCAAGGTCGAGGTCGTCTGCGCCAAAGACAACCTGCGGCAGACCCTGGAGAACTACTTCGCCGTTCCGCGCCTGGGCAACATTCTCCTCTGCGACATCCAGTCCCTGCGCGGCGACATCCGGCGCCTGGCCTGGGTCAAGGACGTCAGCATCCAGAAGGTCTTCCCCTCCGAGTTGCGCATCACGGTCGTCGAGAGGACGCCCTTCGCCGTCCTCGAACGGGACGGGCTCCTCCTTGCGGACGAAGAAGGGCGGGTCCTCGAAAGGGTCTATTCACTCGAGGAGTACCGCCTGCCCGTCATCTCCGACGAGAACGGATTCGCCTCGAACTTCCTCGAGAAATGGGAGGCGGCCAGCCGCTGCCTCGAGACCCTGCCGCGCGCCGAGCGGGACCGGCTCGCAGGCGTCCGCTGCGGCGACTACGGGTCGCTCGAACTTATCTTCAAGGACGACCCCGTCCGGGTCGTCGTGGACCGCGAGTCGCCGGTCGAAAACCTAGCCCTGTTCCGGCTCCGGCGGCCGGAGTGGGAACGTCTTTTCGGCCCTCTGGCCGCCGTCAATATGTGCTATGACAGCCGGATCTACTTGAGGGCCAACCTGACAAAGGAGACTGAGTAATGCCCAAGAACAACTACATCGTCGGGTTCGACATCGGGACGCGGAAGGTCGTCGCCGTCATCGGCGAAGTCACCGAGGAGCGCAAGGTTGAGATCATCGGCATCGGCACGGCCGACTCGCGCGGCCTGCGCAAGGGCGTCGTCGTCGACCTCGACGCGACGACCACGGCCATCAAGAAGGCCCAGGAAGAAGCCGAGCTCATGGCCGGGGTCGAGATCGACTCGGCCTTCTTCGGCATCTCCGGCTCCCACATCAAGAGCTTCAACAGCCGCGGCGTCGTCGCCGTCTCGGGGAAGAACCGGGTCATCACCCGCGAGGACGTGAAACGGGTCATCGACCAGTCCAAGGCCATCCCCATCCCCCCGGACCGGGACATCATCCACGTCATCCCCCAAGAGTTCATCGTCGACGATCAGGACGGGATCAAGGACCCGACCGGGATGAGCGGCATCAAGCTCGAGGTCAACGTCCACATCATCACGGCCGCCCTGACCTCGCTCCAGAACCTGAAGAGCTGCGTCGGGCGGGCCGGGATCGGCGTCGAGGAGGTCGTCCTCAACCAGATCGCCACGGCCCAGTCCGTCCTGACTCAGGACGAGCGGGAGCTCGGCGTCGGGCAGATCGATATCGGCGCGGGCACGACCGAGGTGGCCATCTACGAGCGCGGCAGCTTGTGGTACACCTCGACCATCCCCATCGGCGGCGACAACTTCACCAACGACATCGCCGTCGGTCTGCGGACGCCCATCCCCGAGGCCGAGCGGATCAAGAAGAAGTTCGGCTGCATCGCCGGGCCCCCGGTCGAGGACCAGGAGACGATCGAGGTTCCCTCGGTCGGCAAGGGCCGCAAGCCGCGGGTCCTGTCGCGCCAGCTCCTGGCCGACATCATCCAGCCCCGGGCCGAGGAGATCTTCCGGCTGGTCGACTCCGACATCAAGCGCATGGGCTACGACAAGTCGCTGAACTCGGGCATCGTCCTCACCGGCGGCACGGCCCTTCTCGAGGGTCTAGAGGAGGTCGCCGAGGAGATCTTCGACCTCCCCGTCCGGCGAGGCGACCCGGGCGGCGTCGGCGGCCTCGTCGACCGCGTTTCAACCCCGGACTTCTCCACATCGGTGGGACTCATTCTCTACGGTTTTCATATCTGGCAGAACAGGGGTCTCGCCAGGGACAGGAAAAAGGGCGGTTGGGCCAAATTCAAAGAATGGTTCAAGGAAGGATAAGGAGAGAACATATGAGCGACGAATCGAACCGGCTGAAATTCCACCTCGTCGAGGAGCACCTCGGGGCCAAGATCAAGGTCATCGGCCTCGGCGGCGGCGGCGGCAACGCCGTCAACCGGATGATCGAGCACGGCGTCCAGGGCGTCGAGTTCATCGCCGTCAACACCGA
>JBGOYY010000143.1:0-3071 GCA_041479905.1 Candidatus Aminicenantia bacterium
CCGGATGACCGTGCCCTTCCGGACCTTGCTCTCCGGGGCGGCTTCCTTTACGGTCGCGGAGATGACGTCCCCGATCCGGGCGATCCGGCCGACGCTGCCGCCGAGCGGCGTGATGGCCATGATCCGCCGGGCGCCGGAGTTGTCGGCGACCTTGAGCATCGTGTTCATCTGGATCATTTCAACTCTCCGCTATCGATCTCGGACGCCGTCGCGGCCGGTGTCAGGCCGACGATCTCGAGGACGCGCCAGCGCTTCGTCTTGCTGATCGGCCGCGTCTCGATGATCCGGACGACGTCGCCGAGCTTGCACTTCTCGGTCTCATCGTGGACGAGGAACGTCTGCTTCCTCCGGATGGTCTTCTTGTAGAGAGGGTGACGGATCTGCCGTTCCACCTGGACCGTGACCGTCTTCTTCATCTTCTTGGCGACGATCTTCCCGACCTTGGTCGTCTTCCGTTTCTGTCCTGTGGTGTCCATGCGCTACTCCGTTGCCTTCGGCGTTTGGTTCACGAGCGTCTTGATACGGGCGATGTCCCTCTTGATGTTCTTGATCTTCATCGGGCTCTCCAACTGCCCCAGGGACTTCTGGAACCGGAGCTTGAAGAGCTGTTCGACGAGCTCCGCCTCCCTGTGCTTCAGCTCGTCCGCCGACATCTCTTTCAGTTCTTTGATCTTCATCTGAGTTCTCTCGCTTCCCGGGAGATGAAACGCGTCTTGATGGGCAGCTTGTGGCCGGCCAGGCGCATGGCCTCCCGGGCCTCCTCGAGAGTGACCCCTTCGAGCTCGAAGAGGATCTTGCCCGGGCGGACGACGTCGACCCAGAACTCGGGGTCGCCCTTGCCCTTGCCCATGCGGACCTCGGTCGGCTTCTTGGTGACCGACTTCCAGGGGAAGGTCCGGATCCACAGCTTGCCCTTTCTCTTCATGTGCCGGGAAATGGTGATGCGGCCGGCCTCGATCTGACGCGAGGACAGCCAGCCGGGTTCGAGGGCCTGCAGGCCGAACTCCCCGAACGTCAGCGTGCCGCCCCGCAGGGCCTTGCCCCGCATGCGGCCGCGCTGCTGCTTGCGATACTTGACTTTCGCGGGCATCAACATGGCTAGATCTCCTCGACTTCGGCCACCTGGGATGTCATCTTGGGCTTCTCGACGTCGCCCCGGTAGACCCAGACCTTGATGCCGATCTGGCCGTAGGTTGTGAAGGCCTCGGTGCGGGCGAAGTCGATGTCGGCCCGCAGCGTCTGCAAGGGGAGCCGCCCCTTCAGGTACCACTCCGAGCGGGCGATCTCCACGCCGCCGAGACGGCCGGCGCACATGACCTTGATGCCCTTGGCCCCCATCTTGAGGGCGAATTCCACGGCCTTCCGCATGGCCCGGCGGTAGGCGATGCGCTTCTCGAGCTGGACGGCGATGCTCTCGCCGATGAGGAGGGCGTTGAGCTCGGGTCTGTCGACTTCGCGGATGTCGACGTAGACATCCCTCTTGGCGATCGTCTCCAGTAAGGCCTTGAGGCTCTCGATCTCCTTGCCGCCGCGGCCGATGATGATCCCCGGCCGGGCCGTGTGAATGATGACCCGGATCTTCGGACCGATGCGCTCGACGTCGACCTCGGCAATGCCGGCGTGGAAATACTTCTCCTTGATGGCCTTTTTCATCCGCAGGTCCTCATGGATGAGCCGGGGGTAGTCCGGGCCCTTGGCGAACCAGCGGGACGTCCACTGCTTGTTGAAGCCGAGCCGAAACCCGTATGGATGCGTTTTCTGTCCCACGTCTCATCTCCCTTTTTCGTCGAGAAAGATATGCACATGGCTCGTCCGCTTCTGGATGCGGTAGGCCCGACCCATGGGCGCCGGGCGGATCCGCTTGGCCACGGGGCCTCCGTTGATCTGGATCCGCGAGATATAAAGGTTGTCGACGTCGACGTTCGGCGACTTCTGCTGGGCGTTGGCGATGGCCGAGCGGAGGACCTTCTGCAGGATGGCGGCGATCTTTTTCTTGTCGCTGAAGCGCAGGATCGTCAGGGCTTCCCCGGCGAGCCTGTCCCGGATGAGGTCGGCCACGAGGCGGCCCTTCTGGGGACTCATCCGGATGTACCGGGCGACGGCATGGGACAGGGGTTTTGACCCGTTCATGTCTTCCCTACCTTGAGCTGCTTGGCGGTCTTGGACGTGTGGCCCTTGAAATACCGGGTCGGGGAGAACTCCCCGAGCTTGTGCCCGACCATGTTCTCGGTGACGAAGACCGGGATGAACTTCCGGCCGTTGTGGACGCCGATGGTCATGCCGACCATCTCGGGGATGATCGTGGACCGGCGGGACCAGGTCTTGATGACCTGGCGCTTGCCCGCGGGCGTCGCCAGGGCCTGGACCTTCTCCAGGAGGTGGCCGTCGATGAACGGGCCCTTCTTCAATGATCTGCTCATGGTTACTTGCTCCTCCGCCGGATGATGAAGGACTGCGTCCGCTTATTCCGCCGCGTCTTGAAGCCCTTGGTCGGGATGCCCTCCGGGCTCACCGGATGGCGGCCGCCCTTGGAGCGGCCTTCGCCGCCGCCGTGCGGATGGTCGACCGGGTTCATGGCCGTGCCGCGGACATGGGGCCGGATGCCCTTCCAGCGGCTTCGGCCGGCCTTGCCGACGCTGATGTTGGAGTGATCGAGGTTGCCGATCTGGCCGATCGTCGCCCGGCAGTCGAGGTGGACCTTCCGGATCTCGGACGACGGCATCCGGACCTGGGCGTAGTCCCCTTCCTTGGCCAGGATCTGGGCGCCGGCCCCGGCGGACTTGGCGACCTGGCCGCCCTTGTCCTTCCGGAGCTCGATGTTGTGGATGACCGTTCCGAGCGGGATGAAGCGCAGGGGCATGGCGTTGCCCGGCAGGATGTCGGCCTGGCGGTCGGTCGAAACGATCGCCTGCCCGACCTGCAGCCCGACGGGGTAGATGATGTAGCGCCTCTCGCCGTCCCGGTACTTCACGAGGGAGATGAAGGACGAGCGGTTGGGGTCGTATTCGACGGTCTCCACGGTGCCCGGGATGTCGATCTTGTCCCTCTTGAAATCGATGACCCGGTAGAGC
>JBGOYY010000144.1:0-3052 GCA_041479905.1 Candidatus Aminicenantia bacterium
ATGGAAATGACCTGGTCCTTGAGCTCCATGCCGTCTTCATCGAGAACTCCGACTTTCCTGTGTTTACGATCGTCCACGCTTGTCTCTCCTTATTCGGCCGTCCGCTCAGAACTGGATGCCTTCTTTCCGAATGGCGTCCGCCAGGATCTTGATGCGTCCGTGGTAGGGGTGGACCCCCCGGTCGAAAACGACCCGCTCGATCTTGGCCGCCTTGAGCCGCTTGCCCAGGAGTTCGCCGAGAAGGCCGCAGGCGTCCTTGTTCTTGGTGCTCTTGGCTTTTTCGCGGAACTCCTTCTCCAGGGTCGAGGCGGTCAGGAGGACCGAGCCCTCCCGGTCGTCGATCACTTGGGTATAGATATAGGCGTTGCTCTTGAACACGTGGACCCGGGGCCGTTCGGGCGTCCCTTTGACCTTTTCCCGGATCCGTTTCCGGAGGCGGTCGTCCCGCACCTTTTTTTCGATCGTCTTGTCTTTAAGCACCGGTCACCCCCGCCTTTCGTTCTTTTTTGATGAGCTTCTCGCCGAGGTAGCGGACGCCCTTCTGCTTGTAGGGGTCCGGGATGCGGAGTCTCTTGATGTCGTCGGCGACCTGGCCCACTTTCTGCCGGTCGATGCCCCGGACGGTGAGCAGCGTGGGCTTCTCGGCGATGACCTCGACGCCCTCGGGGATGGCGTAGACGATCGGCCGAGAATAGCCCAGGTTGATCTCAAGCTTGTTCTTGTCGACCTTGGCCTTGTAGCCGACGCCGAAGATCTCCAGCTTCTTGGAGAATCCTTCGGACACCCCGGCGACGGCGTTCCGGGCCAGGGCCCGGCCGAGGCCGTGGTTGGCCCGGGCGGTCTGGGTCTCTTCGGCCCGGGTCAGGACGAGGTTCGTCCCCTCCAGGACGGCGGAGATGCCCGGCATGAGCGGAGAGGAGAGCTTCCCCTTCTTCCCCTCGAAATCGATCCTGTCCGGATGGGGCGTGACGGTCACGCCCGCCGGTATCGTGATGGGCTTTTTCCCGACTCTTGACATGCTACCCTCTCCTCGCGCTTACCAGATGCTGCAGAGGACTTCGCCGCCCGCCCCCAGCTCCTCGCACGACCGCCCCGTCAGCACGCCCCGGGACGTGGAGACGATGACGAGGCCCAGGCCGTCCTGGACCTTGGGAACGGAATCCTTGGTGCAGTAGATCCGGCAGCCCGGCTTGCTGACCCGCTTGATGCCGCTGATGACGCTCTTGTTGTCCTCGGTGTACTTGAGCGTCACGTTGAGGATCCCCTGCTTGCTGTCCTCGATGACCTTGTAGTTCTTGACGTACCCCTCTTCCCTGAGGATCTTGACGACCTCGATCCCCAGCCGGCAGGAGGGGATGTTGACTTCCCTCTTCTTGGATTTCGCACCGTTACGAATCCGGGTCAGCAGATCTGAAATGGAATCCATGGTTTGATCCTTTCTCCGATGTCACCAGGACGACTTCGTGACGCCCGGGATCTCCCCCCTGAGGGCGAGCTCGCGGAAGCACAGGCGGCAGAGGTCGAACTTCCGGTAATAGGCCCGGGGGCGGCCGCAGAGCCGGCAGCGGTGGCGGATCCGTATCGCGTATTTCGGTTTCCTGACCATTTTGGCCATGCGCGCTGAAGTTGCCACGTTTACCTCGCTTCTCAGGATTCCCGGAAAGGCATGCCCAGCTTCTTGAGGAGAGCCTGGGCTTCCTTGTCCGTCCGGGCCGTCGTGACGATGGTGATGTTCATCCCCCGCGGCCGTTCGACCTTGGTGTAATCGATCTCGGGGAACACGAGCTGGTCGCGCATCCCCAGGGTGTAGTTGCCCCGGCTGTCAAAGGACGTGACCGGGACGCCGCGGAAGTCCCGGACCCGCGGCAGGACGATGTTGACCAGCCGGTCGAAGAACTCGTACATCCTCAGGTTGCGGAGGGTGACGTAGCAGGCGATGGGCTGGCCCTTCCTCAGCTTGAAGGACGAAATCGACTTCTTGGCCCGCCCGATGCCGGGGAGCTGGCCGGTGATCAGGGCCAGCTCGGCCTTGGCCGTGTCCAGGAGCTTGCTGTTCTGGATGGCGTCGCCGACGCCGACGTTGACGATGATCTTGTCCAGGCGTGGCACGGCCATGATATTCGTGATGCCGAGCTCCTTCTGGAGCTCGGGGACCACGTCTTTCCGGTACCTGTCATATAAGCGGCTCATTGGGGCATCCTCACTTCTGCTTCTCGATCATCGTCTCGCACCGGTGGCAGAGCCGGATCTTGCTGCCGTCCTCGAGCCTCCGGCTCCGGGCGCGCACGCCCTGCCCGCACTCCGAGCAGTAGAGCATGACGTTGGCCACGGCGATCGGGGCTTCCTTCTCCATGACCCCGCCCTGGACGTTCCGGCTGCGGTCGGCCTTGACGAAGTGCTTGCTGAAATTGATCCTCTCGACGATGACCCGGTTGGTCTCAGGGATGAGCTTCAGGACCTTGCCCGTCTTCCCCTTGTCCTTGCCGCGGATGACGAAGACGAGGTCGTTCTTCTTGAGCTGGATCTTGTGCATCACAGGACCTCCGGGGCGAGGGAGATGATCTTCATGAACTTCCGTTCCCGGAGTTCGCGCCCCACGGGGCCGAACACGCGCGTCCCCACGGGTTCTCCCGTCTTGTCGATGATCACCGCGGCGTTGTCCTCGAACCGGATGTAGGACCCGTCCTTGCGGCGCATCTCCTTGCGGGTGCGGACGACGACCGCCCGGATGACCGTGCCCTTTTTGACCTTGCTTTCCGGGGCGGCTTCCTTTACGGTCGCGGAGATGACGTCCCCGATCCGGGCGATCCGGCCGACGCTGCCGCCGAGCGGCGTGATGGCCATGATCCGCCGGGCGCCGGAGTTATCGGCCACCTTGAGCATCGTGCCCATCTGGATCATCGGGGCTCTCCGCTATCGATGTCCGTCGCCGCCGCGGCCGGCGTCATGCCGACGATCTGGAGGACGCGCCAGCGCTTCGTCTTGCTGATCGGCCGCGTCTCGATGATCCGGACGATGTCGCCGAGCTTGCACTTCTCGGTCTCATCGTGCA
>JBGOYY010000145.1:0-2993 GCA_041479905.1 Candidatus Aminicenantia bacterium
CGATAACAACCGCGATAACCTCGGCCTGGCCCTGGCCCTGAGCCGGAACATCATGAAGGTCTTCCTCGACTACCATCCGATCGTCATGCACGACCTCCACGAATCGGCCTCCCACCTCTACATCTCGACCGGCTCCGGCCCCTACAACGCCTGGCTCGACCCGATCGTCATCGACGAGTGGCACCTCTTGGCCTACCGCGAGGTCGACGAGATGACGAAGGAGGGCGTCCCGGGCGTCTGGACCCACGCCTTCTACGACGGCTGGGCCCCGAACTATGCCTTCTACGCGGCCAACGGCCATAACGCCATCGGCCGGTTCTACGAGACCCAGGGCGCGGGCGACGGCTCGACCCGCGTCATCGCGGCCTCAGGCGACCGGGCCTGGTACAAGCCCAACCCGCCGCTCCGCTCGACGCTCTGGTCGATCCGCAACAACGTCAACCTCCAACAGAGCGCCCTTCTCATCGGCATGAACCACGTCGCTTCGCTCAAGGACAAGTTCCTGGAGAATTTCCTCCTCAAGAGCAAGCGCTCCGTGGCCAAGGCCCGGAACGAAGGCCCGGCGGCCTATGTCTTTCCCGGCGACGACCCGCGGCCCGGTCAGGCGGCCCGGCTCCTGCGCCAACTCCAGGCGCAGGGCGTCGAGATCCACCGGGCGGACAAGGCCTTCAAGGTCAAGGAGGCCGAGATCCCGGCCGGAAGCTACGTCGTCCGCATGGACCAGCCCTATTCGCGCATGGCCGACATGATGCTCGACAAGCAGTATTTCAACGTCAACGACCCTCGGCCCTACGACGATGTCGGCTGGACGCTCGGGCCGCTCTACAACGTCAAGACCGTCCGTGTCGACGACGTCGCCGTCCTCGACGCGCCGATGACCCTCGTCAAGGGCGAGGTCGCGGCCTCCGGCGGGCTCTCACGCCTGGGAAAAGGCGCGGTCCAGGCCTATCTCATCAACCACAACGCCGACAACGTCCTGGCCACCTTCCGTTTCGCCCACAAGGACCTCAAGATCCAGGCGGCCGAGAAGGAGTTCGAAGCCCAGGGCAGGAAGTTCCGGGCCGGGACGTTCATCCTCAAGCCGGCCGATAACGGCGGGAACCTCGAAGCGACGCTCGACGCGGCAGGGAAAGAGTACGGCTTCGCGGTTTTCGCCGCCGCGGCCGTCCCCGCCGTTACGATGCACGAGGTCGGCGCCCCGCGCGTCGCGGTCATGCACACCTGGCAGAACACGCAGACCGAAGGCTGGCTGAGGGTGGCTCTCGACGAGAGCGGCATCCCCTATGAATACATCTCCGTCCACGCCGTCCGCGACAACCCCAAGCTCCGCGACAAATACGACGTCATCATCTTCGGGCCGTCGTCTCCCGACGCGCTTGGCATCGTCAACGGCGTCACCGGCGACAAGCCCATGCCGTGGAAAAAGACCGAGCTCACCCCGAACATCGGCGTCGAGGATTCGACCGACGACATGCGCGGCGGCATCGAGCTCGACGGCGTCCTGCACCTGCGCGATTTCATCAAGGAAGGCGGGGTCTTCGTCACCTTGAGCAGCAGCTCGTCGCTCCCGATCCATTTCGGGCTGGCTCAGGGCCTCTCGATCCGCGACACGCCGAACCTCTGGGCCAGGGGCGGCGTCTACAAAGCCGACGTCGGCGACAAGACGAGCCCCCTCGTCTACGGCTACGATGAAACGCTCGGCATCTACTTCAGCCAATCCCCCGTCTTCGCCCTGGGCGGGATGGGCGGCCGGTCCATGGGCATGATGCCCGGGATGACCGCACCGCCGGGACGGGTGTCGGGGAGAGGAACCGTGAACGATCCGGACATCCCTCAGGGGAGGGCCAGGGACCTCGGCCTGCGGACCATGGAAGAGTTCCGCAAGGCCCAAAAAGACGCGCCGCAACAGCCGGCCGAGGAAGGCCCGCGCCCGGCCCCGGCCGTCCGGCCGAGGGTCGTCCTGAGCTTCGCCCGGAACGCGGCCGACCTGCTCATAAGCGGCGGCCTCGCGAGCGGCGAGGAACTGGCCGGCTCTCCGGCGCTGGCCGACGTCACGCTCGGCAAGGGCCACGTCGTCCTCTTCAGCTTCAATCCTACTTGGCGCAGCCAGACGCACGGCTCCTACTTTCTCATCTTCAACGCCCTGCTCAACTGGAAGAACCTGGACGCCAGGCCGAAATAGGGAACGCCTGGGACCGCCTCGAGGAACGAAGCCGGACCGGTGAACGTATATAATATGAAAACCCAATGACGACTTGGAGGCACATATGAAGAAGAACATTCGTACAACGGCGACAGCTCTCCTGGCCCTGGCCTGTCTGGCGGCTTTGGCCGTCCCGGCGGTCGCCCAGGACAAGCCCGTTGACATGAAAAAGGTCATCTCTGAAATCGTCGGCGACTACGATTTCTCCTTCCAAGGGCAGTCGATGATCATTCAGTTCACCGAGAATGACGGTAAGCTTTTCGGCGCCCCCGCCGGAGAGACGCCCGAGGAGGTAAAGCCCGTCGAGGGAAAGCCCCTCTTTTTCGACGTCACCGTGGCGGCCAACGGCCAGTATTACGAGATGCAGTTCGTCCGCAACGAAAAGGGCGTCATCGACAAGTGCGTCTTGAGCGTGATGGGGGCGACGATTGAGGGGATGAAGATCATCAAGTAGGCGTTCCCATGTTCAGGGCATCCGATTTAAAGAAGGGCGACGTCGTCAAGATCGAGGGCGACCCGCATATCGTCGAGACGATCAAGGTCCAGTCGCCCTCGGCCCGCGGGGCGGTAACGCTGTACAAGATCCGTTTCCGCAACCTGAAGTCGAAGCGTAAAATCGACCAGGCCCTGCGCGGTGACGACGTCCTGGCCGAGGCCGATTTCGAGCGGCGGCCGGTGCAGGTCCTGTACGGCGACGCTTCGAGCATCGCCTTCATGGACCTGGAGGACTACAGCCAGTTCACGCTGACGAAGGACGAGATCGAGGAGGAGTGGCCCTATCTCACCGAAG
>JBGOYY010000146.1:0-2913 GCA_041479905.1 Candidatus Aminicenantia bacterium
GAGAAGTCCCGGAACGAGGGTCGTGCGCAGCACGGACGCCCGGCTCGAGATGGGGTTCTGGACGTCCACGGGCCGGAGGCCGCTCCCCGCCGCCGCTTCCCGTTCCGGGTCGGCGAAACTCCAGTTGATGACCTCGTCGAAACCCTGGCCGAGCAGGGTCTGCCGGATCCTTCCGAGACGTTCCCTCTTCCTGTTGACGCCCAAGTCGAACGAACGGACCGGCGAGAATTCCGAGGGGATCCGGTCGTAGCCGTAGAAGCGGGCGACCTCCTCGATGAGGTCCGCTTCCCGCCCGACGTCCACCCGGAAAGTGGGGACCTCCACCCGCCAGACGCCCTTGTGAACGGCCTCGACGCGGAAGCCCAGGCGCCCCAGGACTTCGACGACGAAGCTTTCGGGGACGTCGACGCCCAGCAGTTCGGCGATCCGCCGCAGGCGGAGCCGCACGGACTTGGGCTTGTGAGGCTTCGGGTAGACGTCGATAAGACCGCGGCTGGCCTTGCCGCCCATCTGCGTCAGGAGCGAGGCCGCCATGAGCGCGGCCTGCGGCGCGAAGCCGACATCCGCCCCCCGCTCGAAACGGTAGGAGGCGTCGGTCGAGAGGCCCAGTTTCTTGGCCGTCTTGCGGATCGAGACCGGGTCAAAATTGGCGCTTTCGATGAAGACGTCCCGGGTCGCGGCGGTGATGCCGGAGGCCTCGCCGCCGATGACGCCGGCCAGGGCCACCGGCCGGGACTCGTCGGCGATGACCAGCATGTCGGCCGCGAGCTCGAGCGTCCGGCCGTCCAGGTCCTTCAGGGTCTCTCCCCTTTTCGCCTTGCGGACAACGATCTTGCCGCCGCCGATCTTTCCGAAATCGAAGGTATGGATGGGCTGGGCCGTGGCAAAGAGCACGTAGTTCGAGACGTCGACGACGTTGTTGATCGGCCGGAGGCCCATGGCCTCGACTCGGCGCCTCAGTCCGTCGGGCGACGGGCCGACCGGGACGTCCCGGACGACGAGGCCGCAGTAACGGGGGCAAAGGTTTTCGCTCGAGATCTGGACGTCGGCGATCTCCGTCGTGGCCTGGGGGAGCTCGGCGAGCGGCCAGCTCTTCTCAATGAGCGAAAGTCCGAGCATGGCCCCGATCTCCCGGGCGACGCCGAGATGGCCGAGCGTGTCCGGCCGGTTGGCATAGGTCTCGAGGTCGAGGACCACGTCCCCGTCCCTCTCCTCGACCGTGTCGGCGACGAGGCCGATCATGGTCAGCCTGTCGAGGAACTCCTGGCGGGGGATGTCCACCGTGACGAATTCGCGGATCCAATCCAGGCTGATCTTCATTTCGTCCCGAATTGCCTGAGGAACCTCAGGTCGTTCTCGTAGAAATGCCGCATCTCGGTGATGCCGAAGGCGAACATGGCCGTCCGGTCGATGCCCAGCCCGAAGGCCCAGCCGGAATATTTTTCCGGGTCGATGTTGACGTTCTTGAGGACCTGCGGGTCGACCATGCCCGAACCGAGGATCTCTTTCCAACCCGTCCCGCCGCAGACCCGGCAGGACTTGTCCTGGCCGCCGCAGACGATGCACTCGATGTCGACCTCGGCCGAGGGCTCGGTGAAGGGGAAGAAGCTCGGCCGGAAGCGGACCTTGATCTTCTCGCCGAACAGGGCCCGGATGAAGTACTCCAACGTGCCCTTGAGATGGGCGAAGGTGACGCCCTCGTCGACGACGAGGCCTTCGATCTGCATGAACATCGGCAGGTGCGTCGGGTCGGGCGTCTCCCGGCGGAAGACCCGGCCGGGGATGATGATCCGGATGGGCGGTTTCTTCTTTTCCATGACCCGGATCTGGACCGGCGACGTGTGCGTCCGCAGGAGAAGGTCGTCCGTGATGTAGAGCGTGTCCCAGCTGTCCCGGGCCGGGTGGTGGGGGGGGAAATTGAGGGCCTCGAAATTGTAGTAATCGGTCTCGATCTCCGGCCCCTCCTCGATGGTGAAGCCCATGCCGAGGAAGACGTCCTCGATCTCCTGCTGGAAGAGGACGAGCGGGTGTGCGGCCCCGACGTATTTTTTCCGGCCGGGGAGCGTCAGGTCGGGGGGAAAAAGCCCGAAGGTGGAGGATGGTCTCAAACGCACAGGGACGTTTCCCAGATAAGAAAAAGTCTTTGAGAGACCATTCTCAAGGGCCTGGAGGCGTTCCTGGAGGACGGCCTTGAACTCGTTGAGTTGCCTGCCGGCCTCCCTCTTCTCTTCCGGCGAAAGGGACTTCAGCTCCTCGAACAGAAGGGTGACGTGGCCTTTTTTCCGGCTGAGGTAGTGGTTCCGCAGGTCCTCGAGGGACTTCGCGTCGCCGACCTTGAGGGCCTCCGCCTCGAACGCCTTCCGGAGACCTTCGACCCGGTCCTTGAGATCCGCCATCTCCGGCAGCTAGGCCGCTGTGTCTTTCGCCTTGCGGGCCAGATGGGCGAACGTTTCGGGGGCGTTGACGGCCAGTTCGGCCAGGATCTTGCGGTCCAGGGCGATGCCGAGGGTCTTTAGGCCCCGGATGAATCGGCTGTAGGAGGTCCCGTTGATCAGGGCCGCCGCCTTGATCCGGACGATCCAGAGGCTGCGGAAATCCCGCTTTTTGGCCCGCCGGTCGCGGTAGGCGTAAAGCAGGGATTTCTCCACCGCCTCCTTGGCTGTCCGGTAGTTGCGGCTTTTGGCGCCGAAGTATCCCTTGGCCAGGCCGAGGACTTTCCTCCGCCGGTCTCGTCTCTTGGTGCTGCGTTTTACACGTGGCATGGTCGTCTCCTTGCGCCCGGGGCGCGATTACATTTCGTACGGGAGCATGGTCTTGAGGGCCTTGCGGTCGGCCGGGCTGGCGACGGCCTTCTTGCCCAGGTGCCGCTTGCGCTTGGAGGCCTTCTTGGTCAGGATGTGGCTTTTATTCGCC
>JBGOYY010000147.1:0-2908 GCA_041479905.1 Candidatus Aminicenantia bacterium
GGATCATCGACGGGGCCGAGGCGGCCCGCTTCACCCGGGACCTTATCCGCTTCCTGGAGAACCCGGAGAGAGGATGAAGGTCGCCGTCGGCATGAGCGGCGGGGTCGATTCGTCCGTCGCCGCGCTCCTCCTGCTCCGGGCGGGGCACGATGTCTCCGGCATCCTCATGAAGATCTGGCCCGGCCCGGACGCGCCGGGCGACGCGAGGAGCGCCTGCTTCGGCCCTGACGAGGTCGAGGATATCCGGGCGGCCGGGGACGTCTGCGCCCGGCTCGGTATTCCGCTCCATGTCTTCGACTGCTCGGCGAACTACGAGGACCTCGTCCTCCGCTATTTCCGGGAAGGATACCTGGCCGGGACGACGCCGAACCCCTGCGTCCGCTGCAACCAGCTGGTCAAGTTCGGCATCCTCCCCGACGCGGCCAGGGAATCGGGGCTCGCATTCGATCGTTTCGCGACGGGGCACTACGCCCGGGTGGAACATGACGCCGCCCTCGGGCGGTTCCTGCTGAAAAAGGCCGTCGATCCGCGCAAGGACCAATCCTATTTTCTCTACCGCCTGTCCCAGGAACAGCTCGCGGCGACCCTTTTCCCGCTGGGGGAACTCACGAAAAGCCGGGTCCGGACGATCGCCCGAGAGGAGGATCTCCCCGTCCACGACAAGAAGGAGAGCCAGGATTTTTACGGCGGCGACATCGAGGACATTCTCCGGCACGAGAGCCTCGAGGGCGACATCGTCGACCGCAAAGGGCATGTCCTCGGCAAGCACCGCGGCGTCTGGAACTACACGATCGGACAGCGGAGAGGACTGGGCATCGCCCATCCCGTCCCGCTCTACGTCACCGCCATCGACGCCAAGAACAACAGGCTCGTTGTCGGCCCGGAAGACGAAACCTATACGCGGTCGTGCCTGGCTCGGGATTGCGCCTGGGGCATGGTCGAAAGGCTCGCCGCCCCGGCGGAGGTCCAAGTCAAGGTCCGCTCGGGCGGCCGGTTCGTCAGGGCGGAGATATCACCGCTCGACGAGGGACGGACGCGGATCGCCTTCGCCGAACCCGTCGCGTCCGTCGCGCCGGGCCAGTCGGCGGTCTTCTATCACGAGGACATCGTCCTCGGCGGCGGCATCATCGAATCCGCGGCCTGACCCGCCCTTCCCGTTTTCCCTCGTCGTTCAATCCCCTTCGCGGGATTCCACGGACGTGAGTCCGTGGAGCTTCAGTGGCCGTGCCGGTGGTCGCTGTCCGGCCAATGGCCGTGGAAGTGGTCCGTCTCCTCGTGGACGTGCCCGTGGAGGTGAGGCTCCCGGACATCCCTTTCGTGGGCGTGGTCATGATGAAGGTCCGCGTGGACGTGGGCGTGGGAGTGGGTTATCCGATGGTGATGATGGGCATGCGCGTGCTTATCGCGGACGACGAGGACCACGGCAGCGGCCATGAGCAGGCCGGCCGCGGCCAGGCCCGGCCTGACCCTATCGCCAAGGACGAGGATCGAAGCCAGGGCCCCGGCGAACGGGGCGATGCTGAACAGGGCCCCCGCCCGGAAAGCCCCCAGGCCTTTCAAGCCTTTGATGAACAGGACCAGGCTCAGCCCATAGCCCAGCGCCCCGACCGCGAGCCCGGCGAGGACCGGGAGCTCCGGCGAAACGCCTTGCCCCAGGGCGAAGGCCAAGCCCAGCGAGAACACGCCCGAGACGAGCCCCTTGACCATGGCGATCTGGACCGGGTCTTTGTCGGAGATCTGCCGGGTGAGGTTGTTGTCGAGGCCCCATCCGGCCATGGCCGCCAGGACGAGGAGGGGCCCGGCGAGCTCGAGACGGCCCTGGCCGGAATTCCAGGAGAGGAGCACCCCGCCCGCGGTCATGAGGGCGAGGGCAGCCCAAACACGCCGCCCTGCGTTTTCCCGGAAAAGCAAAACCGCGATCAGGGCCGTGGCCGCCGCTTCGAAATTGAGGAGGAGAGAGCCGGCGAATCCCGTGACCCGGCTGAGCCCGAGCATCAGGAGGATCGGGGCCCCTATGCCTCCGGACAGGATGGCCCCGGCGAGCCAGGGGAGGTCACGTTTTTCGAGCGGCGCCTCCCCAGCGCTCCCTTGGGACCGGCTCCGGCGTCGGGCGAATCCGGCCGCGCCGCGGTAGACGGCGAGCCCCAGGAAAGCCCCGGCATAGAGAAGCCCGGCCAGCGCGACCGGAGGGATCCCGCCGAGGAGGAGCTTGGCCAGGGGCAGGCTCGCCCCGAAGAGGGCGGCCGAGGCGAAGACGGCGACAAGAGGCCTGACGTTCATCGGCTGTAGAAATCGATCATGCGGCCGATGGCCCTCTGGCAAACCCGGCAGAATTCGTTCTTCGGGTTGAAGATCATGATGCAGTGAATCATGGGCCGATAAAGACCCTTCGAGGCGTAGCCCGCGCCCTCGAAAACGCCGACCTTGTCGTCGAGCGCCGCGTACTCCTTGCGGACGGCCTCGCCCCGGGCGGCCAGGTCGGCGTCGGCCGCCTTGTATTTCTTCTCGATGCGCTTGATCTCCTCTTCCGGAGCGCCCTTCTTTTTCGCCGCCTCGATGTCCCTGGCTCGGGCCTCCCGGCCCGCCCGTCTTTCGGCCTGGAGGGCCTCGGCCTTGTCCTTGCCATATTCGGTCGGGACGCCGATCCCCGGCGATAGGAGGTCCTTCCACTTGACGTTGGCCGGGTCGAGGAGGGCGGTGATGTTGGCCTCGAGCGGTTCGACGCCCGCGGGGTAGAAATCGTTATAGGAGACTTCGGACTGGTAGTACTCGTCGGCCAGGTAGGCGAAGGAGTGTCCGAGCTCGTGGACGAAGACCTGCGGGCTCGAGGGGTGGTCGACGGTGGTCACGCAGTAGTCGAGGCCGATGCTGCCGCCGCCGTAGCGTTTGCTATTGACCAGGACGACGA
>JBGOYY010000148.1:0-2649 GCA_041479905.1 Candidatus Aminicenantia bacterium
GCGTCGTCATCGGCTGGAACAGGGTCCTCGAGGACCAGATCTCCGTTCGGAAAGAGGCGGCCATCGGAAATCGGCTCCGGGACGTCCTGGGCCCGGCCACGTTCAGCGCCCTGTTCCCGCCGGAAACCCAGCAGGACTTCTGGCTTCTGAGCGAGATCACGCTGGAGACGGGCGGGGGCGGGAAGAAGATCTTCGACATCGCCCGGACGCCGCTCCTGGACAACGCCCTCCGGGCCTACGGGACCATCATCGTCTTCGAGGACATCACCGACAAGATCCAACTCCAGCAGCAGCTCCTGACCTCGGAGAAGCTGGCCTCGATCGGGCTGCTCTCGGCCGGCGTCGCCCACGAGATCAACACGCCCTTGACGGGGATCTCGAGCTACATCCAGATGCTCCAGAAAACGCTGGCCGGCACCCATTACGCCCAGATCCTGGAGAAGATCGAGGCCCAGACCGACCGGGTCGCCCGTATCATCAAGAACCTCCTGACGTTCGCCCGCAGCCCGTCCGACGCTTCGTTCCAGCGCGTCGACCTCAAGGAGAGCATCGAGGAGATCCTGTCGCTCATCGACCACAAGCTGAAGAACATGAACATCCGTCTCGCGCTCGAGCTCGAGCCCGTCCCGCCGCTCTACGCCCAGGGCGAACGGCTCCAGCAGGTCTTCATCAACATCATCCTCAACGCGCTGGACGCCATGCCCCAGGGAGGGGATCTGCGGATCCGCCTGAGCCAGGAGAACGACGCCGCGGTCGTCCGCGTTTCGGACACCGGGACGGGCATCAAGCCCGAGCACCTCTCCCACATCTTCGACCCCTTCTTCACGACGAAGGGGGTCGGTAAGGGGACGGGACTCGGCCTGTCCATCAGCTACGCCACCGTCAAGGAGCACGAAGGCCACATCCAGGTCCAGAGCGAAATCGACCGGGGGTCCACGTTCACGATCATCCTGCCGGTCGGCCGGGACGGCTCCCAGAACCCGAAATCCCCGATCCTCAGGACATGAACCATGAGCAGTAAAGGCATCATCCACGTCATCGACGACGAACCCGTCATCCACGACGTCCTGGCCCAGCTCCTGACGTCGGAGGGCTACGAGGTCGAGATCTCCGCCTCCGGCGAGGAGGCCCTGGAGAAGTTTCCGTCCCAATCCTTCGACGTCATCCTCCTCGACCTCCTCATGCCGGGGATGGACGGGATCGAAGTCCTCCGGAGGATCAAGAAGGTCGACCCCCTGGCCGCGGTCATCATCATCACGGCCTACGGCTCGGTCGAATCGGCCATCTCGGCCATGAAGATCGGCGCCCTGGACTACGTCCAGAAGCCCTTCAAGCACGATGATCTCCTCCTGGCTATCGAGAAGGCCGTCGAACGCAAGCGCCTCCAGGACGAGAACATCCGCCTCAAGGACGAGCTCCGCCAGCGCTACGGCTTCGCCAACATCATCGGCAAGAGCCAGGCTATGAAAAGCGTCTTCGAGCTGGTCAAGGCCGCCGCGCCGACACGGAGCACAATCCTCCTCCAGGGGGAGAGCGGCACGGGGAAAGAGCTTGTCGCCCGGGCCATCCACCTGAACTCGAACCGGGTCGAGGCCCCTTTCATCACGGTCAACAGCGGGTCTCTCCCGCCCGACCTTCTCGAAAGCCACCTTTTCGGGCATGTCAAGGGAGCCTTCACGGGCGCCGTTGCCCTGAAGAAGGGCCTCTTCGAGGCCGCCGACACGGGGACGATCTTCTTCGACGAGGTCTCTTCCATCAGCCTTGAAACGCAGGCCAAGCTGCTCCGGGTCATGCAGGAGAAGGAATTCATGCGGCTCGGCGGCACCCAGACGATCAAGGTCGACGTCCGGATCCTCGCGGCCACGAACGCGGACATCGAGGAGCTCATCGCCCAAAAGCTCTTCCGCAAAGACCTCTTCTACCGGTTGAACGTGATCAAGATCGAGATCCCGCCCCTGCGCCAGAGGAAGGAGGACATCCCCCAGCTCGTCAAGCACTTCGTCGAGATCTACGCCCGCGAGAACCGCAAGGAGGTCGAAGGGGTCAGCGAAGACGTCTTCGAAATCCTCGACGCCCACGACTGGCCGGGCAACGTCCGGGAGCTCGAGAACCTCGTCGAACGGGCCATCGTTCTGTCCCGCTCCAAGGTCATCACGCGGGCCTCCCTCCCCCCCTTCCTGCTCCGGGAGGGAGAGGTCGACGACGAGGCGCTCATCGCCTCGGAAGAGTCCCTGGACCTGAGGGACCGGACTCAGGCCTTCCAGAAAAAGATCATCCTCGCCGCCCTGAAGAAAACGAAGGGGGTCCAGAACAAGGCCGCCAAGCTGCTCGGGGTCAAACCGACGACGCTCAACGAGATGATCAAGCGGCTCCACATCGATACGAGCGGGTTTCCGACCTGACCGGAGCCGCGGGAAGCCGTCCCTGACCGCCTAATAGAACTTGCCGGGCACGGCCTTGTCGGGATTGAACCGGACCTTATCGGGCCGCCGCGGCAGGGTCAGGGAGACCTCTTCGGTCGTCTCGTCGACGACGAACATCCTCCGGCCGGACTCGCCGGCGCGCCGCCATTCGACCCAGAGGGGGAAAACGAAGCGGCCCTTGACCTGGCTCACCCGGATGTCAAGACGGACTCCCTCAGGGACGGGA
>JBGOYY010000149.1:0-2635 GCA_041479905.1 Candidatus Aminicenantia bacterium
CGAGGTCGGCGTAGTCGGCGAAGCGCTGGACCTTCTGCTTGACCAGGTCGCCGTAGGGCATGGGATGGCGGATGGCGGCGACCTTGCGGCCCTTCTTCTGGAGGATCTCGGCCACTCTGCGGCTGGTCTGGCTCTTGCCCGAACCGGTGCGGACGGCGCAAACGGAGACGACGGGCTTGCGGCTCTTGATCATCGTGTCGTTGGGGCCGAGCAGGACGAAGTTGGCCCCGGCGGCTTGGACCTGGGAGGCCTTGTGCATGACGTACTCGTGGGGGAGGTCGCTGTAAGCAAGGTGGACGTCGTCGACCTTGTGGGCGGCGATGAGGTCGTCGAGCTCCGCCTCGGCGTGGATCGGGATGCCCTTGGGATAGAGCTTGCCGGCCAGCTCCGCGGGGTACTTGCGCCCCTCGATATCGGGGATCTGCGTCGCCGTGAAGGCGACCACCCGATAAGCCTTATTGCCGCGGAAATAGGTGTTGAAGTTGTGAAAGTCGCGCCCGGCGGCGCCCATGATGATGACTTTTTTCACGATGCATTCTCCTTTCTTTTTATAAAAACTTCTCCGTCCGCTAATTCCGAATCTTCAGTTGTCCGAAAAGAAGGATAAGTATAGCCCACCAAGGGTTTTAAATCAACAGAAGGGCCGAGGGGACCGACCGGCAAGAATCCTCGCCATATCGCCCGGAGTACTCCCGCCATCGGCCGCCCATGGGCCTCGGGCATCGTCTCCGTCCGCTGCGGTGATTCTTTACGCCTTCCCTGGCCGGATCCGGTGGGAGGAGTCCGCGTATCCGACCCGGGACGGCTAAATCACCGCTTTATGCTCCCTCTGACGACACCCTCAGCCCCTGTTCCCGATGGCCTCCTCTTGGAACGCCCCTGGGCGACGAGGATTCTTGCCGTCCAGCCCCTCGGCCCCGATTATTGGGGAAAACCCTTATTTGGGCTTTGAGGGAGGGGAAATTTTGCGGCCGGGGGCCTTTTTGAGCATATCCGGCTGGCGTGGCGGCGAGGGAATCCGGCGGACCTTCTGCCAGGCGGGCTTTTGGCGGCGGTTGAGGGGGTGGGCCATGGCGAACCTCTAGAGGGTGATGATTTCGGCGGTCCGGGCGGCCGGGTCGAGGAGGGCGACCGTGCTTTTGCCCCCGAGCCAGCCGCCCGCCTCTCCGGGGTTGACGAGAAGGACCCCGTCCCGGCGCTCGGCCAGGGGCTTGTGGGTGTGCCCGAAGACGATGACGTCGAAGGATTTCGACGCGACGCGCCGACCGACGTGGGTGTCGAGATGGCAAACGAAGAAACGGAGGCCGGCGTGGGAGAATTTCAGGGGCGCCTCCCGGATCTCGCCCAGCCCCTCGAAGGCCTTGGCCAGGCCGGCCCTCTCGCCGTCGCAGTTGCCGAAGACCGCCTTGACCGGGGCCCGGAGGTTGCGGAGCTCATCGACCGTGAAGGGGGCGACGAAATCGCCGGCGTGGATGACCAGGTCGCAGCCGGCGTCGTTGAACAGGCGGATGGCCTTCCGGACCCGGGTCAGATTGTCGTGGGAATCGGAGAGGATGCCGATCATGGTCGTCCGCTTTTCCGCCCCCATTATAGCCGACAGAGCGGCTCGCGGGCCAGCCCCGGGAGAATGTCCGGGCGTATTGACAGTTCCGCCCGATTTCCTTAATATATAACAGCCTTAAAAGGCGAAAGTTAGGCGCGTAGCTCAGTGGGAGAGCGCTTCCCTGACACGGAAGAGGCCGTGGGTTCAATCCCCTCCGCGCCTACCACGAGAATCAAGCGGTCAGAATTCAAGGAGCCGTCGGACCGGCAGGAATTGAATCGCCCGCCCTTGTGAACCACAACGGTCGTAGAGAATGAGTGACGAAACCGGTATGACAATCGACGTTCTGAGGCACAGCGCCGCGCACCTCCTGGCCCACGCCGTCCTGGATCTCTACCCCGAGACGAAGACCGGCATCGGGCCGGCCGTCGAAACCGGCTTCTATTACGACTTCCTACGGGAAAAGGCCTTCACGCCCGAGGACCTGGAAGCCATCGAGAAGCGGATGAAGGAGCTCGCTCGGGAGAATATCCCCGTCGAGAGGCTCGTCCTGACGAAGGACGAGGCCGTCCGCATGTTCGAGGAAAAAAAGCAGGCGCTCAAGATCGAGCTCATCCGGGAGAAAGGCGACGTGACCGTGACCGTCTATCGGCAGGGGCCGTTCGCCGATTTCTGCCTCGGCCCGCACGTGCCCGCGACCGGCGCCCTCCAGCACGTCAAGCTGCTCTCGGTGTCGGGGGCCTACTGGAAGGGCGACGAACGGGGCCCGCAGATGCAGCGGATCTACGGAACGATCTCTTTCTCCAAGAAGGAGCTCGAAGACCACCTGCGCCTGCTCGAAGAGGCCAAGAAGCGCGACCACCGCCGGCTCGGCGCGGAACTCGACCTCTTCAGCACCAGCGACGAGATCGGCGGCGGCCTCGTCCTCTGGCATCCGAAGGGCGCCCGCGTCCGGGCCGTCATCGAGCAGCACTGGCGGGAACGCCACTGGGCCGGCGGCTACGACATCCTGTTCACCCCGCACATCGGGCGGGCGGCCCTCTGGCAGACCTCAGGCCACCTCGGCTTCTATAAAGACAGCATGTATTCGCC
>JBGOYY010000150.1:0-2535 GCA_041479905.1 Candidatus Aminicenantia bacterium
TAGAGCTGGTAGCCGAGGTTGACGCTGAAATACTTGGCCGGCGGGATCTTGATGTCGGGGTGGGACAGGAGGAACTCGCCGACCGCCGGGTCGAGCGTGAAGCCGTGGACGCCGTGGCCCGCCGTGTAAACGAACATCGTGCTCGTCCCGTAGGCGATGTAGCCGGAGGCGACCAGATTCCGGCCGGGCTGGAGGAATTCGGAGACGCTCACCGGGCCGTCCACGCCCGTCCGCTTGTAGATCCCGAAGATCGTGCCGATGGGCATGTTGTAGTCGACGTTCGCGGAGCCGTCGAGAGGGTCGAAGACGAGCAGGTATTTCCCCATGGGGTACTTGTCGGGGATGGGCATGAACTCGGCGTTTTCCTCGGAGGCGAGACCGGCCAGCCGGCCCGTATGATCGGTGAGGCGGGAGATCGTCAGGTCGGCGAAGCGGTCGAGTTTCATCACCGTTTCGCCCTGGATGTTGATGTCCTCTGTCCGGCCGAGGATCTCGGCCAGGCCGGCCCGGGTCGTTTTGCTGGCGATGACCTTCCCGGCCAGGGCCAGATCGTAGAGGATATTGGTCAGGACGCCCGTGGCCTCGGGGTGGAAGGCCTGTTCCTCGAGGATGTGGCGCTCGATGGTGATGATGGATGAATTATCGATCGGATTTCGGGCCATTTCCCCTCCCTTGGCTCTTCGGGTGAGCCTAGAATGTAACACGGTCCCGGCCCGCGTTCAAGCCCGCCCGTCCCGTCTCCTTGAAATCCGCAGGCGCAATATTTTATAATGGGCCAGTCAGGCAATAGATGGGACGCAAGAAAGCGGCATTCCATTTTTCGCTCCTTGCCGGGGCCGGCATCCTCGGGCTGAGCGTCGTCGCCTTCGTCGGGCTCCTCGGCCGGGCGGAAATACCCTGGGACGCGCTGGCTCAGGCGACGGGAATCCCCGGCGAACTCCTGCCCCAGGCGGTCGTCCGGGCCGATGGATTCGAAATCAGCGATCAGGAGTTCGATTTCAAGTTCGTCGCGGCTCGCCACCGGATCGGCGACCCGGTCGATTTCGTCTTCGTGAAGGACGGCCGGGAGGAGACCGTCCGCGAGCGCCTCGTTCCTCATTATGCTAACGGGACGTTCCCTATCGTCTACCTTCTGACGGGGGTTTTCGGCTTCATCCTCGGCTTCGCGGTCTTCATCCTCCGCTCCGAGGACGCGCGGGCGCGTATCTTTTTCTGGCTGTGCATGGCCTTCTCCTCGGCCGTGATGATCAGCGGAGAGTGGTACGGTGTCCAGGGGAGGGCGCTCTATCTCGTCCCCGGGGTCCTCTTTTTCTTCGCCTATATGCTGACGCCGGCCCTCCTCCTGAGATTCGCGCTGACGCTCGCCCCCCGCGGCAAGGCTCGCGGGTTCCTCGCGATCTGGGGCGCATCCCTTCTTTTCGGGGGGTTTTTCAGCGCCGTGTTTGCCTCCTCTCTCCTCTTGCCGTCGGTCGAAATCTTCCGCCTAAAGGAATATTTCGTCATCTTCCGTCTCTACTTTTTGGCCCTGTGCGTCGTGACGGTCGTCAGCCTCATCCGGTCCTATCGGGCCTCGGCCTCCCGCGAGCGCCGGGATCAGATCAAGTGGGTCTTGTTGGGCCTGGTCATGGGGCTCGGCCCGTTCGTGCTCCTCTACCAGCTTCCCCTCAGCCTCAACCTGTCCCCGCCGCTCGGCGAGGAGTTCGCCAGCGCCTTTTTCGTCCTCCTGCCGTTCTCCCTGGCCTTCACCATCCTGAAATACAAGCTCATGGACGTCGACCTGATCATCAACCGGAGCCTCGTCTACTCGTTCCTGACCATGGTCACGGTCGGCGTCTACCTGCTGTCGATCGAAGGGCTGAAACAGATCTTCGCCGGGCCGGCTCGTCCGGGCCGGGGGTGGGTCCCGGTCGGCGCGGCCGTCATCGCGGCCGTGGCTTTCGCGCCCGCCCGGAACAGGATCCAAGTCCTCGTGGACAAGGCCTTTTTTCGCAGGGGCTACGACTACCGGAGGGCCGTCTCCGGCTTCAACGCGGCGGCCGAGAAGGCCTGCGGCGCCGGAGAGCTCCTGGATCTTCTCGAAAACACTCTCGCCGATATCCTCCCCGTGGAGAAGGTCGGCGGGCTCGTCCTCGAGCCGGGCGATGGGCCGCCCGGGATCGTCCTGCGGCGAGGGCTCGACGACGCGGCCGTCTCCCTCCTCGCCCGCCGTCCGGAGTCGGGCGCCTCCTGGACGGACGTGAGGCCGGAGGTCCCCGGCTACGAAGTCACCCTGCCGCTCCCGCTCGTCGAGGGCGCTCCTGCCGGCTGGGTTTTCGTCGGCCGGAAAAAGTCGGGCTTGAAATTCACGGACGAGGACCGGGAGCTCCTCGAGACCCTGGCCGTCGAAACGGCCGCGGCCCTGCGCCGGATCCGGCTCCAGGAAGAGGTCGTCTACGAGCGGGCCTCGCGGGAGAAGTCGGAGGAGCTCGGCCGGATGAAGACCGAGTTCATTTCCTCCGTGTCCCACGAGCTCCGGACCCCGATGACCTCCCTCCA